>NZ_BCQR01000124.1 GCF_001552175.1 Actinomadura kijaniata NBRC 14229
GGCGCGCCCGCCGACCGGGACGGGCGCCCGCCCACCGGTGACGCCCCCGCATGGCGGCCCGCGACGGGCCGTCCGGGCGTGGCGGGGGTCGCGCCCCGGCGCCTGGACCTGGCGCAGATCTTCAACCTGGTCGAGCTGGGCGGCCTCGTCTGGTTCCCGCCCGCCTCGCTCGCGCGGCGCCACCCCCGTCCCGGCGTCGCCTACCGGACCGTCACCGACCTGCCCCCGCTCACCCTCTCCCTGGCCTGGCCGCAGGAGTCCCGCTCCCCGGCCGTCGCCGCCTTCGTCCGCACCGCCCTCGCCACGGCCGAGGCCCCGCGCTGACCGGGTCCGGACCGGAAGGCGCCGGGCCGCGGGTCACGCGTTGACGGAGGAGTGGGTCGCCCGGTACCGCGAGGGCGGGACGCCGTAGCGGGCGACGAACGCCTGCCGCAGCGTCTCGACCGTGCCGAAGCCGCAGCGGGACGCCACGGCCGCCAGGGGCAGGGTGGTGGAGACCAGGAGGTGGGCGGCGGCCTCGGTGCGGGCCCGGCGCACGAACCGCGCGGGCGGCTGGCCGAGGTGCCGCAGGAACAGCCGGGTCAGGTGCCGCTCGCTGACGCCCGCGCGGGCCGCGAGCGTGGCGGTGGCCAGGTCGGCGTCCAGATGGCCGGTGACGTGGTCGACCGTCCGCCGGACCAGGTCGTTGTCCGGGGGCGGGGTGTCGGTGAACATGCTGACCTGCGCCTGGTTGCCGGGGCGTTGCAGGTAGGTCACCAGGTTGCGGGCGACGCTGCGCGCCAGCGCGGCCCCCTCGTCCTCCTCGACGAAGGCCAGGGTGAGGTCCAGGGCGCTGGTGACGCCGGCCGCCGTGCACAGCCCGCCGTCCCGGATGAAGATCGGGTCGGGGTCGAACACGACCTTGGGGTAGCGCGCGGCCAGGCTCGGCGCCCACCGCCAGTGGGTGGTGGCGCGCCGGCCGTCCAGCAGCCCCGCGGCGGCCAGGACGCTCGCCCCGGTGCACACCGAGGCGGTCCGGCGGCTCTCCCGGGACAGCCGCCGGACATGGCCGAGGATGAGGCGGTTGCCGGCCGCCGCCGCGTGCCCGGTGCCGCCCACGACGACGAGCGTGTCGAGCGGCCCGGTGACCCGTTCGAGCGCCTCCTGGGCCAGCAGCGTCAGCCCGCTGCAACACCGGACGGGACGGCCTCCCGGGCTGGCCAGCCGCACGTCGTAGGCGGGCGATGCCCCGTGCAGGTTGGCGATCTCCAGGCTCGTGGTGATGCAGGCGATGTCGAGCAGCTCGGCCGCCTCGTATCCGACGACGACCACACGCCGTTCCGTCATGGCGCGACCCTACGCCGCGAGGACACGATCCCCAAGATTCCGGACCGGTCGCCGCCGGTTCCTTGGCCCCGGGCCGGGACGGCAGCACAGTGAGATCACGGTGCACGCGGTTCCGGATCAGGGGGAGGACATGCGACTCCGTACGCGCCCGGCAGGGGCGGCACAGGTTTCGTCACACGGTGAGGAGGACGCTCGTTCCCGGAGCGGACAGGACCGGCACCCTGTCGCCCGGCCGCACGACGGCGAGGAGCCGCCCGCCGCAGCCCGAGCCCGCGTAGACGTGGGCGGTGGCCTGGACCCCGACCCCTCCGGGGAAGGTGTTGGCGACCGAGCGGAGCGCCAGCGGCGAGTCCACGCAGCCCGCGCCGGCGGGGAAGGACCTCATCACCCCGGTGAAGTGGGTTCCGCTCCACCCGCAGATCGAGTTCGCGGGACACGCCTGCGCCGCCGAGGCGGCCGGCCCCGTCCCGAGGACGGCCGCCGAGGCCACCACGGCGACGGTGAGTACGGCTGCTTTCACAACGCTCCCCTTCCAGGAGGACTTCGCCATCTCCGGACAGGTGCCAGTCAATCCGCCGACGGCTTCGGATCGGTGTCGGATCGCCTTCACCGCCGGGGCGCGGGGGTCATCCGGCCGTGCCGTCGCGCGGGGGCGCTCCTGCGTCCGGCGGCGTACTCCTTTCACCGCCGCCTGACGGACGTCAGGGGCCGTGTCGGCCAGGGAGGGTGACCCCATGAACGACGGAAGAGAACTCGCCGTTTCCCTGCTGGGGCCGCTGGAGGTGCGCCGGGGCCGGACCCCGGTCGGGCTCACCGCCGGTCGCCTGCGAACGCTGCTGGCCGCGCTGGCGCTGTCGGCGGGCGACACGGTCTCGGTGAAACGCCTGGCCCTGGCGCTGTGGGGGGAGGACTTCCCGGCCAACGCGCGGCGGGGCGTCCACACCTACGTCGCCCGGCTGCGCCGCGTGCTCGGCCCGGACGCGGTCCGCACGATGCCCGACGGCTACCGGCTGGACGCCGATCCCGACCGGATCGACGTGCTGCGGTTCCGCCGCCTGCTCGCCGAGGCGGGCCGGGCCCGGGGCACGGCCGCGGAACGGGCGGCGCTGGAGGAGGCGCTGGCGCTGTGGCGCGGTCCGCCGTTCGAAGGCGTCGACTCGGACTGGCTGGGCGCGTCCGAGTCGGCGTGCCTGCTGGAGTCGTATCTCGGCGCGGTCGAGCGGAGGATCGACCTGGACCTGGCCGAGGGACGCCACGGCGAGCCGGTCGCGGAGCTGATGGAGCTCACCGCGCGCCATCCGCTGCGCGAGTCGCTGTGGGGACGCCTGCTGGTCGCGCTCGGTCGCTGCGGACGGCAGGCCGAGGCGCTGGCCCACTACGAACGGCTCAGACGCCATCTGGTCGAGGAGCTGGGCACCGAGCCCTCGGCCGAGCTGCGCCACATCTACGACTCCCTGCTTCACCTGGGGACGCCATCGGACCACCGGGTGCCCGCGGTGCCCGAACGGGCGCGGCGGAGGATGGCCGTGTTCGCGGGGCATGTCGTCGATCTGGCGCAGGCGGACGGGCTCGCCGCTGCGGACGTGGGGGAGCGGTTCGCGGGAGTGTGCGTCGTTCCGGACGCGGCCGACGGGAACAGGCCCTTCCTGGCGGTTTTCTGGAAACACCGGCAGTGAGGCCGCGCGGATTCGGGAAAAGGAAACCTCCCGCCATTTTCAATATATAGCAGAGAGGGGGACTTGTAGCAACCACCGGTTCATGATGCACAATTGCTCGCCGTGGCAATAACCAGCGAAAACAGGGGGCATGAAATGCGTGTGGTGCTGTCGACGTACGGGTCGCGCGGAGACGTCGAGCCGATGGTGGCGTTCGCCGTGCGGTTGCGGGAACGCGGCGCGCACGTGCGGGTGTGCGCGCCGCCGGACGAGGACTTCGCGCGGCGGCTGGAGGCGCTCGGGGTGCCGCTGATGCCGTTCGGGCCGTCGGCGCGCGCGCTGACCACCGGGGCGCCGCCGCCGGCCGGGGCGGCCACGCCGTCCGCGGGGGAGATGGTCGCCCGGCGTTCGGTCGAGCTGGCCGACGGCCAGCGCGAGGTGCTCCGCGAGGTGGCCGAGGGGTGTGACGCGCTGGTGGCGACCGGCGTGCCGGCGGTGGTGGGCGGGGCCCGGTCGGTGGCCGAGAAACTGGGCGTTCCCTGGATCCACGTGACCTTCCAGCAGCTCACGCTGCCGTCGCCGTACCGCGCGCCGCTGGCCTACCCGGGGCAGTCGTACCCGCCGGAGGTGACCGACGTCCCGGCGCTGTGGAAGCTGCACGACCGGCACATGAACGCGCTGTTCGGCGAGGCGGTCAACACCAACCGGGCCGCGCTCGGCCTGCCGCCGGTGGACGACGTCGCCTCCTTCCTGTTCGGCGCGCGCAACTGGCTGGCCAGCGACCCGGTCCTGGACCCGTGGCGGGAGCCGTCGGACCTGGACGTCGTGCAGACCGGCGCGTGGTTCCTGCCGGACGACCGCCCGCTGCCGGACGACCTGCGGGCGTTCCTGGACGCGGGGGAGCCGCCGGTGTACGTGGGGTTCGGCAGCATGCCGATGAAGGCCGCGACGGACCTGTCCCGCGCGGTCGTCGAGGCGGTCCGCGCGCACGGCCGCCGCGCGGTGGTCATGCGCGGCTGGGCCGACCTGTCGGCGGTCGACGAGCGGGACGACTTCCTCGTCGTCGGCGAGGTCAACCACCAGGCGCTGTTCCCCCGGGTGGCCGCGGTCGTCCACCACGGCGGCGCGGGCACCACCACGACGGCCGCCCGCGCCGGCGCGCCGCAGGTGGTCGTCCCGCAGGGGGCGGACCAGCCCTACTGGGCGGGCCGCGTCGCCGAGCTGGGCATCGGTACGGTCCACGACGGCCCGGCCCCGACCGCCGGGTCGCTGGCGTCCGCGCTGAAGACGGCGCTGGCCCCCGAGGCCGCCGAGCGGGCGGCCGCGGTGGCGGAGAAGGCCCGCACCGACGGCGCGTCCCTGGCCGCGGAACTGCTGATGGAGCAGCTCGGCTGAGGGCGCGCGCCGCGGCGGCCGGAGAACGCGAAGCGGCCGGATGGCTCCCCGTCCGGGGCTGGCGCATCCGGACATCCGAGGCGCAGCATGGGGTGAAGCACAGGTTCTACCAGGTCACCGGTGATCTCGCCGGGGCCGACGGGGGGAAGGCAATGACCAAGTTCATGGATGTCCACCGGGGCATGAACGGAATCAGCGCCGAGCAGCTCAGCCAGGCGCACCAGGCGGACCTCGCGATCCAGTCGGAGGAGGGCGTCGTCTTCGAGCACGCCTGGGCCGACCCCGACGAGGGCGTCATCTACTGCCTGTCGGACGCGCCGTCCGCGGAGGCGGTCATGCGGATCCACCAGCGCGCCGGCCATCCCGCGGACGAGATCCACGCCGTACCGCTGGAGGTCTGACCGGCCGGGAGGCGTTCGACCGGCACCACGGGCGCGAGGCCCCGGCCTGCCCGCCGCCGTTCCACGACGCGGCGTCCAGCGGCGGGACGGCCCGGCGGGGACCTCCACCCACCGGGCCGTTCGCGCATGCGACGGGACGACGCCGCGAGCCGGATGACCGGCTCGCGGCGCCGCCGGCGTCTAGTGCTTGTCGTGGTCCTTGTGGTCCTTGTGGTCCTTGTAGTGCTTGTGGTCCTTGTAGACCGGCTCGCCGTTGAAGTAGCCGCCGTAGCAGACGAAGTCGTCACCGATCGGGATCACCGTGCCGCCGGCCTTCTCGCACTTCCAGGCGGGAATCGGGCCGGGATCGGCGCTGGCGGTCCCCGCGTAGCCCAGCGCGGCCGCGGCGGCGGCACCGGCGATCGCCAGGGCGGCGACCCGCGACGTGCCCGACAGGGTGCGTGCGGTGAAGTTCATGATCTTTCCTTTCTCATGATCTTTCTTGTCATGTCACAGACATCCCTGACATAACCCTGAGTGAGTACTCTGTAACTCACGGCAATCAAAGAGATGGAAGATCGCTACGGCCGTCCCGTCCCCCGGGAGGCGGGAGGGGTGGTCCTAGGATCGGCTCATGTCGTACGAGATGGAGACGTACCGGCCGTACGCGGCGCCCCGGAGCATCACGGTCGACGAGCTGCCCGGCCTGTACGTTCCCGACCACGAGCCGGTGTTCTCGTACGGCTGCGACGACGAGGACGGCGCGATGATCGTTTCGTTGCACGACGGGTTCAGCACCGTCTCGCTGCTGCACGACCGCACGTGGTACTGGCTGGAGGAGTCACCGGACTCGGATCCCGTCGAGATCCTGCTGTGCGGGCAGGAGGCGTGGGTCCCGGCCGGTGTCATGGTGCGGCGCGAGACGGGGCTGGCCGCGCTGCTCCTGACCCCCGACGTCCCGCGGCTCCTGACCGAGTTCGCGTGGCGGGGGCAGTAGGCCCGTACCGCCACCCGAAGGCCCGCCGCCATCGGCCGATCGGTGGATGCCGGTTCCAGCGTGATGGTCGATGCCCGGCGCGGTCGCGCCGCGGGATCCTCAAGCATGGCGGCCAACGCCCGCAGCGCCTCCCCCGACCCCACCCGCGGGGAGCGGACCCCTCTCGCCACCTGGAGAACGCCGTGACCCCGGCCCTGCGCCTCAGCGGCCTGACCAAGCGATTCGGCGACACCCTCGCCGTCGACGCCCTCGACCTCGACGTCCCCCAAGGCTCCTTCTTCGGTCTCGTCGGCCAGAACGGCGCCGGGAAGACGACCACCCTGTCCATGGCCGTCGGCCTGCTGCGGCCCGACGGCGGCAGCGCCACGATCTTCGGCGAGGACGTCTGGTCGGCTCCCGGGCGCGCCAAGGCCCTGGTCGGGGTGCTGCCCGACGGGCTGGCCCTGCCCGAGCGGCTGACCGGGCGCGAGGTGCTCACCTACCTGGGCCTGCTGCGCGGGCTGGACCGGGACGTCGTGGCGCGGCGCGCCGCCGAGCTGCTGGCCCTCCTGGAACTGGACCGGGCCGACCGCACACTGGTCATCGAGTACTCGACCGGCATGCGCAAGAAGATCGGGCTGGCCACCGCGCTGCTGCACGCGCCGCGCCTGCTGGTGCTGGACGAGCCGTTCGAGGCGGTGGACCCCGTGTCGGCCGCCACGATCAAGACGATCCTGCGCGGCTTCGTCGCCGGCGGCGGTTCGATCGTGCTGTCCAGCCATGTGATGGCCCTGGTCGAGCAGTTGTGCGACCACGTGGCGGTGATCGACGAGGGCAGGGTGGCCGCGGCCGGCACGCTGGACGAGGTCCGCGGCGGGCGTTCGCTGGAGGACACCTTCGTCGAGCTGGTCGGCGGCCGGGACGGCGGCGTCAGGGAGCTGTCGTGGCTGTCGCGCTGACCATGGCCCGGATGAAGGTCGCGGTGCTCCGGCACACGTTCCGGGGCCGGGGGTCGGAGACCGCCACCACGGGCGCCTCGCTGGGCGCGCTGCTGGCGGCTGGAACGATCTACCTGGCCTTCCTCGACCCGGACCTGCTGGCCGCCGGATACGCGGCCTGGGCGCTGGGCTGGATGCTCGGCCCGGTGTTCGCGGGAGGCGGCGACGAGACGCTCCGGCCGGAGCACTTCTCGATGCTCGGCCTGCCGCCGCGCCGCCTGGCGACGGGGCTGCTGGTGGCGGCCTTCGTCGGCGTCGCGCCGCTGGTGAGCCTGGCGGCCCTGCTCGGGCTGCTGGTCTCCGGGGTGCGGCTCGGCGTCGCCAACGCCCTGGTGGCGCTTCCCGCGATGGTGCTGCAACTGGCCGTGTTCGTCCTGCTGGCGAAGGTCTTCGTGGCGCTGGTCGGGGTCACGTTGCGGACCCGGCCGGGCGCCGTCGCGTCCGGGGTGCTCAACGGCGCGGCCCTGGCGGCGCTCGGGCAGATCTGGATCTTCTTCGTGGCCTTCGACCAGACCGGCGTGCCCGCGGCCGCGTGGTACCTGCCCTCCGGCTGGGGCCTGCTCGCCGTCCGGGGCGACTGGTGGGCGCTGGTGGCGCTGGCCGTGCTGGCGTTCCTGCTCCTGAGCGCGTGGGCGGCGCTGCTCGGCCGGCGCGTGGGCGCGACGCGGACCTCCGCGCGCGGGCCGCGCCGCCCGATCACGGCGTCCACCGCCGGCGGCGCGGTCGTCGCCAGGGAGCTGCGGACGTGGTCGCGTGACCTGGTGCGCAACCACCAGCTGAGCTTCGCGCTGTCGTACGGCGTCTGCTTCGCGGCCAGCCCGCTGCTCCTCGGCTGGGACGGCATGCTGCCCTACGCCGGTCCCATCTTCGTCGTGATGGCCGCGAGCCTGGCCGCCAACCTGTACGCGGCCGACGGCACCGCGCTGTGGCTGACCATCATGATCCCGGGCGCCGGCGACGTGCGCGGCAGGCAGCTGGCGTGGCTGTCGGCGCAGGCGCCGGTGGCGACCGCGCTGACCGTGGCGGGCACCGCGATCAACGGCGGTCCGTGGCCGCTGGTCCTGGCACTGCTGCCCGCCCTGCTGGGCGGCGCGGCCGGGCTGGCGCCGCTGGTGTCGGTGTACGGGCTGGTGCCCGGCACCGACCCGCACCGCCGCGCGGGCAACCCCCTGCGTACGAGCGAGGACGACGGCGGCCAGACCGGGCTGGCCTACGCGATGCTCGTGCTGGTCATCCTCACGGGCGTGCCCGCCGGGCTGGTGGCCCTCTGGACCGGCTGGCCCGGTGTGGCCGTCGGCGTCGCGACCGGAGCGCTGTGCTACTGGGGCTTCGGCCTGCTGGCCGAGCGGCGGCTGAGCTCGCACGGCCCGGAACTGCTGCACATGATGCGGACCGGACGCAAGCCGCAGGCGGCGACGCGGTCCCGGTTCGACCACCTGTCCAACACACGGAAGTCGATCGCCGTGTGGTGCTTCGGCGGCGGGGCCATCCCGCTGATCCCGCAGGGCGTCGTCGCCACCGTCTTCGTGGCCAGGGACATGCGGCACCACACCTGGTTCCTGGCCACGTACATGCCGCCCGGTCTGGGCTACCCGGTCGCGGCCGGGTTCATCCTGCTCGGGCTGGCGGCGTACGGGACCGGCCTGTGGGCGGTCCGGCCCCGGCGGGGTCCAGGGCGGCTCGGCCCTGGACCCCGTGGAACGGGACGTGAGGCGGGTACCGCTCAGCGGTAGTAGACCCAGATGGTTCCGACGTTGTCGTTGAGAGCCGAACCGAGGTAGGGCACCGGCAGCGCGAACGTCCTTGAGTAGGTGCCCGCGATGTTGGCGAACCGCGCGGTGTTGCAGGAGCCCGACCCCCGGGCCGAGCTCAGGTTGCGGCTCCAGTAGCTGTCGGGGCGGAGCCGGTAGCCCGCGCTGTCACACGGACCGGCGCTGCCGTAGACGCTCGTCGCGGGCACGCGGTAGTCGGTGTTCGCGTACCAGGTCATCAGGAGGGTGGCGGCGAGCGCCGTCGCCTGCGGGCCGTCCTTGGACGCCTGGAGCATCTTCGCGCGGGCGTTGGCGGCCGAGGTGCCGTCGCAGGCGCGGGCGAGCACCGGCGAGGGCTTCCCCCCGGTCGCCTTGCCGACGAGAACGGCGCAGTAACGGTCCGCCTTCGTCTCCGCGTGCGCCGCGTCGACCGTGGCCAGACCGGGCGCGACCGCGACGGCGGTCACGGCCAGGGTCGCCCCCAGCCGGGCCCGGAGATTGCGTGGCTTCACACGCACCATTTGCTGGTCCCTTCTTCCGCGTGTACCTGCTGATCGCCCTATCGGATGGCCGATCGCGATTCACTCAAGCAGCCGACGGCGTCAGGACGCTTTCATGATTACTTCACCGCAGGTGAATGATTCCTTTTCGCGCGCTGAGGTGATTCCACGGTGAGCAGAAATCCTGGGAATCCATCGCATTCGCCTTGATGGCCGGCCCGCGGTTCAGCGGAGCAGCGCTCCGCGCAGGGTGATGCCGTGCCGCTTGCGCAGCCGCCGCAGCTCCCACACCGCCAGGACGGTGACGGACAGCGGGGCTCCCAGGAGGAAGGCCATTCGCACCCCGAACGGCACGCTGTCGTAGGCGCCCCGGAACACGTCGAAGAGGGCGACCTCCCAGACGAGCAGCATCGCGAGCAGCGGCGGGATCGTCTCGTGGATGTCCGCCGTCCGGAAGACGTGCACGAGCGACAGCGGGATGCCGTAGAGGACGAAGGGAATGAGCCACAACCCGAACGCGCCCAGCGCGAACAGCAGCACCACCCGCCCCGGCGAGGCCGTCCAGTCGGTCTCCTCGGTCACGTAGCCCAGCCCCGTGGCCAGTCTCGGCGCGGCGATCGTGACGACCAGCGCGAGCAGCGCCCCGGCGGGCTTGCCCACGCGGCGCAGGAACAGGCCCCGGTTGGGCGGGCGGGCCGCCGCGATGAAGACGGCGACGGCGATCGGGAACGTCACCGCCAACGTGATGAGGGTGGTGCGGATCTGGCCGAAGCGGTCGTCCACCACGGCGTCGGCGTTCGACGCCAGCCCGTAGGACACCATCATCCACGTGACGGCGACCAGGCCGACGACCGACCGCCAGACCTGCACCCTCCTCACCACCGGGTCATGCACACGGTCCGGCCGCGACGGCGTGAACACCGCACGCCCCACGGCGATCGGATTGAAGAGACGCCCGAAGGTCAGCCGGCGCGCCGGAACCGGCGGCCGCGCACCCATCGGCGGTACGGGCGGAGGCGGCGGCCACCCCGGCCCCGGCGGCTGGCCTCCTCCGTAGGGATTCCACCGCGCCCCGTCCCCGCTTCCGTTCACTCCCCGCGTCCTTCCTGTCGCCGCGCCAGAGTTCACGAGGAGAATACGCACATCCCACGGGACGAAAGTGTCTTATGCCCACTTCAGGTGCGTTGGGATCGCGCCCTGCGCAGGTGACGCCGTGGCTGCCCGGCGGGCTCACGGAGGCCATGACTCACCTGCTCACCGGACATCGCCGGGTGAGCTGGGCCGACACGACAGCGCCGTGGCGGTCCGGTGCGCTGACGGGCGGAGCCACCAGGCGGCACGACGCCTCTGACAGCGGAAGACGTCGTCGTCATCAGTCTGGAGTACTACAGGAACCGTCGGACTCGCGGTCGGTGGGCGACAGCCGCAAGGCTGACGCGCCCGGCCAGGGGTGCGACCTAGCGTGGGCGTGTGACCAGAACCCTTCGCAAGACGAGCGTCGCTGTACTCGCGCTCGCCGTGTCGGTGTCCGTCGCCGGCGCCGCCTCGGCGTCGCCGACCCCCGCGCCCGCGTCCGGCAGCGCCGAGAACGCGCGGCTGCGGCTCCCTCGTCCCACCGGACCGTACGCGGTCGGCCGCTCGACGCTGCACCTGGTCGATCCCACGCGCAAGGACCCGTGGGCACCCGGGGCGAGCGCCCGCGAACTGATGCTCAGCATCTACTATCCGGCGCTGCCCGGTCCCGGCGCCCGAGCGCGGTATGCCACCACCGAGGAGGTCCGGCTGTTCCTGGAGGACCGCGACCTGGACGGCGTCGTCCCGGCCGAGACGGTGAGCGCCACGCGCACCAACGCCCGGGTGGACGCGCGACCGCTGCCGGGACGCCGCCCGCTGGTGGTGCTCTCCCCCGGCTTCAGCGTGTCCCGCTACACCCTCACCGGCCTGGGAGAGGAGCTCGCCAGCCGCGGCTACGTCGTCGCCGCGGTGGACCACGCCTACGAGTCCGTGGGCGCGCGGTTCCCGGGCGGCCGGATGCTGACCTGCCTCGCCTGCGAGAAGGCCAGGACCAAGGAGGACTTCGCAAGGGCCGCCGTGGGCCGGAGCCGGGACGTGTCGTTCGTCCTGGACCGGCTGACCGGACGCCGTCCGGCCTGGCGCCACGCACACCTGATCGACAGGCGGCGGATCGGCATGGCCGGGCACTCGCTGGGCGGCACGACCGCGGCGTCGGCCATGACACGCGACCCCCGGATGCGGGCGGGTGTCAACATGGACGGGTCCTTCGCCGACCCCGTGCCGGACGGCGCCATGGGCGGGCGGCCGTTCCTGATGCTGGGCACCGACGACCAGACCCACCGTCCGGGCGGCGAGGACGAGACGTGGGACCGGACGTGGCGGCGGCTGGACGGCTGGAGGCGATGGCTGACCGTCGCCGGCTCGGACCACTTCACCTTCTGCGACGTCCCCGTGCTCGGCGATCAGCTCGGCCCGCCGCGGTCGGATCCGCGGCAGGGGCTGTCGGGCGCGCGCTCGGACAAGATCGTCCGTGACTACGTCGGGGCCTTCTTCGACCTGCATCTGCGACGCGTCCCGCAGCCCCTGCTGGACGGCCCGTCGCGGAACAACCCCGAGGTGCGGTTCCACACCCCATAGCCATCCCGAGAACACGACCCGCGGCTCGGCCCGGCCGCGAGCCTCGTCGCCGGACCGGTACCGCTGGAGCGGACAGCCCGGCGACCTGCACACCCCGACCAATCCGCGGGTCAGGGCATCTGTGACGGCGGGCGCCCACCCGGCGGCCGGTCTGGACATCCCGATCTGCTGGGGGAACCGGTACCCCAGCCGGGCCCCGCCGTCGGGGTGCGGGGTGGGGCTGACGCGGCGCAGGCCCTGCAACGCGGTGTGCGGTGCCTAGCGGACTTCGGTCAACTCGGCCGCGATCTGTGCGGTCGGCTCTCCCCGGCCGGTGGCGATGGGCGATCGCGGACCGGGACTGCTCTGGTCAGGGCACTCAGCACCGCAGAACGTAGGAAGGCAGCGGTCTTCCGACTCGTGAACCTCCGTGGCCACGGCCGGAGGGATCCCGCCGATATGGGACTCGGCGGTCTTGTCGTCGCGGGTGGCGGTGCCGCGCTGGGCAAGCGGCCGGCGAAAAGTTCGTTCGTCGCCCTGGGGAGTTCCGCTCCGGAACGGCCTGGCTTCGCGGTGCACGCGTTGTGGCGGCCCGTCCGCGTGTCGGCGATGCTGTGACGCGTGGAATACGTGTCCAGAGTGCCGCGACCACCGTTGGACGGGCTGATCGACGACCTCTACTACCTGGAGGGCGCGTCGCCGTACTCCTGGCTGACGCTGCCGCCGATGCCGTCGGCGGTGTTCATCCTCAACCTCGGGGCGCCGTTCCGCATCCGCACCGGCATCGAGACGGGCGAGTACGCCGACGGCTGCGTGATCACCACGCCCGCCCACGCCCTGGCGTTCGGTTACCCGCCGAGGACCCGGTCGGTCGGCGTGCACTTCAAGCCGTGGGGGCTGGCGCCGTTCCTGGCGATGCCGGCGGCCGAGTTGTGCGACCGTCCGGTGACGGTGGAGCAGGTCTGGGGCCGACCCGCCGTCGCTGGGCTGCGGGAACGACTGGACATGGCGTCCGGGCCGCACGAGATGCTGACCCTGCTGGAGGACGAGCTGATGCGGCGGCTCCGCGACACCGCCGGTCTGGGGCTGGTCCGCCACACCAGCGGTGTCATCGCGGCGACCACGGGAGCGGTGGCGATCGGCGACCTGAGCGCGGTGGCCAATGTCAGCAGCACTCACCTGGCACAACGGTTCAAGGAGATCATCGGCGTCACGCCGAAACGGTTCGCCCGCACCTACCGGTTCACCGCCACCGTGCTCGCGATCGACCCCGCCGGACCGGTCGACTGGGCCGACCTCGCCAGCCGCGCCGGTTATTTCGACCAGGCCCACTTCGGTCACGAGTTCCGCAGGTTCACCGGGCTCACGCCCACCCGCTACGTGGAGGTCCGGCGGCGGTTCCTGCGCGAGCATCCAGGCCACGCGCTCGACGTCGGACCGCTGCCCGCCGATTGATTTCTTACAAGAACCGACGGCCCCGGACGCGCCAGTATGGGCATTTCCCGAGCGGAGGAGGCCCCATGGGCAAGGTCGTCATGTACGGCACGGTGTCGGTCGACGGCTTCATCGCGGACGAGAAGGACCAGGTCGGGCCGCTGTTCGAGTGGTTGTCCAGCGGCGACGTCCCGTTGGACGAGAGCGGCCAGATGAAGGTGTCGCAGGCGTCCCACGACCACACCCGGGCGTACTGGGACCAGATCGGGGTCACGGTCGTCGGCCGTCACGTCTTCGACATGACCGACGGCTGGGACGGTACGCCTCCGAGCGGGATCGACCACATGGTCGTCGTGTCGCACCGGCCGAGGCCCGAGGGCTGGCACCCCGAGGCACCGTTCCACTTCGTCGATGGCATCGAGGCCGCCATGGCCAAGGCGCAGGAACTCGCGGGCGACCGCACGGTCGAGGTCGCCGCCGGGGATGTCGGCGGTCAGATCCTGGCCGCGGGGTTCGTGGACGAGGTCGCCATGGACGTGGCACCCGTGGTGTTCGGGTCCGGCAAGCGCTACTTCGGATCGGTCGACACCCAGCACCTGCTGGAGGACCCCGACACGGTGATCCAGGGCAACCGGGTACTCCACCTGCGCTACCGGGTCCGCCGATGATCGACCTGGGCCGCAGGGCGTTCGCCGAGCACGCCCCCTGACCCGTGAACGCCCCCCGTCCCACCTGCGCGGAACGAGGGGCGTTTCCGCGTACGGGTCAGAGGCCCTTGATGCGCTCGGACAACGCGCGAGCATCCTCGCGGCTGACGAACAGCAGACCATCACTCGGATTCTTGCTGTCACGGATGGCGGTGGTCCCAGGCATGGCGGCTACTTCAACGCAGTTGTCGCCCTGCGCGTGACTGCGTGAAGCCTTCCGCCACTTCAATTCGTTCCCCATCACTTCCACGCAAGGCTAGGCGTTCTTGAGACGCTTGGACAATGCGCGGGCCTCTTCGTGGCTGATAAGCAGCAGGCCATCGTTCGGGTTTTTGCTGTCGCGAATGGCAACAATGGCGGACACGGCGCCTACTTCAACACAGTTGTCGCCCTCTTCGGAGCTGCGGGACGCCTTGCGCCATGTGATGTTGCTCAGGTCCATCTCTCGTCAATCACCTTTCTGATGAACGCTCGCGTGTCCTTCACGTTGAGCGCCTCCGCCTGAAGTGTAGTCATGGCGTTTGACATCTTGATCAGATCGGCCGCCTCCGTTGTCGTCTCGCCGCCCGTGGGCTTCATCATGAACGCCGCTTCGCTGCGGTCGCTCTGTGTGGCGATGACGAACGATCCGCGCACGCCGGGGTAGTAGGCCGTCGGCGCGACCTGAAGTTTGACGTTCTTCCGGTCCATCAGCTCCAGCAAGAATTCGCACTGCTCTCGCATCACCTGGATACCGCCGATCTGGCGGTAGAGGACGCTCTCCTCCAGAACGACGGAGAACATGGGCGCAGGTTCCGCGAACACGCGTGCCTGCCGGGCGATGCGGACCTGCACGGCCTCGTCGTTGCCCAGTAGGGCGTGCGCGTAGTCCTTCGACTGGAACAGGCCGTACACCAGGTAGGCCTCGTACGCCGCGAATTGCACAGCGGTGGCTTCGACTTTGGTGAAGTCCACAAAGTACTTGGGGTATTTCGTGCCGCGTATCAGCTCGTTCCAGGTTTTGATGAGCTCTCCCTGCGCGTTGAGGGCGTCATCAAGCCTGCGGGCGAAGTCCTCACGGCACCGTGTCGTGCCCGCCTCGACCTGGCCTACGTAGCTGCGGCTGACGGAGACCAGATGGGCGAGGTCGGTGAGCGTCATCCTGGCGGCTTCGCGATAGCGAGTGACCTCCGTGCCGAATGCCTTCAGCTCTGGAGATCGCTTCCGAGCCGCCATGGGAACCTCCGCAACCTAGCGGGAACCAACGGGAACTTGCGATGTTGAGCCACGCCGCTTCCTGATAACCGTATGACGGGCTGTGCGTCGATAGGAAGCGAGTCACGCGACATCGACCAGCAGTCACGAACCAGAGGCAGCGGCCATGATCGAAAAAGTTGCGAGTCCGCCACCCGCCGCGACTACCGTCCCGTCCATTCTTGTGATCGCTTCCGTTGCGGAGTCGATCAAAACCGCGCGGGATTTCGCGCGGGGGTGGCTTGAGGCCGAGGGGGTCGAACGGGCGGCGGTGGGGGTCGCCCTGCTCGTGGTGTCGGAGCTGGTCACCAACGCCTACAGGCACGGCAGCGCGCCGGGGGAGATGATCTCCGTGCGGCTCTATCTGTCGGACGCCGGGCCCGTGGTCGAGGTGCGCGATAGCGGCGATAGTGAGCCCCGGCCCCGGCCGCTGACGCCGGACTCGTTCACCGGGCGGGGGCTGGCCATCGTCGCCGAGCTGACCGCCGCCTGGGGCTTCCGCCGCCTCGCCTCCGGCGGCAAGGCCGTGTACGCGGTCCTGAACGGAGCGCGGCATGACGCCCCGTGACGTCCTCCTGGTGATCCTGCGGGATCTGTTCCCCGCCTGGGACATCTGGATCTGCGACCGGGGAGTGTGGCGGGCCGCCGGGTTCATGCTGGTCAGCGCCTCGACGGCCGAGGCCCTCATGGAGCACCTCGCCGGAGCCGACCCGGACGCGTTCCAGGCCGCCGCCCGCGCGTTCGCGGGCCGTGCCGCATGAAGATCCGGTGGACGAGAGGGCAGCCCGATGAGTTCTCCTCGCCTCCGAGGTCAAGAGATCAACGCCTTCATGGAGCAGGTCATGAGGGGACTGAACGAGGGGTGGCGAGCATGGGTGACGAGCGCTTGGTGGCGGTGAACGGGGTGGAGCTGTGCGCGGAGACCTTCGGGGAGCCGGACGCGCCACCGGTGCTGCTGATCGGCAACTCGATGCTCTCCTGGCCGGACGCGCTGTGCGAGCGGCTGGCGGGGACGCCGCGCCATGTGATCCGGTACGACCTGCGGGACACGGGCCGCTCCACCACGGTCGACCCGGACGCGCCCGACTACACCCTTCGCGACCTGGTCGCCGACGCGGCCGGTCTGCTGGACGCGCTCGGCCTGCCGTCCGCGCACGTGGCGGGTTTCGGCGTCGGCGGCTGGATCGCGCAGCTCCTGGCGCTCGACCACCCGGGCCGGGTGACCGCGCTCACCCTGATCGCGACCCGGCCGAACGCTCCGGGGCCGGTGGACCCCGACCTGCCCGAGCACGATGCGGAGCTGATGAGGTCCCTCATGTCGGCTCCGAAGCCCGACTGGTCCGATCGCGCGTCGGTGCTGGCGGCCATGGTGGAGCGGGCGCGGCGCCTGGCGGGCCCGGCGGGGTTCGACGAGGCGGCGGCGCGCGACCTGGCGGGCCGGATCTTCGACCGCACGGTGGTGCCGGCGGGCGTGGACGCCGCGAAGGCGCACCGGTCGAACCAGCTCGGGACCGTGTTCGCGGCGCTGGACTGCGGCCCCCGGTGGCGCGAGCGGCTGGGCGGGATCGGCGTGCCGACGGTGGTCGTCCACGGGGAGGACGACCCGTTCTTCCCGGTCGGGAACGGCGAGGCGCTGGCGCGGGAGATCCCCGGCGCCGAGCTGGTCCGGCTGCCGGGCACGGGCCAGGAGCTGCCGCCCCGGGACTGGGACGCGGTCGTCACCGTGTTGGCCCGCGCCTGACGCGGGAGGGCCGGGGCGGCGTCCGGTTCCGACCATCGCCGCATCTCAGGCTGTGGACAAGTGCGCGTCCACATGCCGGGAGATGGAAGGATGGGCGCATGCTGCGCTGGTTGACCGCGGGGGAGTCCCATGGCCCGGCCCTCACCGCCATCGTGGAGGGCCTGCCCGCCGGAGTGCGCGTGACCTCGGCCGACATCGCCGAGGAACTGCGCCGACGGCGGCTCGGCCATGGGCGGGGCGCCCGCATGAAGTTCGAACAGGACCAGGTGACGATCCTCGGCGGCGTCCGTCACGGCGTCACGCTGGGCGGGCCCGTCGCGATCCAGGTGGGCAACACCGAGTGGCCCAAGTGGGAGACGGTCATGGCCGCCGACCCCGTGGACCCCGAGCTGCTGGCCGCCCAGGCGCGCAACGCGCCCCTGTCGCAGCCCCGGCCCGGCCACGCCGACCTCGTCGGCATGCAGAAGTACGGCTTCGACGACGCCCGGCCGGTGCTGGAGCGGGCCAGCGCCCGCGAGACGGCCGCCCGCGTGGCGCTCGGCACGGTCGCCAAGGCGTTCCTCAAGCAGGTCCTCGACGTCGACGTCCTCAGCCACGTGATCGCGCTGGGCGAGGTCGAGGCCCCCGCGGAGGTCCTGCCCGGCCCGGGCGACCTGGCCGCCGTGGACGACAGCCCCGTGCGCTGCTTCGACGCCGGCACCTCCGAGCGGATGGTCGCCCACGTCGACGAGCTCAAGAAGGCCGGGGACACCATCGGCGGCGTCGTGGAGGTCCTCGCCTACGGCCTCCCGCCGGGCCTCGGCAGCCACGTCCACTGGGACCGCCGCCTCGACTCCCGCCTGGCCGGGATCCTCATGGGCATCCAGGCGATCAAGGGCGTGGAGATCGGCGACGGGTTCACCACCGCCCGCCGTCCCGGCTCCCGCGCCCACGACGAGATCGACAACACGCCCGAGGGCGTGCGCCGCCGCACCAACCGCGCGGGCGGCATCGAGGGCGGCATGACCACCGGCGAGGTGCTGCGGGCCCGCGCCGCCATGAAGCCGATCTCGACGGTGCCGCGCCGCCTGGACACCATCGACGTCCGCACGGGCGAGCCCGCCAAGGCGATCAACCAGCGCAGTGACGTCACCGCCGTCCCGGCCGCGGGCGTGGTCGCCGAGGCGATGGTCGCGCTGGTGCTGGCCGACGCGGCGCTGGAGAAGTTCGGCGGCGACTCGGCCGAGGAGACCGCCCGCAACGTGAACGGCTACCTGTCCTCCCTGACGATCAAGTAGGGGCGTCCATGGCTCCCAAGGCAGTGCTCATCGGCCCGCCCGGCTCGGGCAAGTCCACCGTCGGCACGGCGCTCGCCGAACGGCTGGACGCCGTGCTGCGCGACACCGACGCCGACGTCGAGGCCGCCGCCGGCAAGCCGATCAGCGACATCTTCATCGACGACGGCGAGGAGCACTTCCGCGCCCTGGAACGCGACGCCGTCGCCACGGCCCTCGCCGAGCACGACGGCGTGCTGGCCCTCGGCGGCGGCGCGATCCTCGCCGCGGAGACGCAGGAGCTGCTGGCCGGTCACACCGTCGTGTACCTCCAGGTCGGCCTGGCCGAGGCGGTCAAGCGGGTCGGGCTGAACTCCGCCCGCCCCCTGCTGGTCCTCAACCCCCGCTCCCAGCTGCGCAAGCTGCTGGAGGAACGGCTGCCGATCTATGAGCGGCTGGCGGTGATCACGGTCGCCACCGACCAGCGCACCCCCGACGAGGTCGCCGAAGAGATCGTCAAGGAGCTGCCATGACCCAGTCCCGCGTCCACGTGGGCGGGGCCGACCCCTACGACGTCGTGATCGGCACCGGCGTGCTCGGCGAGCTGGCCGGCATGCTGGGCCAGCGGGTCCGCACCGTCGCCGTCGTGCACGCCGAGGGCCTGCCCGAGATCGCCCGGCCCGTGTGCGGGGCGCTGGAGCAGGCCGGGTACGACGTCCACCCGATCCCGGTGCCCGACGGCGAGGCCGCCAAGGAGGCCGGGGTGCTGGCCGGGCTGTGGTCGCGGTTCGCGCGGCTCGGCATGACGCGTTCGGACGCGGTCGTCGGCGTCGGCGGCGGCGCGACCACCGACCTGGCCGGGTTCGCCGCCGCGTCCTGGCTGCGCGGCGTGCGGTCCGTGCTCGTCCCGACCACGCTGCTGGGCATGGTGGACGCGGCCGTCGGCGGCAAGACCGGCATCAACATCCCCGAGGGCAAGAACCTCGTCGGCGCGTTCCACCCCCCGGCCGGGGTGCTGTGCGAGCTGACCACGCTGATCACCGTGCCGCGGCAGGACTACGTCAGCGGCCTCGCCGAGGTGGTCAAGGCCGGGTTCATCGCCGACCCCAAGATCCTGGAGCTGGTCGAGGACGACCCCGAAGGCGCGGCCCGCCCCGACGGGCCCCACACCCGCGAGCTGATCGAACGCGCGATCCAGGTCAAGGCCGACGTCGTCTCCTCCGACCTGAAGGAGGCCGGGCTGCGGGAGATCCTCAACTACGGCCACACCCTGGCCCACGCCATCGAGAAGGCCGAGGACTACCGGTTCCGGCACGGCCACGCCGTCGCGATCGGCATGGTCTACGCCGCCGAGCTGGCGCGCCTGGCCGGACGCCTCCCGCAGGACGTCGTGGACCGGCACCGCTCCATCCTCACCTCGGTGGGCCTGCCGACCTCCTACAGCGGCGAGGCCTGGCCGGAGCTGCGCGCCACCATGACCATCGACAAGAAGTCACGCGGCTCGACGCTGCGCTTCGTGGTGCTGGACGCCCTCGCCGAGCCCGGCCGCCTGGAGGGCCCCGACGAGGACCTGCTCACCGCCGCCTACCGGGAGGTCTCGCGATGAACCGGGTCCTCGTGCTCAACGGCCCCAACCTGCGCCGTCTCGGCACCCGCGAACCCGACGTCTACGGCGCCGACACCTTCGACGACCTGGTGGCGCTGTGCCGCGACACCGGCCGCCACCTGAACCTGCACGTCGAGGTTCGGCAGACCGACGACGAGGCCGAGATGATCCGCTGGGTGCACGAGGCCGCCGACGAGCGCACCCCCGTCGTGATCAACCCGGCCGCGTTCACGCACTACTCCTACGCGCTGCGCGACGCCCTCGCCCAGCGCACCGCCCCGCTGGTCGAGGTCCACATCTCCAACCCGGCCGCGCGCGAGGAGTTCCGGCACACCTCGGTCGTCGCCGGGGTCGCCACCGGGACGATCGCCGGGTTCGGCCTGACCTCGTACGTGCTGGCCCTCCAGGCCGTCGCCGAGCTGCTCGCCGAGCAGGACGCCAAGGAGAACACGCCCACCTGACCGGCACTCCGCCCGGCCGTCACGGCTCGGCGGTCATGACCTGGCGCGCCGTCCAGCCCACCATCCAGCGGTCATGACCCGGCGCGCCGTCCGACGGCAACGGTCCGGTGCGCTGTCCGAGGGCAACGGTCCGGTGCGCTGTCCGACGGCCACGACCCGACGGCCACGACCCGACGGCCACGACCCGGCTGTCACGACCTGGCCGTCATGATCCGGACTCGACCGCCAGGCGGGTCATCTCCTTGAGCTCGGCCACCACGTCGTCCAGGGGTTTCACGTCGCGGTGGGCGCGGCACAGGATCGTCGCGCCCTCCACCGCCGCGACGATCAGCCGTGCCAGCCGCGCCGCGCGCTCGTCGGGCACGCCCGCGTTGCCCAGCCCGGTGGCCAGGGTGTCCTCCCAGCGGTCGAACGCCGCCGCCGCGGCCCTCGCCAGCTGCGGGGCGTCGTCGTGGGACTCGACCGTCACCGCCGTCACCGGGCAGCCCGCCCGGAACTCGCTCTTCACCAGCACCCGCCGCCACCAGCCGACGAACGCGTCCACCGACGCCGCCGCGTCGCCGCCCTCGTTGGCCGCCGCGATCCCGGCGTTCAGGAAGTCCCCGGCGTAGCGCACCGCCTCCTCGGCCAGCTGCACCTTCCCGCCGGGGAAGTGGTGGTAGATCGAACCGCGCGGTGCGCCGCTGTGCGCGATCACGTCCCGGAACCCGGTGCCCGAGTACCCGCGCTCGCGGAAGAGGTAGGCGGCGCTACGCACCATGCGTTCCCGGCTGTCGGTCCCCATGACCACTGATTATGACATTCATCATAAGCAGCGCGCCTTGACTATGACGCGTGTCATAGCGACGCTGCCATATGACAGTCGTCATACACAGCGAGGGGGAAGGGCCGTGGCCGAGACGCCGACGACCGCCGGGCTCCAGCAGCTCAAGGACCTGATCAACATGGGCGTCGAGCAGGGCGTCGGCGTCGGGGCGCTGCTGGGTATGACCGCCGAGACGCTGGAGCCGGGCCGCGTCGTGTTCGCGCTGGCCACCGACCCCCGGTTCAGCAACCCCCTGGGCACCGTGCACGGCGGCATCGTCTCCACGCTGCTGGACTCGGCCATGGGGTGCGCCGTGCACACCTCCCTGCCCGAGGGTGCCGGGTACACCACCCTCGAACTCAAGGTGAACTTCGTGCGCGCCGTCTCCATCGAGGGTGCGAAGCTGCGCTGCGAGGGAACGGTCATCCACCTGGGGCGCAAGGTCGCCACCACCGAGGGGCGCGTCACCGACGAGAACGGCAAGCTGATCGCGCACGGCACGAGCACGTGCATGGTGTTCCCGCCGGTTACCGGCGAGTAATGTGCTGCTCCAGGCACGTGAGTAAGGAGACCTGAGTGATCGACCTCCAGCGCGACGGCGACGTCTTCGTCCTGCGCTACGACAGCGGCGAGAACCGCTTCCACCCCGACTTTCTGACCGCGGTGCACAAGGTCCTGGACGAGGTCGCCGCCACCGAGGGCCCCCGCGCCCTGGTGACCGTCGGCACCGGCAAGTTCTACTCCAACGGCCTGGACCTGGAGTGGCTCGGCGAGAACCGCGACCGGTTCGAGCAGTACCTCAAGGACGTCAACGCCCTCTACGCGCGCCTGCTGGAGCTGCCGCTGCCGACCGTCGCGGCGGTGAACGGCCACGCGTTCGCGGGCGGGGCCATGCTCACGCTCGCCCACGACGTCGCCGTCATGCGCACCGACCGCGGCTTCTTCTGCCTGCCCGAGGTCGATCTCGGCATGAGCTTCACGCCCGGCATGAGCGCGCTGATCCAGTCCCGGCTGACCCCGGCCGTGGCGCACGAGGCGATGGTCACCGGCCGCCGCTACACCGCCGAGCAGGCGCAGGCCGCCGGGATCGTGCGGCTCACCGCCGCCGAGGCCGACGTGCTGCCGACCGCCGTGCGGACGGCGGCGGAGCTGGCCCCCAAGGACGGCAAGGTCGTCGGGAAGATCCGTTCCGACATGTACCGCGCCACGATCGAGGCGCTGCGCGGCCCGGTCTTCTGACCCGGCCACGCACGCGTTACGCTCACTGGAATCTGATTCGGTTTACGGAAGGGACGCCGGATGCGCATCGGCATGGCGCTCAACTACTCGGGCGGCTTCAAGGAGACCGTCGCCGAGCTCGCCGACTACGAGAAGGCCGGACTGGACATCGTCTACGTCGCCGAGGCCTACAGCTTCGACGCGGTGAGCCAGCTCGGCTACATCGCGGCCAAGACCGAGCGGGTGGAGATCGCCTCCGGCATCCTGCCGATCTACTCGCGGACGCCGACCCTGCTGGCCATGACCGCGGCGGGCCTGGACTTCGTCTCCGAGGGCCGCTTCACCCTGGGCATCGGCGCGTCCGGCCCGCAGGTGATCGAGGGCTTCCACGGCGTTCCCTACCACGCGCCGCTCGGCCGCACCCGCGAGGTCGTCGAGATCTGCCGCAAGGTCTGGAAGCGCGAGCGCCTCCAGCACGAGGGCAAGCACTACGCCATGCCGCTGCCCGAGGGGCAGGGCACCGGCCTCGGCAAGCCGCTGAAGATCATCAACCACCCGGTGCGCGAGGACATCCCGATCCTCGTCGCGGCGATCGGCCCCAAGAACGTCGAGATGACCGCCGAGATCGCCAACGCCTGGGAGCCGATCTTCTATCTGCCGGAGAAGGCCGCCGACGTCTGGGGCGCGTCCCTGGCGGCGGGCAAGGCCAAGCGCGACCCCTCCCTCGGCGAGCTCGACATCGTCGGCCAGGCCCCGCTCGCCATCGGCGACGACGTGCAGGGCTTCCTGGAGTTCGGCCGCCCGATGGCCGCCCTCTACATCGGCGGCATGGGCGCCAAGGGCAAGAACTTCTACAACGACCTCTGCCGCCGCTACGGCTGGGAGAAGGAGGCCGAGGAGATCCAGGACCTCTACCTGGCGGGCAAGAAGGACGAGGCCGCGGCCAAGGTCCCCTACGAGCTGCTGGAGAAGATGTCCCTCATCGGCTCCGAGGGCCACGTCCGCGAGCGCCTGGCCGCCATGAAGGCGTCCGGCGTCACCACCCTCAACGTGAGCCCGATCGCGGGCGACCACAAGGCGCGGCTGGCGCTGATCGAAAAGATCAAGGAGATGGCCGAGGACGTCTGACCCGGCAACAGGCGAAAGCGGTCCGGGGCGCCGGGGGCGCCCCGGACCGCTTTGTGCGAGCGGAAACGCCCTTCCGCCGTCCACCCCGCATGGAGATTGAGGCGGCCCCGCCCGAAGACCGGGCGCCCCGGCCGCTCCGTGGTCGGAACCGGCCGCCCGTCGCTCGCCGTACGCGGCGCGGGTGCCCGCACGTGGTGGTGGGGTGTCTCGGGTTGTTCTGTGGGTGGAGGCGTTGGCTCGTTGCTCGCCGTATGCGGGCGTGGGGTGTCCGCATGTGGTGGTGGGGCGTCTCGGGCCGTTTCGTGGGTGGAGGCGGTTGCTCGTTGCTCGCCGCACATGAGTATGGGGCGTTCGCGCGTGGTGGTTGTTCGCTGCGTGTGGCGCCCCGGGTCATGCTCGGGTGGTCAGAGGGCCGTGTGGACTTCTTTCGCCACGCGTTCGCCCGAGCGGACGGCGCCGTCCATGTAGCCCGTCCAGAAGTCGCTGGTCTCCGTGCCCGCCCAGTGGATCAGGCCGCACGGCTCGCGCAGTGCGGGGCCGAAGTCCAGCAGCGCGCCGGGCGGGGTGATCCCGACGGGGCCGCCGCCGCTCCACACCTCGTTGTCCCAGCGGTGGAACGCCGTCCGCACCGGATCCTTCGCCTTGTCCCCGAACAGCTTCGCGAACGAGTCCAGCCCCGCCACCCGCACCTCGTCGGCCGGCGCGGCGTCCAGCCGCCGGATGTTGGTCTGGTTCATGAAGCCCATGAGGACGCCGCGCGACCCGTCCGGCGGGCTGTTGTCGAACGTCGCGTCGATCGCCCCGCTGTCGGCGACCGACTGCCCGTTCAGCCCCTCGGCCCGCCAGAACGGCGTGTCGTACACCGCGACGAACTTGGCGACCGACCCCATCGGGAACCGCTGCACGAGCTGGGCGCGCGCGGCGGGCAGCCCCGGCCGGAAGTCGATCTTCGCGGCGATCGCCGGGGACATCGCGACCACGACCCGCCGGGCGGTCACCGTGATCCCGTCGGCGGTGACGGTGACGCCGCCGTCCGCCGTCTCGACGGCGCGCACCGGCGCTTTGTAGCGGACCCGCTCGCCCAGCCTGGCGGCCAGGCGGACCGGGATCTGCTCCGACCCGCCGACGAACCGCGTCTCCTGCGCGCCGCCCCTGGTGTTGATGAGCCGGTCGATGTTCCCGGGGTTGGCGGCGTTGCCCGCCGCGGCGATGTAGTGCAGCACGTACAGCAGCGACACGTCGCGCGAACGCACCGACAGCGTCGAGGACACGAACGCGTCCAGCAGGAACCGCGCCCCGCCGCTCAACGCGTTCGCCCGCGACCAGGTGTGGAACGTCTGGCCGTCCCACTCCTCCGCCCTGGCGGCCTTCCACGGCTGCCCGACCGGCACCTCCCCGGCCATGTCGTTCAGCCTCGCCATCGCGATGCCGAGGTCCACCACGCCCCAGTCCGGCGGGACCGCGCCGAGCAGGCCGTCGGTGGCGTACAGGGAGCGCCTGCCGTTGCGGAGGTAGACGTTCTTGCCCTGGTCGTAGGTCGCGAACGTCTCCACGCCCAGCTCGCGGGCGAGCGCGGTGATCCGGTCCTGGGTGGGGCCGACGAACTCGGCGCCGCCCTCGCTGGTGGTGCCGTCGCCGAGCGGCAGGCCGTACACCCGGCCGCCCGGCCGGTCCCGGGCCTCCAGCACGACCACCGAGCGTCCGGCGGCGACCAGGTCGCGGGCGGCGGTCAGCCCGGCCAGCCCGGCGCCGACCACGACCACGTCGGCGGACGCGGCGGCGGCCCGGGTCCGGGCGGAGGCGGGGGAGGGGAGCGCGGTCATGGCGGCGGTCAGCGCGCCCGTTCCGAGAAGTCCGCGGCGGCTCAGTGCGGTCACGGGTCCTCCATGGGGGGAGTGGGGAGGAGCGGGGTCGGTTGACGCGCCAACCTAGGCCGGGACCACCGGTGAGTCGAGACTTCTTCATGTTCTGTGATCACCCCGAGACGCGGCGGCGAACCGGAGGTGAACTAGAGTCCGGAGCATGGGGGAACTCCACGAACGCCGCCGCGACCGCCTGGCCGCGCGGCTCGCCGCCGCCGACGTCGACGCGATGCTGGTGACCCGCCCGGTCAACGTCCGCTACCTGACCGGTCTGGACAGCTCCAACGCCGCGCTGCTGGTCCCCGTCGGCGGGCCCGCCGTCCTGGCGACCGACGGCCGCTACGCGGGCACCGCCGCGCTGGTCTGCCCCGAGCTGGAGCTGGTCGTCGAACGCCGGACCGCCGAGACCCTCACCTCCCGCGCCGCCGGCGCCGGCGCGCGGCGGCTCGGCTTCGAGGCCCACGACCTGACCGTCGCCCGGCACGCCGACCTGGCCGCCCTGGACGGCGACGTGGCGCTGGCGCCCCTGCCGCCGCTGGTCGAGGAGCTGCGCTTCGTCAAGGACGAGGACGAGATCGTGCTGCTGGCCGAGGCGTGCGCGATCACCGACCGGGCGTTCGACGCGGTGCTGCCCCGGCTGCGGCCCGGCCTGACCGAACGCCAGGTCGCCGTCGCCCTGGAACGCCAGCTGGTCGACTTCGGCGCCGAGGGGATCGCGTTCGAGTCGATCGTGGCCTCCGGCCCCAACGGCGCCATCCCGCACCACCGCCCCGGCGACCGCGCGCTCCAGCCCGGCGACCTGGTCACGATGGACTTCGGGGCCCGCTACGCGGGCTACCACGCCGACATGACCCGCACCGTCGCGATCGGCGAGCCCGCCGGCTGGCAGCGCGACGTCTACGACCTGGTCCGCGCCGCCCAGCAGGCCGCCGTCGACGCCGCCGTCCCCGACACCGACGTGTCCCGCGTGGACGCCGCCGCGCGCGACCTGATCGCGGCGGCGGGGCACGGCGCGGACTTCACCCACGGCCTCGGACACGGCGTCGGCCTGGAGATCCACGAGGCTCCGCTCATGGGGTACGGCAGGACCGGTAAGCTGATGGATCGAGTTCCGATCACCGCCGAGCCGGGCGTCTACCTCGCCGGCCGGGGCGGCGTCCGCATCGAGGACACCCTCGTGGTCCGCGCGAACGGTCCGGAGCTCCTCACCAAGACGACCAAGGACCTGCTCGTCCTGTGACGGGGCGGGTCCGCTACCGGGAGACACCTGTGGCGACGACGAACGACCTGAAGAACGGCATGACGCTGAAGCTCGAGGGCCAGCTCTGGACGGTCCTGGAGTTCCAGCACGTCAAGCCCGGCAAGGGCCCGGCCTTCGTCCGCACGAAGATCAAGAACGTGCTCTCGGGCAAGATCATCGACAAGACCTTCAACGCGGGCACCAAGGTCGAGATCGCCTCCGTCGACAAGCGCGAGATGCAGTACCTCTATCGCGAGGGCGAGGACTTCGTCTTCATGGACACCGAGACCTACGACCAGCCGCACATCCCGGCGTCCGTCGTGGGCGGCGCGGCCGACTACCTGCTGCCCGAGCAGAACGCCGTCATCGCGTTCAACAACGAGAACCCGCTGTACGTCGAGCTCCCGGCCGCCGTCGTGCTGGAGATCACCGAGACCGAGCCCGGCCTGCAGGGCGACCGCTCCACCGGCGGCACCAAGCCCGCCACCCTGGAGACCGGCGCGCAGATCCAGGTGCCGCTGTTCATCACCACCGGCGAGAAGGTCAAGGTCGACACCCGCTCCGGCGAGTACCTCGGCCGCGGCTGATGGCGGCACGCACCAAGGCGCGCAAGCTCGCCCTGGACATCCTGTTCGCCGCCGAGCTGCGCGAGGAGAGGCCCACCGAGGTCCTCGCGCAGCGCGGCCGGCCGAACCAGAGCGAGCTCGCCGAGTACGGACACGCCGTGCGCATCGTCGAGGGCGTGCAGGAGCACCTCGACCGCATCGACGAGCTGATCTCCACCTACGCGACCGGCTGGACCCTGGACCGCATGCCGGTGGTGGACCGCACCATCCTGCGGATGGGCGCGTTCGAGCTGCTGTGGGTGGACGACGTCCCGGACGCGGTCGCCGTCACCGAGGCGGTCAAACTGGCCACGGAGCTGTCCACCGACGAGTCGCCCAGATTCGTCAACGGGCTGCTGTCGCGTTTGCAGAAACTCAAGCCCTCGCTGTCGCTGTAGCGCGGGACTAGGCTCGGGGAGCGTCGGGGAGCGATGGTCGAAGACGTGAGGGGGGTGGCCGTGGCCGCCCAGCAGGCAAGGCGGCTCCGGGGCGGTGCCCGGGTCCGGAGCGTGGTCCTGTGGGACGCGCTGCGCACCGTGTTGGACCGCATCGCCCCCGAGGGGCCCAGCGACGTGGTGGACGTGGGCGGCGGCACCGGCGGGTTCGCCGTGCCGCTCGCCGAGCTCGGCCACCGCGTCACCGTGGTGGACGAGAGCCCGGACGCGCTGGCCGCGCTGGAGCGGCGCGCCGCCGAGTCCGGCGTGACCGTGCGCGCCCTGCAGGGCGACGTGGTCGACCTGCCGGACCTGCTCGGCACCGGGTCGGCCGACCTGGTCCTGAGCCACAGCGTGCTGGAGTACGTCGACGACCCGGCCGCCGCCATGGCCGCCATCACGCAGGCGGTCCGGCCGGGCGGCTCGGTCAGCGTGCTGGTCGCCGGGCAGGTCGGCGCGGCCCTGCACCGCGCCGTCGCCGGGCACTTCAAGGACGCCCGCCGCGTCCTGGACGACCCCGACGGCCGGTGGGGCGACCACGACCGGACGCCGCGCCGCTTCACCCGCGAGAGCCTGACCGCCCTCGCCGAGGACGCGGGCCTGCGCGTCGCCGAGCTGCACGGGGTGCGGATCTTCGCCGACCTGGTCCCGGGCTCGCTGCTGGACGGCGAGACCGACTCGGCCGAGGCGCTGCTGGCGCTGGAGCGGGCCGCCGCCGTGCACCCGGTGCTGCGCGAGCTGGCCACCCAGCTCCACCTGGTGGCCGACCGGAAGTGAGCCGCAAGCAGCAGCTGCACCGGCCCGGACCGCCGCCCGGCCCGCCCGCCGACGACACCGGCTGCCCCATCCTCCACGTGGACATGGACGCCTTCTTCGTCAGCGTGGAGCTGCTGGACCGCCCCGAGCTGCGCGGCCGTCCCGTCATCGTCGGCGGGACCGGCCCGCGCGGCGTCGTGGCGGCGGCCTCCTACGAGGTCCGGCGGTTCGGCGTCCACTCCGCCATGCCGATGTCGCGGGCCCGGCGGCTGTGCCCGCAGGCGGTCGTGCTCCCCGGCGACCACGACAAGTACCGGCGGGTGTCGGCCGCCGTCTTCGAGATCTTCCACTCGGTCACCCCGCTGGTGGAGCCGCTGTCGCTGGACGAGGCGTTCCTCGACGTCGCCGGGGCCCGCAAGCTCCTGGGCAGCCCCGCCACGATCGCCCAGCTCATCCGCCGCCAGGTGTGGGAGCAGCAGGGGATCACCTGCTCGGTCGGCGTCGCCGCCAACAAGTTCGTCGCCAAGCTCGCCTCCACCCGCTGCAAGCCCGACGGGATGCTGGTCGTCCCCGCCGACGGCGTCACCGACTTCCTCCACCCGCTGCCGGTCGCGTCGCTGTGGGGCGTGGGGGAGCGCACCGAGCAGACCCTCGCCCGCCTGGGGCTGCGCACCGTCGGGCAGCTCGCCGAGACGCCGCTGACGGTCCTGCGGCGCGAGCTCGGCAACGCCATGGGCGCCCACCTGTACGAGCTGGCCTGGGGCCGCGACCCCCGCGCGGTCACCCCGCACACCCCCGACAAGAGCATCGGGGCCGAGGAGACCTTCGACACCGACATCGCCGACCCCGAGACCATCCGCCGCGAGCTGCTGCGGCTGGCGGAGAAGGTCGGGGCGCGGCTGCGCGGCGGCGGGCTGGCCGGACGCACCGTGAGCGTCAAACTCCGCACCGGTGACTTCAAGACCGTCACCCGGTCGCGCACCCTGGACGCCGCCACCGACCTCGCCCGTGTGATCTATGTCACAGCGTGCGAGCTGTATGAGGGGTCCGGTCTGGAGCGGGTACGACTCCGCCTGGTCGGGGTCCGCGTGGAGAACCTGGGCCCCGCCGACCAGGCACCGCGCCAGCTGGCGTTCGACGAGCCCGAGACCGGGTGGCGCGAGGCCGAACGGGCGATCGACCAGGTGGCGCACCGGTTCGGCGCGGGCGCGGTGCGGCCGGCGTCGCTGGTGCGGCCCGCCGACCGGGGCGGACCCGGCGGGGGGACGCCGGGGGACGCCGGTGACGGACGTGACGGTGGAGGCGGAAGGCGTTGACTGGGGACGAAGAGATGACCGGCGGCTGGTCCTCGGTTGGCCGTTTGCTTTCGCAGGCTTGTCCGGCCTCGTATTCTGGGCATATCACCGTTGAGGTCCCCGTCCTGCACCGGAAACCCCGTCGCGGGGCTGTCGTTGGGAGGCGCCGTGCCGCTCTCTGAGCACGAGCAGCGCATGCTCGAGCAGATCGAGCAGGCCTTGTACGCCGAGGATCCGAAGTTCGCACACGCGGTCCGCTCCACCAATCCGCAGGTGCACTACAAACGACGGATCGTCAAGGCCGCACTCGGCTTCGTGGTGGGCGTCTGCGCGTTGATGACCGGCCTGGTCATGAACAAGGGAACCGTGACCGTCGCCGTGAGCGTCGCCGGGTTCCTGCTGATGGTCGCCTGCTGTGTCTGGGCCCTGTCCAGCTGGAAGCGCATGACCGGGATCGGGACCGAGGCGTCCCCCCCGGCGGACGGCGGCAAGCCCGCCCGCTCCGGCTTCATGGAGCGGATGGAGGAACGCTGGCGCCGCCGCACCGAAGGCCAGTGACCACCGAGGGTCTGTGATCATCGGGGCCGGCGGCCACCGGAGGCCGGTCAACCCGGCACCGGTGAACGCGAGCCGGTGAGCACAGGCCGGTGAGCACGGACCGGGGCGGGTGACCGGGCGGCCCCCGCCGCCGTCAGCGGTCCCGGTTCCGGGACCGCCACCCTCCGAGCCGGGCCCGCACCCGGCCCCACAGCCCCCCGTCCCGGCGGACGCGTCCGCCGACCGCCCGGCTGAGCGACTGCGCGGCCTGTGACGTCGCCGCCATCGCCGACGGGGGGAGCAGCCGCGCGCGCCACCGCGCCGTGCGCCCCACCGACGCCGCGAACGCCTCCCGCACCGCCCGCACGTCGGCCCGCAGCACCTCCGCCGAGGTCGGGACCCGCGACCGCGAGTACCGCGCCATCTCCTCGGCCCGCGCGATCCGGCCCAGCGACCGCGCCGTCTCGGCGTCCAGCTCCAGCAGCTCCGACAGCCGTTGCGCCGCCTGCCGCGGCGTGTCACCGGGCCGCCACTCCAGCCCGTGGTCCACCGCGTCGGCCCGCAGCTCCCGCCACGCGGCGTGCGCCGCGGCCTCCGCCGGATCCGCGAACCCGGCCCCGCCGTCGTCCCGGACACCGGGCCCGTCGCCGGCCGCCTCCGGCCGCAGCGCCGACCAGCGCCGCCGCCGCGCCAGCGCCCGCGCGACCATCGGCGCCGCCAGCAGCGCCAGCACCAGCACGGTCCCGGCGATCCAGCCCGCCACCGGCGTGCCGTCGTCCTCCTGGGGCGAACCCCGGTCGCCCTGGTCGCCCAGCGGGTCGGGACGCCCCTGCGGCGCGGCGCTCTCGGACGCCCCCGGCGCCGTGCTCGACGGCGCCGACGGGGTCGGCTCGGTCCGCCCGTCCTCGCCCGGCTGCTCGGCGATCGCCGCCGTCTCCGAGTAGGACGGGGAGGTCGCGGTGCCCTGCCCCGCGCCGCCCGGACCCGAGGGGGTCGGCTCGAACCGCACCCACCCGGCGCCCTCGAAGTACAGCTCGGGCCAGGCGTGCGCGTCGCGGGACCGCACCGTCCACTCGTTCGGGCCGCTCTGCGTGCCCGGCGTGTAGCCCATCGCGACCCGCGCGGGAATGCCCAGGATGCGGGCCATCAGCGCCATCGACGCCGCGAACTGCTCGCAGTAGCCGCGCTTGTCGTGCAGCAGGAAGTTCACCAGGTCGTCGCCGCGCCGGGGCGCCGGCGCCGACAGGTCGTACCGGAACCCACCGGTCCGCGTGAACCAGCGCTGCAACATCACCGCCTGCTCGTGCGCGGTCCGCGCGCCCTTGGTGACCTCCCGGGTCAGCCGCATGACCTCCGGCGGCACCGTGCGCGGATGGGCGGTGTAGCGCCGCGCGATCTCCGACGGGAACGCGGTGCCCGCCGCCAGGTCCCGCGCGGTCGGCATCGTCTGCGCGCTGACCACCGTGTAGGACCGGCCGCTCGCCGAGTCGCGCGGGGAGTAGATCATCCGGGAGGCGTCGTCCACCCGCCAGTCGCCCTTGACCGACACGCGGGCGGGGGCGTAGGGCACCGGCAGGAAGTCCATCTCGCGGACCCGGCGGGACACCCGGACCTCCGTGGTCACGCGGCGGACCCGCACCGGCCCGAGGCCCGGCGCCGGGGTCAGCTCCACGCCCGGCTGCAGCCGGTCCCGGTCGCCGGTCGACAGCGAGGAGAACGACCACCGGTTGCCGTTGAACTGGTCCAGCGCGTACATCCGCAGGTAGTCGGGGCGGGGCCCGGCGTCGGTGCGGTAGGTCAGCACCACCGCGTCGCCGCGTTCGGTCAGCTCCCGTTGCAGGCTGACCAGCGGGTCGGGCGTGGTGACGGTCTGCGTCCCGCCGCCGCCCCCGCCGCCCAGCCCGAACAGGCCGCGCGGGTGGACGCCCGGGATCACGGTCGGCAGCAGCACCGCGACCGCCACCGCCGCGAACGCGATCCGCCGCCCGCTGGACATCAGCGAGCGGGCGTCGGGCCGCTCCGGCGCGGGCGCGGGCCCGACGGCCCCGGCCACCGGGACCTCCTGCGACCAGCGCGGGGTGAACACCACCCGGCCCCAGCCGCCGACCTGCTCGCGCGCGTCGGCCATCAGCAGCGCCAGGAACCCCAGCGCCCCGACCGCGAACGCGGCCCACCCGATGCTGTCCTGCCGCACCGCCGCCGGAACGCTGTACATGGCCAGCAGCGGCAGCCCCGCCGGGGCCGCCCGGCGCAGCCGCACCGCCAGCAGGTCCACCACGATCGCGACCAGCCCGACCCCGGCCCCGACCAGCAGCCGGATGCCCGGCACCAGCGGCACCGGGGCGGCGTAGTCGTTGACGGCCTTCCAGCCCTGCCCGAACAGCTCGTCGAGGCGGCCCAGCGAACCCGGCGTCGGCAGGAAGCCCAGCAGCGCCTGCGAGGAGGCGAACAGCACCGTCAGGTACACCAGCAGCGCGGCGGCGCCGGCGACCGCCGTGAACGCGGCGGGCAGCCGCAGCCGGCGGCCCAGCGTCCCGCCCACCGCGACGGCCAGCACCGAGCCCAGCGCGACCCAGAACCAGCCCTTCCCGGTGAACAGCGGGTACAGCCCGACCGACCCGGCCAGCACCGCCAGCGCCGCCATGACCGTCATGCGGATCCTCACGCGCCGCCCCCGTTCCCGGTGTGGTCCCTGGCGAAGTCCTCGGTGGCGTGGTCGGCCAGCGCCCACGCCCCGGCCAGCTCGGCGGCCGAGCGGACCGAGACCACCCGCCAGCCCGCCGACCGCAGCACCCGCGCCGCCCCGCCCCCGTGCGCGTTCTCGTCGTGCGTCGCCAGGTCCGGGGCGACCAGCACCGCCACGAACGTGGAGGTGCCCCGGCGCGCCGCCGCCACGTGCCGCGCCTCCTCGACGTCCAGCGCCCCGAACACCGCCACGACCAGGCCCTCGCCCTCGCGGCGGAGCGCGGACGCGCCGCGCAGCGCCGCCAGGCCCGGCGTCAGCGACCCCTCGTCGGAGACCCGCGCCACGGCCAGGGCGTCCAGCAGCAGTCCCTCGAACGCGCCGTCCACCGCGGGCGGCACCGCCTCACCGGCGTCGGTGACCAGCCGCAGCCCCATCCCGGCCCGCGCCAGGTGCACCCCCACCGAGGCGGTCACCGACACGGCCTGCTCGAACGACGACCCCGGCCCCTCGCCCCAGTGCGCGCGGCGCCGCGTGTCCATGAACAGGGTCCCGCTGTTCTGCCAGTGCTGCTCCTCGCGGCGCACCATCAGCTCGCCGCGCCGCGCGGTGGACCGCCAGTGGACGCGCCGCAGGTCGTCGCCGTGCCGGTACTCGCGCGGGGCGATGTCGTCCTCGCCCGCCGAGGCGACCGTGCGGGCCGGGCTGTCGCCGCCGCCGGTCCAGGCACCCGCCAGCCGCCCCGGCGGCAGCGCCACGATCGCCGGGGTGACGGTCAGCGTGTCGGCCTGGCTGAACGACCGCACCAGCTCCACCATCCCGAACGGGTCGGTCAGCCGCACCACCAGCGGCCCCACCCGGTACCGGCCGCGCACGTCGGACCGGATCCGGTAGCTCAGCTCGCGCGAGCCGCGCGGCTCGATCCGGTCCAGCACGAACCGGGCCCGGCCGCCCAGGGTGTAGGGCACCTGGTCCTCGACCATCAGCAGGCCGCTGGGCAGCCGCGACACGTTCTCCATCAGCAGGTCGGCGCGGGCCTCGTGGCCGACCGGCAGCCGCGAGGGCGTCAGCCGCCGCGCGCACGCCAGCCGGTACCGGGTCCGCGACACCGCCAGCACGCACAGCAGCGGCAGCGCCAGCACCAGCACCCCGGCGCGCAGCAGGTCGCGTTCGCCGAGCACGAAGGCGCACACCACGGCCGTGGTCCCGGCGGCCACGAAGGACCGGCCGCGGGTGGTCAGACCGGCCAGCGCTCGTCTCAAGATCACATCCCGGGAGGGTGGGGGAGCGGGAGGGGAGGGGTCAGGAACGCGGCGCCGGCACCGGCACCCGGTGGACCAGCTCGGCCACCACGTGCTCGGGGCGACGGCGTTCCACCTGCGCCTCGGCGGTCGGCAGCAGCCGGTGCGCCAGCACCGGGACGGCCAGCTCCTGGAGGTCGTCGGGGCGTACGTAGTCGCGGTCGTCCAGCGCGGCGTAGGCCCGCGCCGCCCGCACCAGGTGCAGGGTGGCGCGCGGGGAGGCGCCCAGCCGCAGCTCGGGATGGTTACGGGTGGCGGTGACCAGGTCGATGGCGTACTGGCGGACCGACGGCGCGACGTGCTGGCGCCGCACCACCTCCACCAGGGCGCGCACGTCGGCGGCCTTGGCCACCGGCTCCAGCCGGTCCAGCGGCGAGGACTGCCCGTGCACGTCCAGCATCTCCAGCTCGGCCGCCGGGTCGGGATAGCCCATGGAGATCCGGGCGGTGAACCGGTCCCGCTGCGCCTCCGGCAGCGGGTAGGTGCCCTCCATCTCCACCGGGTTCTGCGTGGCGACCACCATGAACGGCCGTTCCAGCGCGTAGGTCACGCCGTCCACGGTGACCTGGCGCTCCTCCATGCACTCCAGCAGCGCCGACTGGGTCTTGGGGGAGGCCCGGTTGATCTCGTCGCCGACCACCAGGTTCGCGAACACCGGTCCGGGCTTGAACTCGAACTCGCGGCGCTCCTGGTTGTAGGCGCTGACCCCGGTGATGTCGCTGGGCAGCAGGTCGGGGGTGAACTGCACGCGCCGCACCGAGCAGTCGATGGACCGCGCCAACGCCTTGGCCAGCATGGTCTTGCCGACGCCCGGCACGTCCTCGATCAGCAGATGGCCCTCCGACAGCAGCACCGTCAGCGCCAGGCGCACCGCCTGCGGCTTGCCCTCCACGACCGACTCGATCGCGCCGCGGATCCGGTTGGCGACCTCCGCCAGCCCATCGAGCCCCGGGGCACGCCCCCCGTGTGTGTCCACTGACACCGGCAACCCTCCTCAGCCTGCACGGCCGCGCGGTCCGCCCGGCCGTTCCCCGCGCCCGGACCCGCCGCGTCCCGGGCCACCAGGTCGACGACACCCACCCCACCGACAGTACGTGGTGGGGCCCTCCGCAGCGATGTTCGTGTGGAACGGGTGCTTATTGTGCTGCACCCGGAACGTTCGCACAGCCGTACCGTGTTCCCCACTTCTCCCCACGGGACCGGCGCCCTCACCTCCGGGAGACTTCCGGAACCGTTCCGCGGTCGCTCCGCGGCCCGCCCGCGACCCGTCCGCGACCCGTCCGCGGCGGCGCGGCACGCGGAGGGGGCCGCGCCGCGCCCCACTTCGCCCCACCCCCTCTGACCTGCGGTTTCGTGGAGGAAATCGGCGCGCGGGGCGAGTTTTCCTAGTTGACGGTGGGGAAGAGTGGAGTAGAGTGGGGCGCCGTGGGGAGCAGTAGCGCCCCATGCGGCGCGGGAGGTGGGGCCGGTGTTCCTCGGCACCCACACACCGCGCCTCGACGACAAGGGACGACTGTTCCTGCCGGCGAAGTACCGCGAGGAGCTGTCGGGGGGATTGGTGATCACGAAGGGCCAGGAACGCTGCCTGTACGTCTTCCCCATGGCGGAGTTCCAGCGCATCACCGAGGCTCTGCGTGCCGCGCCGGTCACCGAACGGGCCGTCCGCGCCTACAGCCGTGTCTTCTTCGCCTCCGCCTCCGACGAGGTCCCCGACAAGCAGGGCCGCATCACCATCCCGCCGCCGCTGCGCGCCTACGCCGGACTCTCCCGCGACTGCACCGTGATCGGCGCCAACACGCGGCTGGAGATCTGGGACACCAAGGCGTGGGAGACCTACCTGGAGCAGGAGGAGCAGAACTTCTCCGACATCTCGGAGGAGGTGTTGCCAGGGATCCTCTGAGATACGACTCGTCGGTCCGTTGACCGGCACTGGCCCGCGTTCGGCCAGGTCTCCAGCCGCTCTCCGGCCATCTGGCGCAGCTTCCCCGGCGCCAGAGGGCGACCCCCCGCGACTTCCGCGGTGAAACTTCCTCAGGGCAGCGGATGGGGACCTGGCCGGGCGAGGCCACGGGGGTGCCGACAGCAAGGTCCGGCCGGCGATGCCACACAGTCCGCGAGCGAGGTGGCAGCACAAGGGGGTGAACCATGACCGTGGGCGACCACGCGGCCGAGGCCGGACACGTACCGGTCATGCTCGACCGCGTCCTCGAACTTCTCCGTCCCGCGGTGCAGGTCACCGACCGGGACCCGGTCTACCTCGACGGCACCCTGGGCATGGGCGGCCACGCCGAGGCGATGCTCGGGGCCCACCCCCGGCTGCGCCTGGTCGGCCTGGACCGGGATCCCACGGCGCTGGAGCGCTCGGGCCGGCGGCTGGCGCCGTTCGGCGACCGGGTCACCCTGGTGCACGCCGTCTACGACGAGCTTCCCGAGGTCCTGGCCCGGCTCGGCGTCCCCCGGATCGACGCCGCGCTGTTCGACCTGGGCGTCTCCTCGCCGCAGCTCGACGAGGCCGACCGCGGCTTCGCCTACTCCTACGACGCGCCGCTGGACATGCGGATGGACCGCACCCAGAGCCTCACGGCGGCCGAGGTCGTCAACGGCTACCCGCCCGCCGAGCTGGCGCGCATCCTGCGCGAGTACGGCGAGGAGCGGTTCGCCCAGCGGATCGCCGCCGCCATCGTCCGGGAACGCGAGCGCGCCCCGCTGGAGTCCACCGCCCGGCTGGCCGACCTGGTCCGCTCCTCGATCCCGGCGGCCACCCGCCGCACCGGCGGCAACCCCGCCAAACGCACCTTCCAGGCGCTGCGCATCGAGGTCAACGGCGAACTGGACATCTGGCGGCGGGCCCTGCCCGCCGCCCTCGACGCGCTGCCCGTGGGCGGCCGCATCGTGGTGCTCAGCTACCACTCCCTCGAAGATCGGATTACAAAGCAGATCTTGGGGAAACAGGCGGCCGACACCACCCCTCCGGACCTGCCGGTCCCCCTGCCCGAGCACCAGCCGCGCTTCCGGCTGCTGACCCGCGGCGCGGAACTGCCGGCCGGCGAGGAGACCGAGACCAACCCACGGGCCGGGTCGGTGCGGCTGCGCGCCGCCGAGCGGGTCCGGGAGGCGACATGACGACGACCCGCAAGCCGGGAACGCAGAACCGGCAGGCCAAGCAGCGCAGGCAGCCGGTGCCCAGGCCGCGCGCCACGGAGCCGCGCCCCAAGGAGCCGCGCTCCGGGGCCGCCCAGGGCGCCGCGAAGAAGAAGGACGCCGCCAAGGACGTCAAGGCCAAGGACGTCAAGAAGGACCCCAAGAAGGACGTCAGGGCCAGGCGGGACGCCGCGCGCCCGGCGCCGTCGCGGACCTCCGGCCGTCCCGCCGGGAGCACCGCGCGTACCGCGCCGAAGCAGCGCCCGCAGAGCCGCACCGCGCCCGGGAGGAAGGCCGCCCGCAAGGCCGGGCCCGCCCGGCCC
>NZ_BCQR01000125.1 GCF_001552175.1 Actinomadura kijaniata NBRC 14229
CCGCCGAACGCGCCGGCGCACGCGGCGCGCTGCCCACCGCCGTCCCGCTGATGGAGCGGGCCGCCCGGCTCAGCCCCGATCCGGCCGACCGGACCCGCCGCCTCGTCCGCGCCGCCCAGACCGCGGTCACCGGCGGCCGCACCGAGGAGGCCGCCGACCTGGCCGACCGCGCCTGGGAGCTGGCCGAGGACGCGCCGTCGCGGGCCGGGCTGGCGATGGTGCGCGCGACCGTGGAGTTCGAACGCGGCGTCCCGCACGGCACCGCCGACCTGCTCGCCGACAGCGCCGCCCCGGTCGCCGCCGACGACCCCGGGCTCGCCCTGACCCTGCTGGTGATCGCGGCGGGCAACGCTTGGTCCTCCGGCGAACCCGCCGCCCTGCACCGGGCGGCGCGCCTGGCCGCGCCGCTGCGCCCGGTCTCGCCGCCGCTCGTCGAGGGGATCGCCGCGCTGGCGCGGGTCATCGACGGCGACCACGCGAGGGGGCTGCCCGGGCTGCGGTCCCTGGTGGAGGAGGCGCGCGCCGACCCGCCCGAAAGCCTCATCGCGCGGCTGTTCGTCATGGCGGCCGCGCAGCTCCTCGGCGCCGACGACGCCCTCGCCGACCTGGCCGCCGCCGACGTCGCCCGGGCGCGCGGCCGCGGCCTGGCGGGCGCGCTGCCCCTCACCCTGCAACTGCTCGGCCACGCCCAGGCGGCCGCGGGGCTGCGCCGCGACGCCGCCGCGACCGTCGCCGAGGCCCTCGACCTCGCCCATGCCACCGGCCAGGCCCACCGCGCCGGCCGCGTCGCCGCGGTGATCGCCCGGCTCGCCGCCGTCGAGGGCGACGAGCGGCGCTGCCGGGACCAGGAACGGCACGCCACCACGGCCGAGTCGGCGGCGGCCGTCGCCTGTGCCCTGGGCCTGCTCGACCTGGCCCACGGACGGCACGAGCGGGCGTCGCGCCGCCTGGAGGAGGCGACGGCCGGGCACACCGCCGCCGCCGTGTTCGCCCTGCCCGACCTGGTGGAGGCGGCGGTCCGCGCCGACCACCCCGATCGCGCCGCCGGGCCGTTCGCGCGCTTCACCGCCTGGGCCGACGCCTCGGGGCAGCCCTGGGCCGCCGCCGTCGCCGCGCGCTGCCGCGCCCTGCTGCACCCCGCCGAGGAGCACTACCGCGACGCCCTCCGCCTGCACGAACAGGGCGGGCGGCCGTTCGAGCGGGCCCGCACCGAGCTGCTGTACGGCGAGTGGCTGCGCCGGGAACGCCGCCGCACCGACGCGCGGGAACCGCTGCGTTCGGCCCTGGCCCGCTTCGAGCACCTGGGCGCCGCCCCCTGGGCCGACCGCGCCCGCGCCGAACTGCGCGCCACCGGAGAGGGCACCGCCCCCGCCGCCGCCCCCGGCCTGACCGACCGGCTCACCCCGCAGGAACTCCAGATCGTGCGGCTCGCGGCGGCGGGCGTCAGCAACCGCGACATCGCCGCCCAGCTGTTCCTGAGCCACCGCACCGTCGAGTACCACCTCTACAAGGCCTATCCGAAGCTCGGCGTCTCCTCCCGCGCCGAGCTGGCCCGGCTCGGCCTCGGCGGCTGACCGGCGGCTGACCGGCGGCCACTACGGTGGTCGCACGGATTCGCCCCAGTGGTCCCCCTCCCTAACGTCGTGACCAGTTGAAACGCACGACCGAACGGAGACGGACATGAGCAGGGCGGTTGTTTTCCACGAGCCGGGCGGACCCGAGGTGCTGCGCGTCGAGGACCTCCCCGAACCGCAGGCGGGACCCGGCGAGGTACGGATCAGGACCAGGGCGGCGGGCGTGCAGCCGTTCGACGTGGCGGTCGTGGAGGGGTGGCTGCCCGCCTTCGCCACCGACCGGGGCTGGCCCCGGATCCCGGGCAACGAGTTCGCCGGGGTGATCGACCGGATCGGCGAGGGCGTCACCGGGTTCGCCGTCGGCGACGAGGTGCTGGGCTTCGGGCTGCTGAACTCCTACCGCGAGCACGTGGTCGCCCCCGCCGAGCACATCACCGCCAAGCCCGCCGCGATGCCGTGGGAGGTGGCGGGCGGGTTCACCGCCGCCGCGCAGACCGCGCACATCGCCATCGAGGAGCTGGACGTCCGGGAGGGCGAGACCGTCCTGGTGCACGGCGCGGCCGGGGCCGTCGGCGGCGTCGCCTCCCAGCTCGCCCGGCTGCGGGGCGCGACCGTGATCGGCGCGGCCCGCGAGGCGCAGCACGACTACCTGCGCTCCCTCGGCGTGGTCCCCGTCGCCTACGGTCCCGAATTCGTCGAACGCGTCCGCGCGCTCGCGGGCGGCGACGTGCACGCCTCCGTCGACGGCGTCGGCGGCCAGGCCCTGGACGCCACCCTCGAACTGGTCGAGCACCGCGGCCGCATCGTCACCCTGGTCGACCACGGCCGGAGCGAGGAGCTGGGCATCCTGGTCACCCCCGCCAAGCGCTCGGCCGCGCGGCTGGCCGCGCTGGCCGACCTGTACGCGCAGGGGAGGCTGTCGTTCCACATCCACGCCGCGTTCCCGCTGGAACGCGCCGCCGACGCCCACCGGCACCACGCCAGGGGAGGCGTCCGCGGAAAGATCGTGCTGACCGTCGACTGAGCGCGGGCGTCGCGGGGGGCGTCCGGCACGGGCCGGGCGCCCCCGGACGCGGTCAGACCTCGACGATCTCCTCGATGCCCTTGAGCTGGTGGCGGGCCAACGCCAGGTTGGCGCGGTTGCGGTCCAGCGCGAGGTAGAGGAACAGGCCCTTGCCCTTGCGGCCGCTGACCGGGCGGATGATGTGGTACTGGCCGGTCAGGGTGATGAGGATGTCCTCGATGTCGTCCTTGATGTTGAGCTGCTCCATCGTGCGCATCTTGGCGCGCACGACCTCGGTGTTCCCGGCGGAGGCGACCTGCAGGTCCAGGGACTTGGAGCTGCCCAGCATGCCCAGCGCCATGCCGCTGTTGTAGTCCACCAGCGCGGCGCCGGCCGCGCCGTCGATCGCCATCATGTCCTTGAGGACCACGTCGATGTTCGTCATGCGGTGTTCCCTTTCACTCGGTTGGGTGCCGGTCGTCTGGGTGCCGGTCGTCCCGCGACGCGGCCAGGTGCTCGCCGATCGCGCGGGCGACGGGGCGGGACTCCAGGTGCAGGCGGCCGACGTTGACGCCGGACTCCGCCAGCACGGTCAGCGACGCCGTCCAGCCCGCCGAGTAGACGACGACGTATCCGTTGGTGCCGTGCACGACGACCTCGTGGAAGGCGCCGCCGTGCGCGGTCGAGGCCAGCCGGTGCGACAGCGACAGCTCCGCGGACGTCAGCGCCGCCATCCCGGCGGGCTCGACGTCCGGCGGCAGGTCGTGGGCGATGAGCATGCCGTCGGAGGAGGCCACCAGGCTGCCGGTGAGCCGGGCGATCCGGGCGCGCAGCCCCTTCAGCTCCGCCAGCACCACCGGATCCGGTTCCATCGGGTAGCCCGTCGTGTCCTCGGTCCCGTCCGCCACCCTCGTCAGCCTCGCCATCAGTTCCCCCAGCCGTCTCCTGCGCGCGGTCACGCGAGTTCCTCCAACGCCCTGCGCAGCCGGACGAGCACGTCGTGGTCGACCGGCTCCCACCGCCCCGGCGGCTCGGCCGGCGCGGCCTCCCGCGAGGCGGCCCGCCGCCGGGGCAGCCGCTCCGCCCCGACGGAGGGAGCCTCGCCGGGGGGCGCCTCCACCAGCCCCCCGTCGCGCAGCGCCCGCACCGCCAGCACGCAGCCGAACGCGCTGCGGCCCAGGTCGCGTGCCAGTTCGACGGGGGTGCGCCGCCCGTCGGCGTTGAGCAGCACCTCGGCCTGCAGGCCGGTCAGGATCACCCGCTGCCGCCGGACCCGCCGCACCGGAACGACCGGGCAGCGGTCCACCGCCTCGGGCGCGCCGAGGAGGTCGCGGCGGCGCGCCTGCTCGTGCGCCAGCGTCGCCGGGGTGATCCGGCAGAACGGGGCGAGCCAGTGCGGCGGCCCCTCCCGGAACCGGGCCCGCCGCCCGTCCGGCTCGACGTCCGGGTCGAGCAGGAGGCAGGCCGCGTCGAACGTCGCCAGCAGCGCCATCGCCTCCAGCAGCGGCGCGCCGAGTGCGGCGACGGCCGCCGCGCGGTCTTCCGGGACGGCCCGTCCCGACGCGCGCGCCATCGCCTCCAGCCCGGCGGTCCGCGTGCTCTCGGCGTAGACGACGGCCCCTTCGGCGAGGTGGAACGCGCCCCCGTCCCCGACGGAGAGGACGCCGGTGCGGCGTTCGCGTTCCAGCCGCCGCAGTTCCGCCGCCAGGGCGTCGTCACCGGGCATCCCCGGCCTCCGCCAATTCTCCGATGATCTCCTTGAGGCGGATCCGGGCCAGCGCCAGATTGCCTTTGTCGCGGTCGATCAGCAGATGCAGGAAAAGGTTCCCGTCGAACGCGGTTCCGACGAGCGCGAGCAGGTGGTAGCCGCCCGCCCCGCACACGATGATCTCGTCGATGGCGTCGCCGGAGGCGGTGGCCGACAGCGCCGGGGTGGCCATGACGGCCCGCACGACCTCGGTGGTCCCGGCGGCCGTCTCGTGCTGGTCGACCGGCTCGGCGCGGCCCGCGGCGGCGACCGCCAGCCCGCTGGAGCCGTCCACCAGCGTGACGTTCCGCGCGCCGGGAATCTCCATGATCCGAACCAGGCAACCGTCAATGCCGAGCACCGCCCACCCCGCCCCGTGTGAGTGCAGATGGGGTGACGTTACCCCCGGATTAGTGGCGCTGTACGGCGAAACATCGGTTTATTGCAGCCATTTTCTGTCATGGCCATAAATGGGATAAATATACTCTCTAGTATTTATCTTCCGTCCTTTTCCGGGAGGTTCGCCGCCCGCAGCGCGCGGGCCCCGAGTTCTCCCAGGTGGTCGCGGAGTTCCGGCGGGCCGTGCACCTCGAACTCGCAGCCCAGCATGATCAGCCGGGCGGCCAGCCACTCCAGCGTGTCGGCGTACCCGCGCAACCGGCAGGAGTCCGGACCCCGCGCCTCCAGGTCCAGGCCCCGCTCCCCCAGCCGGACGCGGACCTGCTCGACCGGCATCCGCAACGTCACGTCGGCCTCGTAGACCGGGGCCGAGGAGTAGAGCTTGTCGCGCACGAACTCCGCCGGATCCCCCTCCGGCGGCACGCGCTCGGCGAACCGCTCCCCGGTGGCGAACGGCTCGGCCATCCGGTCCACCCGGAACACCCGCCAGTCGTCGCGGCCGTTGTCGTAGGCGAGCAGGTACCAGCGGCGGCCCGAGGCCACCAGGCGGTAGGGCTCGACGCGCCGCCGCCCCTCGCTCCCGTCGGCGGCGCGGTAGCGGAAGCGGAGCCGTTCCCCGGCCGCCGCGGCCGAGGCCACCACGGCCAGCACGTCCGGGTCGACGCTCGGCCCGTCGACGGTCGGCAGCGGAACGGTGGCGGCGTTGAGCGTGCTCACCCGGTGCCGCAGCCGCGACGGCAGCACCTGCTCCAGCTTGGCGAGCGCGCGGACCGACGCCTCCTCGATGCCCTCGATCGGGTTCCCGGCGGCCGTGCGCAGCCCGATCCCGATCGCGACCGCCTCCTCGTCGTCCAGCAGCAGCGGCGGCATCGCCTTGCCCGCCACCAGCCGGTACCCGCCGTCGGGGCCCATCGTCGCCCGCACGGGGTAGCCCAGCTCCCGCAGCCGTTCGATGTCGCGCCGGATGGTGCGGGGGCTGACGCCGAGCCGTGCGGCCAGCTCGCTGCCCGCCCACTCGCGCGGGGTCTGCAACAGGGACAGCAGGCTCAGCAGCCGCGCCGGTGTATCCGCCATGCGGTCCAGGATGACGGAGGTCTAGGACAGAAGTCGACCTAATCGGTCCCTAGTGTGATCAGCATGATGACTTGGACCCAGGTACACGCCCGCCGCCTGCTCCGCCACGGGCTCACCGCGCCGCACGCGAACGCCGTCGAGGCGGTGGCCGCGATGGCGGGCACCCACGCGCAGGTCATGTCGGCGGCGGAGCTGGCGATCGCGCTGCGGATGAAGGACGCCACCCGCGCCGACGTCCGCGCGGCGCTGTGGGAGGACCGCGACCTGGTCAAGACCTACGGCCCGCGGGGCACCGTGCACCTGCTGCCCGCCCGCGACCTGGACATGTGGGTCGGCGCGCTGTCGGCGCTGCCCCCCGGACGCGACCCGATGCCGCCCCGGGTGCGGATGACGCCCGAGCAGACCGAGCAGGTCCTCGCGGCGATCGGGGACGCCCTGGCCGACGCGGAGCTGACGGCCGACGAGCTGACCGAGGAGATCGTCGCGCGTACCGGCCCCTGGGCGGGCGACCCGGTGATGGAGGCGTTCCAGGGCAAATGGCCGCGCTGGCGGCAGGCGACGGCCCTGGCGGCGTTCCGGGGCGTGCTGTGCTTCGGCCCCACCCGGGACCGCAAGGCCACCTACACCAACCCGCGCCGCCACATCCCGGGCTTCCGCCCGCTGGACGGGACCGAGGCGCTGGCCCGCCTGGTCCCGGCCTACCTGCACGCCTACGGGCCCTCCACCCCGCAGCGGTTCGCGCACTGGCTCAACGCGCCGGTGACCTGGGCCAAGGAGGTGTTCGCGTCGCTGGGCGACGCGCTGGAGCCGGTGGAGGTCGAGGGCGCGCGCGCCTGGGTGGCGGCCGGTGACGCCGAGATGCCGGAGGAGCCGCCGCGCGGTGTCCTGCTGCTCCCCTACTTCGACGGCTATGCCTACCGCGTCGGCAACGTTCCGCCCGAGGCGATGTATCCGGGACGCGCCGCCGAGCGCGTGCTGCCCGCCAACTTCCAGTACCTCGTGGTGGACGGCGTGGTCGCGGGCCTGTGGCACCAGCGCCGCTCCGGCCGCCGCATCGCCGTCACCGTCGAGCCGCTGGTCCCGCTGACCGCCGCGTACCGCACCGCCCTGGACGAGCAGGTCGAGCGCGTCGCGACCGTCCTGGAGGGCCGGGCCGGGCTGACGATCGGCGAGGTGACGACCGGCGGCCACGCCTGACCGTCCCCGCGCGCGGACGTCACCGCCGGCGGACGGCGGCCTCGACCCCGTCGAGCAGCAACGCGAGCCCGGCCTCGAACGTCTCCCGGGCGTCCCCCTCCATGTAGGGAACGGACTGGTCCTCCGGCTCGTAGGCGCCCGCGTCGCCCAGCCACGCCACCGACGGGTACCGCTCGGCGAAGTCGGGGGCGACCTCCTCCAGCAGCGCCGAGCGCGCGTACCACCACTCCTCGTCCGACACCCCGGTCTCGGCCACCGCCGCCCGCGCCTCGGCGATCATCTGCGCCGACCCGCGCACCAGGTTGAACAGCGCGCCGACGACGCGCCGGATCGCCCGCGGGGGCAGCCCCGTGGCGCGCAGCACGCCCAGCGCCGTGTCGATCATGACGTACTCGTTGGGGCCCAGCACCGGCCGGGCCTGCGACACCTGGAGCACCCACGGGTGCCGCAGGTGGAACTCCCACAGGTCGGTGGCCCACGTGGTCACCGCCGCCCGCCAGCCGCCGGTCGTGTCGTAGTCGCGGGGCAGCCCGGCCAGGACCCGGTCGTACATCAGGTCGACCAGCTCGCTCTTGCCGGGGACGTAGGTGTAGAGCGCCATGCCGGTGCGGCCCAGGCGTTCGCCGACGGCGCGCATCGACAGCGCCGCCATGCCCCGCTCGTCGGCGATCGCGATCGCCGTCTCGACGATCACGGCGACGCTCAGCCCCGGCTTGGGCCCCGGCCGCCCGCCCTCGTCGGCCGGGGCGCGCCACAGCAGGTCCATGGAACGGCGGGCGTCCCCCTGCCCCGCGAACACGACCAACGCACCACTCCTTACGGCCTAAGGCTATCGCCGTCCCCGCCGGGGCGCGGGAACGCCCTGCCGGATCGGCGACGGCGGCCTCGCCTATGATCGACGCGTGGAGGTCCCGAGCGACGACGAGATCCGTTCCCTGCACCTCAGGTACGCGCCCACGCGTGAGGCCTTCGACCTCGTGTACACGCACTGCCGGATCGTGTGCCAGGTCGCCGAACGGCTCCTCGCCCGGCGGGACGCCGCGGTCGACGTCGCGCTGGTCCGGGCGGGCTGCCTGCTCCACGACATCGGGGTCTACCGCCTCTACGGCCCCTCCGGGGAGCTGGACCACGCGCGGTACATCCGCCACGGGATCCTCGGGCACGAGATCCTCGCCGGTGAGGGGTTTCCCGAGGTCCTCTGCCGGTTCTGCTCCTGCCACACGGGCGTCGGCCTGACCCGCGACGACATCCGCGGGCAGCGCCTGCCGATCCCGGTCGGCGACTACGTGGCCGAGACGGCGGAGGAGGAGCTCGTCATGTACGCCGACAAGTTCCACAGCAAGACCGACCCGCCGGTGTTCGTCTCCGCCGAGACCTACGCGACGAGGGTCGGCCGGTTCGGCGAGGAGAAGACGCTGGCGTTCAAGGAGATGGTCGACCGGTACGGCGTCCCGGACCTCGGACCGCTCATCGCGCGGTACGGTCACGCTCTGGTCTGACCGGCGCGGGCGACGCGGGGCGGGGGCGGAGCGTTCCGGCCGCCGCGACGGCGACCACGCAGAACGCCACCGGCAGGAGGAACGTCAGGTTGAGCGGGACCAGGTGGGTGAGCGGGCCGATGACGGTGGGGCCCGCGAGCATGCCGAGGTAGCCCAGGCTCGCGACGCGGGAGACGTTGGTGGCGGCGTTGCCCTGGTCGGAGTGCCCGGCGGCGCTGAACAACTGCGGAACACAGCCCGACAGGCCGAGACCGAACACGCCCCATCCCGCCAGCGCCAGCGGGACCCACGGCGACAGCGCGGCGGCCGTCAGCCCGACCGCGGCCACCCCCGCCCCGTACCGGACGACGACGACCGGGCCGAACCGCCCGGACACCCGGTCGGTGAGGAACCGCCCGACGGTCATGGCGGTGGCGAAGGCCCCGTAGGCGAAGGCGGCCGTGGCGGCCGGCGCGTCGAGGACGGTGCTCAGGTGGAGCACGCTCCAGTCGTTGGCGACCCCCTCGCAGAGCATGAGCATCAGCGCGAGCGCCGCCAGCCCCCACACGCGGCCCGACGGCCGCCGGACCGTGGGGCGTTCCGGGCCGTCCCTGCCCAGCAGCGCGGGCTCGATCGGCAGCAGCGCGGAGGCGGCGGCCCCCGCGACGATCAACCCCAGTACCGCGGTGGCGCCCAGCGTGACCAGCGGGTCCCATCCCCAGCCGAGCGCGCGGGCCCCGGCCAGCGCGGCCAGGACGCCGCCGACCGAGAACATCGCGTGGAACGCCGCCATGATCGGCCGGTCGTAGCCGCGCTCGACCTGGACGGCGTGGGCGTTCATCGCGACGTCCAGGCACCCGTTGCCGAACCCGAGCAGCAGCAATGCCCCGCCGAGCGTCCACACGTCGTCGGCCAGGCCCGGCAGGACCACGGCCGCGCAGCACAGCGCGGCGCTGACCGGCACGACGGTGCGCGGCGAGTACCGGTCGGCCAGCGGCCCGGTGATCCGCATCCCCGCGAACGCCCCCGCGCCCAGCAGCAGGAGCAGCCAGCCGAGGACCGCGTGGCCGATCCCGGTGCGGTGCTCGATCACCGGGATGTGGACGATCCACATCCCCATGACGAAGCCGTTCAGTGCGAAGTAGGTGAAGGTGGCCCGGCGGCCGGCCCGTAGCGCTCTCTGCATGAGAACGAACATAACGAACAGAAACTCTGTTCGTAAACTTCCACTTCCACCAACCATACTGTTCAATGGGGTCATGGCGAGCACTGACCGACTGCGGATGATCACCGATGCCGTGCGCGCGGCGGGCCGGATGGGCGTGGCCGAGCTGGCCGAGCTCACCGGGGCGTCGGAGATGACCATCCGCCGCGACCTGGAGGTCCTGGCCGAGCAGGGCGTGCTGGAGCGCTACCGAGGGGGCGCGCGGAGCCTGCTGCTGCGCGGCGAGGAACCGCCGTTCGCGCTGCGGGCGACCGAGGCGGCGGAGGCGAAGCGGCGCATCGCCGCCGAGGTCGCCGGGCTCCTCGCCGACGGCGAGTCGGTCGTGCTCGACGGCGGCACCACCTGCCTGGAGGTCGCCCGCCTGCTGCGCGACCGCCGGATGACGGTGATGCCGCTGTCCCTGCACGCGGTCAACGTCCTGGCCGGGGGTCCGCGGCTGGCCCTGCTGGTCCCCGGCGGCCAGCCGCGACCGGGCGAGCTGGCGCTGACCGGCCCGCTCACCGAGGCGTCCCTGGCCGCCCTGCGCTTCGACACCGCCGTCCTCGGCTGCTGCGGCCTCAACGCGGCCGACGGCATGACCGCCTACGACCTGGCCGACGCCGCCGTGAAGCGCGCCGCCATCGCCTCGGCCCGCCGCGTGATCGCCGCCGCCGAGGGCTCCAAGTTCTCCCGCACGGCCCTGGCGTTCGTCGCCCCCGTCACCACGCTGCACGCGGTCGTCACCGACGAGACCGCCCCGGACGACGAGACCGCCGCCCTGACCGCCGCCGGCCTGACCGTACGGAAGGTGTGACCCCGTGAGCGACACGATCCTGTTCGACCTGTTCGGGGTCATCGCCCGCCCGCAGTCCTCCGCGGGGATGGCGCGCCTGGTCGAGACGGCGGGGGCGGCGGCCCCCGCGTTCTGGGACGCCTACTGGGACCGGCGCCCGCCCTACGACCGCGGGCGGCTCACCGGCCCCGAGTTCTGGTCCCGGGTCGCCGAGACCCTCGGCACGCGCTTCGACGACCGGCGGATCGCCGAGCTGATCGCCGCCGACGTCGCCGGCTGGAGCGAGGTGGACGACGCCATGGTCTCCCTCGTCGGGGAGCTCACGGCGTCGGGCCGCCGCGTCGCGCTGCTGTCGAACATCCCCGAGGACCTCGCCGTCCACTACGAGGCGCGCCACCCCTGGTTCCGGTACTTCGAGGTCTGCGCGTTCTCCTGCCGCATCGGCCATGTGAAGCCTTCCGCCGACGCCTACCTGTGGTGCCGCGACGCGTTGGGGGTCGCGGCCGACCGCATCCTGTTCGTCGACGACCGCGCCGAGAACGTCCGGGCCGCCGAGGCGACCGGCATGCGCGGCCACCTGTTCACCGGCTCCGCCCGGCTGCGGGCGGCGCTCAACTGGCGAGCTGAGGCAGGACCAGCGCGGACGGAGGGTGCAACGCCAGTTCGAACGGTTCGGGGGCGCGCGCGAAGCGGGGGTGCGCACCGCCGCTGATCTGCAGGCGGACGCGGTGGCCCGCCGCGAAGCGGTAGGCGGTGGAGCTCATCGGGACCGTGACGGCGACCGGGGTGTCGCGCGGCGTCGCGGAGGGAAGCCGTAGCAGACCGTCGCAGACGTTGCGGGAGCGCCCGCGTTCGTCGACGTCGCAGAGGCGGGCGAACACGTCGCCGTGCCCGTCGGGGACGGCGACCCGCAGTTCCGCCGCGACCCGGCCCATGACCGTGACCGGCTCGGCCAGCGGGGCGGTGGTGAAGGTCAGCACGTCGGCGCGTTCCTCCAACGCGGTGTTGTCGCGGCGCCCGGCCTTGCCGGACAGCAGCGGACCGCCCGTCGCGGGCGGCGGGTCGGCCGGGTCGTAGCGGAACGACACGGGCGGTGAGGTGTCCGGTTCCTCGCCCAGCGCGCCGTCGGCGTTGACATACCAGCGACGTTCGGTGCTCCCGGGCGGCCAGTCGGGCAGGCCGCGCCACTCGTCCGCGCCGCCGACGTGGACGCGCACCGGCGTCCGCGGCACCTCCGGCGGCTCCCCGCACAGGTGCCCGCGGAGCCAGGCGAGCGAGTGGCCGAACACCTCGGCCAGCCCCTCCCCGAACGCCGAGGTGTGGGTCCAGGGGCCGACCACCAGCTCCCATTCGGGCACGGAGCCGCGCAACCGGGCGTGCTGGCGCAGGTTCTGGTCCAGGAACACGTCGTCCCATCCGGCGATCAGGCAGGTCGGAACGGTCAGCCGCGCCGCCACCTCCCCGAGGTCGGCCCCGCGCCAGTGGGGGTCGTCGGCGTCCGGACGCGTCAGGGCGTCCTCCAGGAACGGGACGCGCTCCCCGAGCGCGGGCACGTAAGCGTCGATGAGCGGATCCGCCGCGACGGCCCTGCCCAGGTGGCGCCGCAGCCGCAGGGCGCCGCGCAGGAAGGGGAGGGCGCCACGGCCCTGGTGGAGCATGCCCGAGGCGGAGATGAGGGCGCTCTCCGCGTTGAACGCTCCCCCGGCGTAGTAGAAGCCGTACGGGTCGTGGACGCCCATCTGGATCACCATCGCGCGTAGCTCCGGCGGCGGATCCTGTGCCAGGGCCCACTGCGTGTAGCCCAGGTAGCTGGCGCCGACCGTGCCGAACGCTCCGGAGAACCACGGCTGTTCGCGCAGCCAGGCGACCGTGGCGTGGCCGTCGGACGCCTCGTCGCGCCACGGCGTGAACTCCCCGCCCGACCCGCCGGTCCCCCGGCAGCTCTGCAACACGACGTGGAACCCCTGCTCGGCGAAGGCCATCCCGTAGAGCGCGGCCCAGGGGAAGGCGCGTCCGTACGGTGAACGGACCAGCAGCGTCGGGAACTCGCCCTCCTCCGCCGGGAAGTAGTGGTCGGTCAGCAGGGTCACGCCGTCGGCGGCGGGAACGGGCAGGTCGCGTTCGCAGCCGACGGTGTGCCGCGCCGGGGGCAGGCCCCGCAGCAGACGGCGCGCGACCCGTGCCGTCCGGCGCGGCCGGGAGGTGGGGGCTCGGGAGGTCGTACGGATGGCCACAGGTCCCTCGATTCCGCCGCCGGAGCGGCGCGACGACTTCTCGTACTTAGTACGAGAATAGGGGATGCTTGGATGGAGCGGAAGATCGGGTGAAGGGAGCGGCCGGGACCATGGACCCCGAGACGCTGTGGAACGAGCCCGCCCGGCCGCGCCTGGGGAGGCCGCCCGCGCACAGCCGCGCGGAGATCACCGCCGCGGCCGTCGCCGTCGCCGACGCCGAGGGGCTGCCGGCCGTCACGATGCGCCGGGTCGCCACCGAGATCGGCGCGGGCGTCATGTCGCTGTACACCTACGTGCGCGACAAGGAGACCCTGCTGGAGCTGATGATCGACCATGTGGTCGGAGAGGCGGGCACCGCGCCGCCCACCGGGGACTGGCGCGCCGACCTGCGCGCGGTCGCCCTGGCCCAGCGCGTCGTGCTGCGGCGGCACCCCTGGCTGGCCGAGGCGCTGCCGCAGCGGCGGACCTTCGGCCCCCACACGCTCGCGCAGCTGGAACACGCGCTGGCCGTGCTGGAACCCTCCGGCATGGACGTGCGCGCCGCGATGGAGGCGTTCTCCCTGGTCACCTCCTTCGTCAGCAGCCACGTCACCTACGAGCGGAGGCAGCGCGACGCCGGGGCGTCCGCCGACGAGCTGCGGGCGCAGGTCCGCTACCTGCGCAAGGCCGTCGAGAGCGGACGTTACCCGCGCCTGGCGCGCGCCCTCGACGAACCGGACGGCGACCATGACCCGGAGGCCGTCTTCGACCGACTCCTCGACCGCGTGATCAACGGTCTGGCGCCGGGGGGCTGACCCCCTCCCGCGCGGCGCGCACGTCGCGGTCGTTCAGCGTCCGCCACGCCCCCACGACCAGCACCGCGCCGCAACCCGCCCCCAGCCAGAACGGCGCGACCAGCCCGGCATGGCGCGCCAGCAGGCCGCCGCACACCGCCCCCACCAGCAGGCCCGCCACGGTCACCAGCCGGTACGCCCCGTGCACGCGTCCCAGCAGCTCCGCCGGGACCAGCGACTGCCGCACCGAGGCGACGATCGCCGAGAACACCACCAGGTGCAGTCCCATCAACACCAGCAGCAGCCCGGCCACCACCGCGTTCCGCGTCATCGCCGCCAGCCCGTGCACCAGCGTCTCGACGACCAGCCCGGCGCGCAGCGTCGTCCCCGGACCGGCCAGCCGGACGATCCGGCCCGCCAGCAGGCCCCCGGCTCCCCCGCCGACGGCGAGCGCGGCCAGCAGCAGGCCGTAGCCGACCGCGCCGACCCCCAACCGCTCGTGGGCGATCAGCACCAGGACGGCCGACACCGCGCCCAGCCCCACGTTCGACACCGCGACCGTCCATGCCAGCGTGCGCAGCAACCGCTGCCGCAGCAACCAGCGCACGCCCTCGCCGACGGCGGTGCGCAGCGGAACGCGCGGCGCGGCGTTCAGGTTCGCGGGCAGCGTCGCCGCAAGCGCCGCCACCAGCAGCAGCCCGACCGCGTCCAGCAGGAACGGCGACCACGCCGCCACCGCGAACAACCATGCCCCGAGCGGCTTGGCCGCCAGCTGTTCCCCCAGCATCCGACCGGCCTGCAACCGCCCGTTGGCCTGCTCCAGACGCGCCGGGACGACCACGGCGGGCACGAGGGTCGCGGCGGCGTTGTCGAACACCAGCCCCGCGCAGCCGACCAGGAAGAACACCGCGTACAGCAACGGCAGCCCCGCGTCGCCCGCCAGAACGGCGGTGCTGAGCAGCCCGAGGGCGGCCATCCGCAGCAGACTGGTCCCGACCGTCAGCCGCCGCCGGTCCCACCGGTCCACCAGCGCCCCGGCGTGCAGCGCGAACAGCAGGCCGGGCAGCATCTGCGCCACCGTCAGCCCGGCCACCCGCACGGGGTCGCGGGTCAGCGTCGCCGCCAGCAGCGGCCCCGCGACCAGCGTGACACCGTCCCCCAGCGCCGACACCGACGCCGCCGTCCACAGCCTCCCGAAGGCACCCAGCGCGATCACCCCTGCCGGTTGGGACGCCTTCCACCATGGCCGTGTTCGGCAAGATCCGCCGCGCGGTCGTGACGCGACCGGCGCGGCGGCCTAGGGTGCACGCATGTCCGCCTCCACGTCGGCGGAGGCCGACCCCGCCGCCGACGTCACCCCCGACGGCCCGCCCCCGATCCGCTGGCGTCCGCTCCTGGTCATCGGCGGCGCGCTGGGCGTGCTGCTGGTCGCGCTCTCCCCCTGGTACGGCTACCACCGCGACGAGCTGTACTTCCGTGTCGCCGCACGCCACCTGGCCTGGGGCTACCCCGACCAGCCCGCGCTGGTGCCGCTGCTGGCCCGGGCGCTGACCGAGGTGTTCGGGGACTCCCTGGTGGCGCTGCGGACGCCGTCGGCGCTGGCGGCCGGGGCGGGCGTGGTGATCGCCGGGCTGACCGCGCGGGAGCTGGGCGGTGACCGGCGCGCGCAGCTCATGACGGCCGGGGCGTTCGCGGCCGGGCCGTTCCTCGTCGCGAGCGGCCACCTGCTGTCGACCGCGACGTTCGACCTGCTGGTCTCCACCGCCATCGTGTGGCTGGCGGTGCGCTGGGCCCGCACCCGCGACCACCGGCTGTTCCCGGTGATCGGCGTCCTGGCGGCGGTGGCGGGCAACATCAAGTACCTGGCCGCCCCGCTGCTGGCCGCCCTCGTCGTGGGCCTGCTGGTCACCGGCCCGCGCGACTTCGTGCGCCGCCCGGCGCTGTGGGCGGGGGCCGCCATCGCCGCGCTCGGCACCGCGCCCGGCCTGGTGTGGCAGGCCCGGCACGGCTGGCCGCAGCTGGAGATGGCCGACCAGATCGCCGCCGAGGGCGACTTCGGCGGTCGGCTCGGATTCGTCCCGTTCCAGATCGTGCTGAGCGGGACCGTGCTCGCGGTGCTGTGGATCTACGGCCTGGTGCGGCTGCTGCGCTCCCCGGACCTGCGCCCCTACCGCTTCCTGGCGTACGCCTACCTGCTGCTGAACGCGGTGTTCCTCGTCACCGCGGGCAAGCCGTACTACCTGGCGGGCCTGTGGGCGGCGCTGTGGGCGGCGGGCGCGGTGGAGATCGAACGCCGTGGCGCGCCGCGCGGCGTGGGCTCGGCCGTCTCGGTTCCCGCCTACGCGATCGTCGGCGCGATGACCGTGCTGACGACGCTGCCGGTCTACCCGGTCGCCTGGCTGAAGAACACCCCGCAGCCCGCGATCAACGCCGACGCCGCCGAGACGGTCGGCTGGCCGAGGTTCACCGCCGAGATCGCCCGCGTGCACCGGTCGCTGCCGCCGGACGAACGCGCCCGCGCCACCATCCTGACCTCCAACTACGGCGAGGCCGGGGCGATCGACCGCTACGGCCCGGCGCTCGGTCTGCCCCGCCCCCACAGCGGCCACAACGGCTACTGGCACTTCGGCCGCCCCGCCGACACCGGCGGCCCGACGATCGTCGTGGGACCGGAGAGCGCCGCCCACCTGACCCGGTTCTGGACGCGGGTGACGGTCGCGGGCCGCATCGACAACGGCGTCGGCCTCGACAACGAGGAACAGGGCAAGCCCGTCTTCGTGTGCCGAGGCCAACGCGAGCCCTGGGCGCGGCTGTGGCCGCAGCTGCGGCGGCTGAGCTGACCGGGAGGCCGGTCAGGCGTACTGCAGGTCGGCCCGGGTGATGCCGGAGCCGTTCACGGTGAAGGCGTAGTGGGCCGCCCACCCGGCGCTGCCACCGGGAGCCCAGTGCACCAGCAGCTTCTGGTAGCCGCCGCGGCTCTCGACGATCCGGTTCACGGCGAGCCTGCCGCCGATGACCTCGCGGTCGGCCCAGGCGCGGATGGCGTCCCGGCCCCTGATCTCCCGGCTGACGTCGATGATGACGGCGTCGGGGGCGAACGCGGCGACCAGCGCGTCGAGGTTCCCGCCGTTGACGGCCTGGACGTAGGCGTTGGCGGGGCCGAGCAGCCCCGCGGGGGCCTGCGCGTTCGACGTCGGGAGCGACGACGGGGACGCCGCTCCCGACGCCGCGGGCCCCTCCTCGGCCGAACACGCCGACAGCGCCACGGCCGCCGCCGCGAGCAGCGCGGGCAACGCCCTCATCAGCGGAACCTGTCCGCGTTCGCGCGGGCCCACTGCTCGAACGTGCGCGGCGGACGCCCCGTCACCTCCTCGACGGTCGGCCGCACCACCGACTCGTCCAGCGTCCCCTTGACGTAGAAGTCGAAGAACGCGTCCACGTACTCGACCGGCGTGGTCTTGAGCATCTCCTCGCGGGCCACGTCGTCGGGCTGGGCGTCCAGCACCAGGTCACGGCCCAGCACCTCGCCCAGGATCCGCAGCCGGTCGGCGGGCAGCAGCGCCTCGGGGCCGGTCGGCCAGTGGACGAGGCCCTCGTGCCCGTCGTCCAGCAGCGCCCGCGCGGCGACGTTCCCGATGTCGGCGGGGTCGACGGTGGCGATCGGCACGTTCGCGAACGGGACGCTCACCGTGTCCCCCTCCCTGAGCTGCGGGATCCACTGGAAGGTGTTCGACATGAACGCGCTGGGCCGCAGGAACGTCCAGGACAGCCCGGACTCGCGCACGGCCCGTTCCGACTCGGCCATGTAGCGGGTGACGGCGTTGTTCATGTCGCCGCTGGCCGCCGAGGTGCCCGACAGCAGCACCACCCGCTCGACGCCCTCGCGGCGCGCGGCGGCCAGCAGGTCGGCCATGCCGGGGTATCCCGGCAGCAGGAACAGGCCCTTCACGCCGCTCAGCGCGGGCGCCACGGTCTCGGGTTTCCCCAGGTCGCCCGCGACGTACTCGACCCCCGGCCGCGCCTCGACGCGGGAGGGGTCGCGGGTCAGCGCGCGCACCGGCACATCGGCCTCGGTCAGGGCGCGCGTCACTTCGGCGCCGATGTTTCCCGTCGCGCCGGTCACCAGAATCATCATCGTGTCCTTCGTGTGTCGTCGGAAAGCGGGCGTCACCAGGGCAGGGGGCGTCCGTCGCGGAAGAAACCGCCGGTGGGGCCGTCGTCGGGCAGGGTGGCGGCCCACACGATCCCGGCCGCGCCGTCGGCGACCGGACGTCCGCCGGGGCCGCCCATGTCGGTGGCGACCCAGCCTGGGCAGATCGCGTTGACCAGGATCCGGTCGGCGTGCAGCTCGGCCGCCAGCATGCGGGTCAGGGCGTTGAGGGCGACCTTGGAGGCGTTGTAGGCGGGCGTGCCGCCGCCCATGTTGGTCAGGGAGGCGGCTTCGCTGGAGACGTTGACGATCCTCGGGTGGTCGCTCTCGCGCAGCAGCGGCAGCAGCGCCTGCACCAGGCGCCAGGGTCCGTACAGGTTGGTCTCGGCGGCCTCGCGCACCACGTCCAGGTCGGCGTCGACGGCGCGCTGCCAGGTGTCGTAGGTGATGGCGGCGTTGTTGACCAGCACGTCCAGGCGGCCGAAGCGGGCGGCGGCCTCCTCGGCGGCGCGTTCGGCGTCGGCGGCGGAGGTGACGTCCAGGCGCAGCGGGACGGCCCCGGGACCGAGCGCGGCGGCCACAGCGGTGGCGGCGTCCAGGGAACGGGCCGTGGCGACGACGGTGTGACCGCGCGCCGCCAGCTGACGGGCGATCTCCCGGCCGATGCCGCGGTTGGCCCCGGTGACCAGAGCCACCGGGGCATGGCGATCTTCTTCGGTGCTCACCCGGACACTGTGCTTTCGGACTGTGCCAAACGTCCAATACCTGCTTGGATAACCGGCGGCTATGGATGCACATCTGCGCGATCTGCGCTACTTCGTGGCGGTCGCCGAGGAGCTCAGCTTCACGCGCGCCGCCGAACGGCTGTACCTGTCACAGCCCGCCCTCAGCAAGCAGATCCGGCAGCTCGAGGAGGGGCTGCGGGTCAGGCTGCTGGAACGCGACCACCGCACGGTCTCGCTCACCGAGCCCGGCCGGGTCCTGCTGGCGTCCGCGCGGGAACTGCTGGCCCGCTGGGACGAGACGCAGCGCGAGGTCAGCGACGCGGCGGCGGCCGAGGCCGCCGTGCTGACGGTCGGGCTGTCCACCAGCGTCGGCCGGGGGCTGCTGGCGGCGGCCCGCACGGGCTTCCTGCAACGCCGCCCCCACTGGCGCACGCGGATGCGGCACATCGGCTGGGAGGACGCCTCGGCGGGGCTGGCCGGCGGGGAGGTGGACGTGGCGTTCGTGTGGCTGCCGTTCACCGGCCAGGAGGCGTTCCACCTGAAGGTGGTGGCGCGCGAGCAGCGCTGGGTGGCCTTCCCCGAGGACCACTGGCTCGCCGGACGCGACCGGGTCGGCTTCGCCGAACTGCTGGACGAGCCGTTCCTCGCGCTGCCCGAGGGCGCCGGGCCGCTGCGCGACTTCTGGCTGGCGCTGCCCGAACGCGGCGGCCGCCCGGCGCGGATCGGCGCGGTCGTCGCCAACCCCGAGGAGACGTTCTCGGCCGTGGAGGAGGGCAGCGGCATCGTGCTGCTGGCGTCCGGGAACGCCGCGATCTACCGCCGTCCCGGTATCGGCGCCGTCCCCGTCACCGGGATCGCCCCCTGCGAGCTGGCGCTGGCCTGGCGCGAGGGCGACCACCGCGTCGCCGTCCGCGACTTCGTCGACGCCGTCGACCCCGCCCCCGGCCCCTGACCCGCAACGGCGGCGGCCCGGCCGGGGAACCGACCGGGCCGCCGCCACGACGCGTCAGGCGTCGTTCTTGGAACGCTTGACCTTGCGCCACGCGGCGCGGAGGTAGCCGGTCAGCCTGTCGCTGGCGCGGCGCGCGGCGGGGTACTCGGTGCCGAGCAGGCCCAGCCCCGCCAGGATGGCCACCACTCCGGGGCCGGGCAGCACCATCATCACGATGCCCGCGATGATCAGTGCGATCCCGGCGACGGTGACCGCGACCTTGCGTGCCAGGCGCAGCGGTGACAGCGACCGGACGCCCGGCGACGGGGCGGGGTCGTCCCCGGTCGCGTCGACGGGGCGGCTGGGCGCGGTGACGGTCAACAGGTTCTCCTTCTGTTCGGTGCGTCCTGTCCTGTCAGACGCGCGAGGCGCACCGGGAGAGCCGGATCGGCGGTTTTGTGACCAGCGCCACAGGTCGTCCGGAACGCGGAGCGGTGGAGCCGGGACGCCCGCCACCAGAAGGGGATCCCCTCGCCGGACCCGGTGACGGGTATCTTCTCGGTCGCCATCTCCCCTTGCCACGCCCGATGTCCGTGACGACGTGCGCGAGATGATGCACGCTCTCCTCGACACCGACTCGTCCCGGCCGGAGGGGAGCCCGAGGTGACGCGTCCGACCGCACCGGAGCTGGACCGCCGGTCCGTGCTGGCCCGGCGCGCGGAGGTCCAGGACCTGAGCTCGCCGACCCGGCGCGCGACCGACGTCCGGGGGCTGGGCGTGGGGCTCCAGGACACGCCGCGCGGGTCGGGTCTCGCGGGCGTGCGGGCGCGGACGGCGCAGCCCGCCGCCGAGGTGGGCCGGCTGCTCGACGGCGGTCCGCTGGTGCTGGCGATGACGGTGCGGGGCGCGCCGCACGTGCTGGCCCGTGCCGGGCTCGGGCTCGTCACCGCCGCGCTGGTCCCGCTCCAGGAGAGCGAGGCCGAGGAGGTGGCGACGGTGGCCGCCGCGATGCGCGCGGTGGCGGGCGGCCGACCGGTGTCCCGGCCCGCGCTGAGCGGGGCGCTGAACGACAGGGTGCCGGACACGTCGCGGAGCTGGTGCGAACGCTGCGGCGCGGTCCACGTGCGCGAGGAGCTGTTCCGCAGGGCGACGCTCCACGCCGGTCTGGAGCTGGACCCGAACGAGAGCTCCCCGGTGGTGTTCCGCCCCATCACCGGTGCCGCGGGCACCGAGCCCGAGGGCGCCGAGGCCAGGGCCGAGCTGGTGCGCCGCTTCGTTCACCTGCTGGGCGTGACACGCCCGGACGAGGTGGCGGCCTGGCTGGGGCACCGGCCCGGGGAGGCCAGGCGGCTGTGGGACCTGGTCGCCGGCGAGCTCCAGCCCGTCCAGGTGGAGGGCAGGCGCCGCTGGGCGCTGGCCTCCGACCTCGACGCGCTGCGCGGCGCGACGGGTTTCGAGGGCGTGCGGCTGCTCCCGCCCTCCGACCCCTACCTGCTGGGCGACCGCGCCCTGGTGGTGCCCGACCGCGCCCACCAGCGGCTGATCTGGCGCGCGGTGGCCAATCCCGGGGTGGTCCTCGCCGACGGGGAGATCGCGGGCCTCTGGCGGCACCGCATGACGGGCCGCCGCCTGACGGTCGCGGTCACGCCGTTCGCGGTCCTGTCCTCCTCCCGGCGCGCGGGCGTCCGGGAGGAGGCCGAACGGGTCGCCGCCCTGCGCGGCGCGGACCGGGTCGAGCTGACCTTCGACTCCTGAGATACGGAAGGACCCGCCCATGCGGCGAACGTGGAGTGTCCTGGCGTGCTTCGTCCCCCTGCTGGCGGGCGGCGCGTGGTACGTGCTCACCGCCGACTGGACGCTGCCGATCCTGCGTTTCGAGTTCGCCTGGAACGCCGAGACGGCCCGGCACCTGACCACCGGCCGGGAGGACGACTACCGGACCGCGCTGCACGCCGACTTCGCGTTCCTGGCCGGATACGCGGTGACGATCGCGGCGCTGTGCCTGCTCGCGGCGCGGCGCGAACGCGGGCGTGGAGTCCTGTGGCTCGGGGCCGCGGCCGGTGTCCTCGCCGCGCTGCTCGACGTCGTGGAGAACCTCCTGCTGCTGGACGGCCTCACCGCGCTCCACCAGGGCACCGCCGGCGACCTGACGTTCCGGGGCGCGGCCCTGGCGGCGGCCGCGAAGTTCGCGCTGGTGATCCCGGCGGGGATCATCGCGTTGGAGGCCGCCTCTTCCGCCGCCTCCCGAACCCGCCGATAATGGCCGCGATCTTGTGAACGCGACCGAGGGAGAGAGCATGACGGCGGCACGGATGACAGCGATGCTCGGGGCGACGGCCGCGCTGGCCGCGCTCGCGGCGCCCGCCCACGCCGCCTCCGCCGCGCCGCCGACCGTCGAGGAACAGCGCCTCGACCAGGCCGTTCCCCAGGAGATCCTGCGGCGTAGCGGCTTCGCCGGCGCCGCGCCCTCCTTCACCCGCGCCCTGGAGCGTGCCGGGTCCTACCGGGCCGCCGAGAACGTCGTCGCCCGGCACGGCGAGCGGCTGTGGCGGCGCGCCGTGGACCGCGCCCAGGGCCGCGTGCCCGCCGGGGACCTGGACCGCGCCGACGACCGGCCGCTGTACTGGGCGCGGCTCGGCATGACCCGCGCGGTCCGCCGGTGGAACCCCTCGTTCGCCCTGTCGGACAGGGCCCGCGCGCGGCTGCTGGCGCGGCTGGAGCGCGCCTCGCGCGGCCAGGAGGACGTCGCCTACCCGCACCGCATGCGCAGGATCCTGGTCACCGGGTTCGACCCGTTCACCCTCGACCGCGACATCCGCATCGGCAACCCGTCCGGCGCGACCGCGCTCGCCCTGGACGGCACGGTGGTCCGCACCTCCCGGGGCCCGGCCCGGATCGAGACGATGACCTTCCCGGTCCGCTGGCGCGACTTCACCGACGGCATGGTCGAACGCGCGCTGCGCCCCCACCTGCCGCGCGTGGACCTGTTCACCACCGTCAGCCAGGGCCGTCCCGACCGGTTCGACGTCGAGCGCTTCAACGGCGCCTGGCGCGGCGGCTTCCCCGACAACGAGCGGGCCTCCAGCACCGGTCTCATCCCCGTCCGCGGCGCCCAGCCGCAGTGGACGGTCACCACCCTGCCGTACCGGGCGATGGTGGGGGCGGGCACCGGCCCGTTCCAGGTCATCGACAACACGCAGGTCACCGAGATCCCCGCCGGGGGCACCACCGAGGTCGTCCGCCCCGACGGCCCCACCCCCGGCTCCACGGCCCGCGCCGGGGCGGGCGGCAACTACCTGTCCAACGAGATCGCCTACCGCGCCACCCTGCTGCGCGACCGCCTCGGCCTGACCCGCCTGCCCGGCGGCCACCTGCACACCCCGGTGCTGCGCTTCGGCGACGGCAACACCGACCCGGGCACCGGAACGGTCACCGACCCGCAGTTCGAACGCAACCGCCGGGCGATCGTCACCCAGGCCCGCGACCTCATCACCGCGGCCGCCAACGCCTGACCCGCCGCACGGTCCGCCCGGCGAGGTCCGCCTCCGGCCCCGCCTCACCGGACGGGTCGCGCGTCAGGCCGCGTAGTTGCGCAGGACCCGCAGCGCCGCGTCCCCGTGCGGTCCCGAGGTCTTCAGGGTCGTCTCGGCGGGGGCGAGGCGGCGCGCGCCGACCCGGCAGAACTCGCCCGCGGGCCCGGTGATCACCGAGGGGGCGTCCGGGTCGCCGAACCGCCAGGTCTCGCCGTCCGGGCCGGTCAGCTCGCAGCGGACCGGCCCGCCCCGTTCGCCCGCCACCGCGAACGCGTAGGGCAGCGTGCGCTGGGCCAGCCGGGCGATGTGCCGCAGCCGCGGGGTGTCGGGATAGTCGATGCCCAGCGGCGCGGTGATGTCGAGCGCGTGCGCCCAGTGCTCGGCGATGCGGGTCGCGGCCAGGGTGCGGGCCGACAGCGGGACCGCGGCCCAGGCCAGGCGGTCGCCCGGGGCGCGGGAGCCGAGCGCGCGGGGCGTCGCGCCCGCGGCCTCGCGCCAGCGTTCCAGCACGTGTCCGGGCGGGGCGCCGCGCTCGGCGACGACCAGCCGGTCCATCAGCTCGTCCAGGGGAACGCCCTCCTCCCGTCTGAACGCCTCGCGTTCCCCGGCGGCGGAGGCCAGGACGAGTTCTTCGGTCTGCGCCAGGTGGAGGACCACGTCGCAGACCGTCCACCCGTCGGCCGCCGACTCCGCCGCCCACATCCGCGGGCTCAGGCCCGCGAGCACGGCGTCGAGCTGACGGTATTCGGCGGCCAGGTCGTCGAAGACGTCCGTTTCCCGTTCTCGCTCCATCCCGGCACCATACCGAATCAGATTCTGTGTGGCTCCGGGATCGTTTCCCGGTCGCCGCGCCAGTCGCGGGTCGGCCCGGAGGCGACCACCCTCCCGTCGGCCAGCTCGACCACCCGCTGGGTGACCTTGCGGACGACGGCCAGGTCGTGCGAGATGAACAGGAGCGCCAGGCCGCGTTCCCGTTGCAGCCGGTCCAGCAGCGCCAGGATGCCCGCCTGCACCGACACGTCCAGCGCCGAGGTGGGCTCGTCGCACACCAGGACGGCCGGGCGGAGCGCCAGCGCGCGGGCGATCGCGACCCGCTGCCGCTGCCCGCCCGACAGGTCGCGCGGCCTCCGGTCGAGGAGCTCCCCGGTCAGGCCGACCTGCCGGAGGAGGTCCTCGGCCGTGGCGGTCTCCCCGGACAGACGCGACGCCTCGTCCAGGAGCCTCCCGACCGTGTAGCGCGGATCGAACGCGCCGTACGGATCCTGCGGGACGGGCTGGATGCGGGCGCGGCGCGGGCGGCGCCTCCGCTCCGGCAGGCCGCTCCAGGGCTCGCCGTCCAGCAGCACGGTCCCCGCGTCGGGCTCCACCAGGCCCAGCGCGATCCGCGCCAGCGTGGTCTTGCCGGAGCCCGAACCGCCGACCAGGCCGAGCGACTCACCGGCCCGCAGCTCGAACGACACCCCGTCCACCACCGTGCGGCCGTCGTAGCGCTTGGACACCGACCGTGCCTCCAGGACCGGTTCCCCGACCTCGACCGGCTCGGCGTATCCGCTGGGCACGGCGTCGAGCAGCATCCGGGTGTAGGGGGCGCGCGGCGCGGTGAGCACCTGCCCGGCGGGCCCCTGCTCGACCAGCAGGCCGTCCTTCATCACCGCGATGCGGTCGGCCAGCCGCGCCACCACCGACAGGTCGTGGCTGATCAGGATCACCCCGGTGCCCCGGTCGCGCAGCCCGGCGAGCAGGTCGAGCACCTGCGCGGCGGTGCCGACGTCCAGCGCGGTCGTCGGCTCGTCCGCGACGATCAGCTCCGGCTCGGCGGCGAGCGCGGAGGCGATCAGCGCGCGCTGGCGGAGCCCGCCGGACAGCTGGTGCGGGTACTGCCCGGCCCGGCGCTCGGGGTCGGGGACGCCCGCGTCCTCCAGCAGCCGCCGCACCCGGTCGGGGATCCGGCGGCGCGGGACCGTCCGGTGGACGACCAGCGGCTCGGCCACCTCCCGCCCGACCGTCCGGAGCGGGTCGAGGGCCTGGAGCGCGTCCTGGAGCACGAACCCGATCCGGCGCCCCCGGATCCTGCGCCAGGCCCGCTCCGGCAGCCCGCGCAGATCCTCGCCCCCGAACTCCAGCCGGTCGGCCGCCACGCGGCCGCCGCTCAGCCCGACCAGGCTGCGCGCGGTGACGCTCTTGCCGGAGCCCGACTCGCCGACGATCGCCAGGCACTCCCCCTTGCCCACGCCGAACGACACGCCGCGCACCGCCCGCGCGCCGCCGAACTCCACGGTCAGCCCCTCGACGGTCAGCAGGCTCATCGCAGGTGCCTCCCCCTCAGCTCGCGGCCGACGACGTTCACCACGATCACCGAGAGCGTGATCGCCAGGCCCGGGAAGAACGCCACCCACCAGGCGCTCTCCAGATGGTCGCGGCCGTCCGACAGCAGCGCGCCCCACTCGGCGGCGGGCGGGTTCGGCCCCAGCCCGAGGAAGCTGAGCGCCGCGCCGTACAGGATCGCGGTGCCGACGCCGAGCGTGGCCAGCACCAGCACCGGGCCGAGCGCGTTCGGCAGCACGTGCCGGACGATCAGCGCGCGCGGCCGCAGCCCCAGGGCCACGCCCGCCTCCACATGACCCGACGTGCGCACCTGCCGCACCTGCGCGTTGACCAGCCGCGCGTACTCCGGCGTCGCCGCCACGGCCACCGCCAGCGTCGCGCCCAGCGTGCCCGGCCCGATCAGCGCCACCGCCACCAGGGCGAGCAGCAGCCCCGGGCACGACAGCAGCACGTCCATCGCCCGCATCAGCCCCTCGCGGACGATCCCGCCGTTCAACGCCGCCGCGAGCCCGACCAGCGTCCCGGCCAGCAGCGCGAGCCCGGTCGCCCCGAACCCCATGGCCAGGCTGGTCCGCGCGCCGTGGACGACCCGCGCGAGCACGTCCCGCCCGAGCTGGTCGGTCCCGAACCAGTGCGCCCCGTCCGGCCCCATGAGCGCCGCCCCCGGATCCGCCCGGTAGGGCTCGTACGGCGCGAACACCCCGGGCGCCACCGCCAGCGCCAGCAGCCCGGCCCCGGCGACCAGCGCCAGCACGAACCCCGGGCGCCACCTTCGGGCGGTCACGGCGCGGGCTCCGCGGGACGACCGGCGGCGACCACGTGGCGGACGGCGGCGATCGCGGTGACGTCGGCGGTCGGGTCGCCGTCCACGACCAGCAGGTCGGCGGCCAGACCGGGGGCGAGACGGCCGGTGACGTCCGCCAGGCCGCAGGCGCGGGCGGCCTCGACGGTGGCGGAGGCGATCACCTCGGCGGGCGGCTGGCCCGCGCGGACCAGCAGGGCGAACGCCTCGGCGACGCGGCCGAACCCCGCGCCGCGCACCCCGGTGTCGGTGCCGAAGACCAGGGTCACGCCGAGCTCGCGGGCGCGGCCGATCGCGGTCAGCCTGTCCTCCAGCCAGCCCGGCTCGCGGCGGGCGGCGATGCCGGGCCAGCCGTGGTGGACGGTCGGGCAGACCGCGATGCCGGAGGCGGCCAGCTCGCGCATGAGGCCGGGGTCGGGGCGGGTGCCGCCGGCGACCTCCCAGCCGCAGTGCTCGATGGTGTCCACGTCCGCGTCGAGCGCGGCGCGGATGCCGACCAGCCCGTGGGCGTGCGCGGCGACCCGCAGCCCGAGGCCGTGCGCCTCGGCGGTGATCGCCTTGAGCGCGGCGGTGTCGAACTGGGCCTCCCACGGGAGCGCGCCGCCGTTGGTGAGGTAGCCGCCGGTGGCCATCACCTTGACCAGGTCGGCTCCGGCGCGGGCGTGGCGGCGGACCAGCTCCAGGGCGTCGGCGGTGGTGGCGGCCTCGCCGCCGAGGAAGTGGCAGTGGCCGTCCGGCGGGGTGATCGGCGCGGCGGCCGACAGCACGCGCGGCCCCGGGCGCCGCCCCGCGGCGATCTCGTCGCGGAGCCGGATCGCCAGGCCGTTGCGGTCGCCCAGGTCGCGGACCGTGGTGACGCCCGCGCGCAGCAGGATCTCCGCACGGGCCGCCATGTGCTCGTACAGCTCCCCGTCGGAGACGGCCGCGAACATCGCGGCGGGGTCGGGGCCGGTGTCGAACGCCAGATGGACGTGCACGTCGATCAGCCCCGGCAGGATCGTGCCGCCGGGGAAGTCGCGGCGCGGCACCGCGGCCGCCTCGGCGGGGGCCTCGGCGCGGGGGCCGACCCACGCGACGCGGCCGCCGCGGACGAGGACCGCCCCGTCCGGAACACGTTCGCCCACCGGGCCGGGCAGCACCCGGCCGGCCGTGAGCAGGGTGTCCATCACACCTCCCTCAGACGCGGGTCGACCAGCAGCTGCGCCAGGTCGACCAGGGTGTTGACGACGACGTACACGACCGAGGCCAGCAGCACCGCGCCCACCACGACCGGCAGGTCCTTGGCCATGACGGCCTCCACCGCGACGCGGCCCACGCCCGGCCGCGCGAACACCGACTCCACGACCACCGCCCCGGCCAGCAGGCTGCCCGCCGTCCAGCCGAGGACGGTCAGCGCGGGGATCAGCGCGTGACGCAACGCGTGCGCCCGGCGCACGCGCCGGTCGGCGACGCCCCGGGTGCGGGCGGTGAGCACGAACGGGCTGCTCAGCGCGGTCTCCAGCCCGTCGCGCAGCACCTGCGCCAGCACCGCGCCGACCGGGACCGCCAGGGTGAGCGCGGGCAGCCAGATCCCGTCGGCGCGGAACCCGGCCAGCGTGAGCAGCATGATCCCCAGCCAGAAGGTGGGGGTGGAGGAGCCGACCAGCTCGACCGTGCCGGAGACCGCGCGGGGCACCCGGCGTCCGGCGGTCAGCAGCGCCAGGGCGGTCGCCCCGGCCGCGGCCAGCGCGCAGGCGGTCAGCGTCAGCCGCGCGGTCGGCCCGATCTCCTGGCCGAGCACCTCGGTGACCGGCGCGTTGTACTGGAACGACCAGCCGAGGTCGCCGCGCGCCGCCCGGCCGAGGAACGTCGCGTACTGCACCGGCAGCGGCCGGTCCAGGCCCAGCTCGTCGTTGAGCCGGGCGATCGCCTCCGGGGTGGCGGGCGCGCCGCCGAGCAGCGTCGCGGCCGGGTCGCCGGGGATCAGCCGCAGCGCGGCGAACGCCAGCGTTCCCGAGCCGAGCAGCACGGCGATCGCGCCCACGACCCGGCGCACGACACCCGCGATCATCCGGCCGCGACCCCCGCCAGCAGCGGGCTCGCCTGCCCGTCGAAGGTGAGGCCGGTGACCTTCCGGCCGGCCGCGACGATCGACGCCGGGACGTAGACCGGCACCAGGTAGCCGCGCTCCAGCACCGCCCGCTGCACCCTGCCGTACAGGTCGGCCCGCCTGGCCTCGTCGCCGGTCGCGAGCGCGTCCTCCAGCCAGCCGTCGAGGTCCTCGTCGGCGGCGAACGAGGCGTTGTAGCCGACCTTGCCCTTGGCGGGGTGGTTCGAGGAGGCGTAGAAGCTGCGCAGGATGTCGGGGTTGCCGGAGACCCAGCTGCGGTCGAAGACGTCGAACGCGCCGGTGTCGCGGGCGTCGAACCACTGCCCGGTCGACATGTTCTCGATTCGCAGCTCGATGCCGGCCCTGCGGGCCTGCTCCTGGACGAGCTGCGCCACCAGGTCGCGTTGCTCGCGCACCTGCTCCTTGTTGAAGACCCACCGGACGGTCAGCCGCCCGCCGTCCTTGACGCGGTAGCCCTGCGCGTCGCGGGTCCGGTACCCGGCCTCGTCCAGCAGCCGGGCGGCCTCGTCGGCGGAGGGCTCCGGGCGGCCGTCGAGGGAACGGTCGTAGAGCGGGGTGGTGGGGCCGATCGGGCCGCGCGCGGGCCTGTACTGGTCGGCGTAGACGGTGGCGGCGATCTGCCTGGTGTCGACCGCGTTCCGGAACGCCTGCCGGATCCTCTGGTCGTCGAACGGCGCGCGGCTGGTGTTGAGGTGCAGCGCGTACACGCCGCCCGGCAGGTCGGCCTTGACGATCTGGGCCTGCCGTCGCAGGGACGCGACGCGCTTGGGCGGGACGCCCGCGACGATCTGCGCGCGCCCGGAGGTCAGCGCGCCGACGCGCACCGAGTCCTCCGGGAGGAACCGCACGGTCACCCTGGGCGTCCTGGCCGGGCCCCGCGCGGCCTGCGTCGGACCCCAGCGGTAGGCGTCGTTCCGCTTCAGCGTCAGGCTGTTGCCCTTGGTGTAGCCCTCCACCGCGAACGCGCCCGAGCCGACCGGCCTGGTGCAGTGGTCCTGCTTGGCGGCCCTGGCGGAGGTGATGCCGAGGAACGTCTGGCTGGCCGACTGGAGGAACGCGGCGTTCGGCTTGGTGAACTCGACCCGCACCGTGCGCTGGTCCACCACGGTGCTGCCCTTGTAGGGGCCGAGCAGGTTCACCGCGTACAGCGACTTGGTCGCGGGCGCGACGATCCGGTCGAACGTCGCCTTGACCGCCTCGGCGTCCAGCGGGCTGCCGTCGTGGAAGGTGACGCCGTCGCGCAGGGTGAAGGTGTAGCTCTTCAGGTCACCGGAGGCCTTCCAGGAGGTGGCGAGCCACGGGTGGATCTTGCCCTGCGGGTCCTGGAAGACCAGCGAGTCGTACACGCTGCGGAACAGCCGGGCGGTCACGTCCTGCGGGCTGATGTTCGGGTCCAGGCAGGTCGGCTCGCTGTCGCTGGCGAACGTGAGCCCGTCGGCGGCGGCCCGGCTCTCGCCGCCGCACCCGGCGGCGGTCAGCGCGAGGAGGGCGGCGACCGCCGCCGCCGTCAGTGCCCGTGGAGGGGGCCGGAGCTTCATGAACTGCCCTTCGTTTCCTGGAGGGGACGGTCGGGAACGGCGGCGGCCGCCGCCCGGGGGCGGGTGAGGGCGGCGATCGCGGCCAGGGTGAGCAGGGAGACGGCGGCGAGCAGCCACATCGCCGCCCGGTAGCCGTCGGTGAGGTCGTGGTGGGCGCGGTAGAGCACCATCCCGGCGGCCAGGCCGAGCGCCCCGCCGAGGTTGTGGAACGTCCAGGACGAGCCGACCGCCAGCCCCGCCATGCGCTCGGGCACGGCCGACAGCGCGGTGACGGTCGCCGGGCCGAGCACCAGCGCCCAGCCCGCGCCCATCACCGCGAACGCCACGACGATCAGCGGCAGGCCGGTGGCGGGCGAGAACGCGCTCTGCAGCAGCGCCGAGACGGCGAACGCCGCGAAGCCGCCGAGCAGCAGCGGGCGCGTCCCCCACCGGTCGGCGAGCCGCCCGACGACCGGGGACAGCGCCGCCACCACCGCCGTGCAGGGCAGCAGGCTCAGCCCGATCGCCAGGCCGGTGTGCCCGCGCGCCTCCGTCAGGTAGATCGGCATCAGGAAGAACGCCAGGCAGTAGAAGAACGCCAGCCCGAAGTCGGCGGTGATCGCGCTGACGAAGCGCGGCCCGGCGAACAGCCCGAAATCGATGATCGGATGGTCGCTGGCCCGTTCCACCAGCACGAACGCGGCCAGTGCCGCCACTCCCCCGCCGATCAGGCCGAGGGTGGCCGGGCTCCCCCAGCCCCAGGTGTCGCCGAGCGACAGCCCGAGGACCACGGCCGGGAGCCCGGCGGTGAGCAGCGCGAGCCCCGGCCGGTCGACCCGGGTGGCGCCCTCGTCGCTGCGCGACTCGCGGACGCTGGGGAAGCAGATGGCCAGCGCGACGGCGATCAGCGGCACGTTCAGCCAGAACACCCAGCGCCAGCCGGCCCACCCGACGAGCAGGCCGCCGAGCACCGGGCCGATCGCCAGTCCCAGCCCGTTGACGCCGTACAGCGCGCCGATCGCCTTGCCGCGCTCGGCCTCGGGGAACGCGTTCGACACGATCGCGCCGGTGCTGGTGTACAGCACCGCGCACGCCGCGCCCTGCACGAACCGGAACCCGATCAGCCACCACACGTCGGTGGCCAGCCCGGCGCCGAGGGACGCCAGGCCGAACACCACCGTCCCGGCGTAGAGCACGCGGCGGCGGCCGTGCACGTCGGCCAGCCGCCCCATCGTCACCATGAACGCCGACAGCGCGGCGATGAACACGTTGACGACGAGCTGGAGCCGCGTGACGTCGGCCTTCAGATCGTCACCGATGGCGGGCGCCGCCGTGTTGACGATCGTGAGGTCGACGCACCCGAGGAAGCTGATGATGCCGACCCCGGCGAACGCCCACCAACGACGATCGGACACCCCGCTCATGCCACCGGTTCCAGGGCGCGCTTCTTGAACCTCAGCGAGAGCCACCGGGCCTTGTCGGGGTGGGACGGCTCGACGAAGATCTCGCGGGTCTTGGCCATCGCGTCGGTCATCGGCTGCGGGTAGATGACGAAGTCATGGCCGTCCTGCGCCCACAGCGGCATGATCACCGGGCACTCCTCCATCAGGTAGACCCACGAACGGTGGAACGCCGCCTCGACGTCGGCGTCCGGGTCGCGCTGGCGGAGCCGGTCGGTGAACCGCCCGATGGTGGCGTCCACGGCGGCCCGGTAGCCGGGGTTGCCCGCGTACTCGTTCTCCACCCGCTCGCGCAGCGCCTTGTAGCGCTCGTCGGTGAGCGTCGTGTGCCAGCGCAGCACGTCACTGGGGACCAGCAGGCCGCCGAGGATCTCGCTGTTGCGTTCCAGCCACTCGTCTCCGGCGCGCAGCGCGTAGGCGTAGGCGACGTCCTCGGGGAGGTCGGTGTAGTTGTGGCGCTGCAACGCGTCGGCGACGGCGACGGTCAGGTGCTCGATGCCCGAGCGGTTGACCAGGTCGATCGTCGCCTGGAGCTTGTCCCCCTCGTGGTAGCGCTGGCCCACGCTGACCAGCAGCACCGCGCGGGTGCCGGTGAAGTCGTGTTCCTGCCCGACCTTGCCGAACGAGGCCTTCGATCGGATGACCGCGGTCACTGTTCCGTCCTTTCCGAGCTCAGATGCGGTTTCCGGGGTCAGCTCCACAGCGCGAGCGGACGCTCTTCGCCGAGGTAGCCGATGAAGTGCCCGATCGTGATGCGGGAGGAGTCCTGCGACGGGCGGACGGCGTGGATGAGCCGGGGGTTGAGCAGGATGAGGTCGCCCGCCTCGGGCTTGACGACCGCGACCGGGTCGGACACCTTGTCGCGGTCGATGCCGTAGGCGCGGTCGCCGACGAGCGTCCGGTACTCGTCCTCGGTCGGCTCGATGCCCCACAGTTCGAGCTCGCCGCCCTCGTCGGGGATGTTGACGTAGACGTTCACCGAAAGCTGCGCCTGAAGGTCGCTCTGGTGGTCGGGCGGCAGGTTGCGTTCGAGGGCGTCGGTGTGGGGGTTGAGGTCGACGTCCTTGTCCTGGTAGCGGGCGATGCCGACGAAGCACTTCGCGCCGTCGACGTGCAGGAGGTTGGCGCCCTGCGGCCAGATCTCGTCCAGCAGCAGCCGCAGCTCGTCGGTGGGCGACAGGTAGGGCGCGAACAGCTCGCGCAGCCGGTGGATGTTGGGCAGCGCCCGCTCGTGGTACGCACGGCGGGACGCCTCGTCGCCGATCTCCGAGTAGGCGAACCCGACCCGGCCGAACTCCGCGGCCTGGCTCAGCTCGCCGCGCTCGGCGTGGTCGAACAGCTGCTCACGGGCGATCTCCAGAGCCTCGGGACGCAGGAATCCCTTGATCTGGACGACCAGGGCCTCCTTTTTGAGGACGGCCCTGATGTGCTCGGCGGACAGTTCTCGACGGGTGGTGCGGACAACGTGGCCCATGACGACTCCAGGGTTGGGAGGGGCAACGGACCGGGGCGCTTGTCTATATTTCCTACAGATTAAATAGGAAAAGTGCAAGATCAATCTTTGGACCACCACCGGACCACCTTCGACCTGCGGAAATTCCCTTCCGCGCAGGTCAGGGAGATCGGTCCGGGCCGGATGCGAGCCGCCCGGTTTTCGGCATGCGACCTGCCAAGATCTCCAAGGACGGGCTTCCGGCGCGCCCCGCCCGCCCCCGCACCGAGAGCGCCCAATGTGACGAAGCACTCGCCGAACACCCGGTGGGACGCCGCCGATCCGTTCGGCCGCGACACTCGGCTGCGCCCGTTGCGGTTCGCGTCCACGAACCACAACGGACTGGAGCCCCTGCCATCTCGGTCACTGATCACCCGGCGAGAACGGACACGGACGCCGAACGCCGCACCGCCCCTCCCTCAGCCCAGGCGGTAGACGGTGGCGTCGTAGGTGTCGGACGTGTCGACGCGACCGGCGCCCCAGAGCGATCGCGTTCTCGGGATCAGGATGAGGTCGCTGACCCGGGCGGTCCGTCCCCGGGTATCGATCCGGGTCGTGCTCCATACGCCGCTCGCCGTGCGGTGCAGCAGAGGGGTGCCGGCCCCTTCGGGGTCGTTCGCGGACTCACCGCCGATGAACCACAGGCCACCGCGCCCGTCGGACACCATCCGTTCCGGGGTCCGGCCGTTCGGCATGTTCACGCGCCGCCACTTGCGGCCGTCCCACCGGAGCAGGAGGGATTCGTAGGTGTCCTTCTCCCCGTCCGAACGAAGCACCTCGCCCGTCACCCACACGTCCTTCTTGGAGAGTGCCGCGACGTCACGCAGGAAGACGCACTGGTAGGAGCCGCCGGTCTCGGGCTGCGGGATGTCGGGAGGCAGCACCTTCCCTACGCGGACCTCCTTCCAGGCCGTGCCGTTGAAGTGCGCGATCGTGCGGTCGCCGCAGCCGGTGTTCTGCTTGGCTCCGACGGCCCAGATGTCCTTGGCCGAGACGGCGCTGAGACGGTGCGGCAGCAGTTTGCCGACGTTGGCCCGCTTCCAGGTGCCGCCGTCGAAGTGCCAGGTGCCGATGCCCGCGCCCGCGCGGGAGTAGCCGAGCACCCACACGTCGCGCGGCCCGAACGTCACCATGTCGCTGGCCAGGCCGTCGTTCCACTTGTTGGAGACGCTCCACTCGCGGCCGTCCCAGCGCAGCGCGTAGGTGGGGCCGCCGTCGGGCATCCCGACCAGCGCCCACGTGTTGGACGGTGACGTGGTGCTGCCGGCGTGGGCGGGCAGCCTGAGTTCCGCGGGCATGGGCACATCGCGCCAGGTGCGGCCCGTCCAGCGCCGGGCGATGGGGCGCGTGCGTCCGTCGTTCGGATGGGTCTCCCCGAAGACCCAGGCGTTGTCCTTCCCGCTCGCCGCCACCGCGTGGTACGAGCTGGTGTCGTCGTAGCGGTGCGTCTGGAAGACCCGCCAACGCGGCGTTTCCGCAGCCGAAGCGGGCCAGACCGCCACACCGGAGGCCATCAGCGCCACCGCACCGGTGACGCGGGCGCGTCGTGCGAACCGAGTCATGATCGGTCCTCTCCTCGCGGGGCACCGCGGGGCCGCCCCGAACGGTAACTGATCTTGATTAAGGACGCCTCAGGACCCCTGAACGGACCACACCTGTCCGCCTGCGGCCAGAGCCCGACCAGCCCGAACCCGCGCGCTCGTTCACGCGTCCCCGCTCGGCCGCCGGGGAAATCGATCGCCTCCCGCCGACAGCGGTGATCTAATCCTGCCGTGTTCATGACGGTGTTCCTGCTGGAGTTCCAGTCGTGGTACTGGACAGGACGCTTTGACGATCCGGAGTTGCAGGGCGCCTTCGACGCGATGAACGAGCCGACGACCTCGCAGGCGTTCGGGCAGGGGTTCCTGACTCTGCTGCGCAGCGACGACACCGTCGCCCGGGGGATCGCGCTCGACTTCTACGACCGCGCCGAGATGACGAGCCGGTTCGTCGGCGGGAACCCGTTCGAGGATCACGGCGAGGAGGTCGTCCGGGTCGCCCGGGAGCTGCTCCGGCAACCTCCCCGGCCGGTGGACGAGCGGACGAGGATCGAAGGGGCGAACCACGCGAGCGCGCTGGCGGCCCTCTGGCGTCTCGGGTTGGAGGACGGGGACGCCGATGCCATCGCCGCCGTTCTGGAACGGATGCCCGACGTGGAGCTCAGGGAACGCGCCCTGGACGCGGCCCGCGTCCTGCTCGAGGACCCCGAGACCCCCGATGAGCGTCTGAGCGCGCTGGTGGCTCGCGTGGAGGAGTGCCACGAACGCGTGCAGGCGGTCCGCGCGCTGCGTGACTCGCAGGAGGCTGCGGCGACCGAGCGGCTGGTCCTCGCCACCGAGGACGACGAATGGCGGGTGCGGCAGGAGGCGGCCGCCGCGTTGTCGTCGGGTCGCCGCTTCTACGCTCACCGGCCGCTGCTGGAGCGTCTGGCCGGGACCTGGTCGGACGACGAGCGCTCCGATGCGGCCGACGAGGTGCGCAGCGCTCTCCGCGAAGGTCCGCACAGCTTCCACTGGGAAGGGGTCGAGCTGGAGGGCGAGTTGGGTCAGGCGCACAGGGAGATGCGTTCGCCGTCCGGCGAGGAGGCCCATCGCAGCGCGTTCTGTACGCTGCTGCGCAGCCGGAGGCCGGAGGCGGTGGGCATCGCGCTCGACCACTACCACTTGGCGGACGGGCTGACGCGGTTCGGCATCGACGACGGCGAGTACGCCGCCGAGGTTCTCGCCATCGCGCGGGACGTCCTCGGGCGCCCGTCGTCGGCCGCCGGTGCCGATCACGCGAGCGCGTTCGGCATCCTCTCCGAGCTCGGTGAGCCTGAGGACGCGGAGACGATCGCCGCCGCGCTGCGGCGGCGCGAGGCTCCGGCTGTGGTCCGCGAGTCCGCCGTGGACGCGGCGTGGGAGTGCCTGGAACGGTGGGACACCCCGGACGAGGGGATCGTCACCGCGCTGGAAGGGCTGGTCTTCGACGGTTCGGGTGACATGGAACTCCGCGTCCAGGCGGTCAACGCCCTGACCGGCCTGGGGCCGGTCGAGCAGGTCACCGCCGTGCTGAGGCGCGCGGCGCGCTCCGGCGACCTGCCCGTCCAGGTGGAGGCCGCCGTCGGCCTCACGTTCCCGGACCTGATCGAGGAGCACCGGGAACTGGTGCGAGAGGTGGCCGGGTCGTGGCCGCAGGACGCCGGGGAGCGCGCTGCGATCGTCCGGCGGAAGCTGGCCGACTAGCCGAGTGGGAGCGCCCGGCGTCCCTGCCTCCCAGGCGGGAAGCGGGGCGACGGGCTGCCCCGTTCTCGGAAGCCCCCGAACGGTGGGCTTGCGAGAACGGGGCATGCGCCCGGGTGGCGCCCTGCTGTCCGGATCAGGGTTGAGCGTCGAGCCATTCCTGGAAGGTGGGACCGGCGAGCTTGGCGTGAGGGCCGGGCAGGAGCCCGCCGTTGGCGGCGTACTCGGCATCGGGCAGATCGGGGTTGTCGATGCCGACGACCTTGATGCCCCGGCGGGCTCCCAGCAGCCGGGCCGCCTCGGCCAGGGTCTGCTGGCGGGGTCCGGCGATCTCGGGGAGCGGCGCTGCGGGAGAGGGCGCGTCGGGGGCGATGGCCAGATCGACCAGCTCCTCGGCGACGGTGCGGGCGGCCACCAGCTGGCTCGGCCAGGTGGGGATGTAGGCGACGTCGCCCTGCTGCCAGTCCAGCATCTGGCCGATGAACTCATGGAACTGCGCGGCCCGCAGGATACGGACGGGGAGGACCTCGGACAGGTGGAGCTCCTCGTGCAGCTTCTTGGCGGCGCCGAACCCGGAGGTGGCCCCGTCGACCCCGGTAATGGAGGCCACCGCGATCCGGGAGACCCCCGCCTTCCGACCGGCTTCGTGCAGGTTGCGGGCCGAGGTGCGGAAGAACTCGGTCGCCGCTTCCTGCTCGGAGGCGTGCCAGGAGGCGACGTCGATGATGATCTCGACTCCGGTCAGCGCTTCGGCCAGACGCTCACCGGTGATGATGTCCACGCCGGTGGCCCGGGACATCGAAACGACCTGGTGTCCCTGTTCGGTCAGGACGTCGACGACGTGGCGTCCCAGCCGTCCGGTGCCTCCGGCCACTGCGAACTTGCTCATGCTGCCTGCCTTTCTCGGGCGCGGAACAGGGGGTCAGTCGGTGTAGTTCTGGCCGGGAGCCCGACCGGGGATCGGCTTGGCGATCAGCGCGGCGGGCGTGAAGAACCCGATGTGGGCGATCACCATCACCAGCGACCACAGCGCCTGGTGGTCGTAGTGCGCGCTCGCCCTGGCATACAGCTCATCCGGGACGCGCTCTCCGGAGGGATTGGGGGTCAAGACCGCCTCGATCAGCTCCAGGGCGATTCGTTCGGCGTCGGTGAAGCAGGTGGCGTCCTGCCAGGTCGCCACGGCGGTGATGCGCTCTTCTGACTCCCCGAGCCCGCGCAGGATGGCGGTCTCGCGGATGGCGAAGTAGGTGCTGCCCAGGATCTGCCCGGCGCGCAGCTGCATCAGGCTGATGGTGGCCGGCGGGATCGGACCGTTCTGGATGGCCTGGTGCAGACCCTGGGCGACTTCTGCCAGCTCGGGCACGAACCGCAGGGGGTTGGGCATGCGCGACCGCAGGTTCTCCTGCTCGGCCGTGGTGGGAGTGGACATGATGGGTCTTCCCTTCTCCATCTCAACGGGTGGTGTCGCGGGCCGCCGCGGCGTTGGCGCGGCGTTGGCGCGGCGTTGGCGCGGCGTTGGCGCGGCGTTGGCGCGGCGTTGGCGCGGCGTTGGCGCGGC
>NZ_BCQR01000126.1 GCF_001552175.1 Actinomadura kijaniata NBRC 14229
GATGCGGGTACTCCTGCCGGGCCAGCTCGATCATCGCCGGTGACGCGTCGACGCCGAAGGCGGTCACGCCGAGGGAGGCCAGCCGCGCCGTGACGCCGCCGGGACCGCACCCGAGATCGGCCACCGGCCCACCGCCCGTGGCCCATACGTGTTCGGCGAACGCGGTGACCAGGGCGCGGTCCAGCGGATGCCCTTCGACCGAGTCGCGGAACAGCTCGGCGTAAAGGGTGGCGACGGCGTCGTAGGCCGCCCGGGTGGCGCCCAGGGAGGAGGACTCGATCATGGTGAGCGAACCTAGCCCGCCCGACCAAGGCCCACATAACCCAGCCCGAGCCCCATCCTCGCGTGCGGGGATGGTTCCGCTGGGATCCATCTAGTGTTCGCCGCGCTGCGATGCTCTTCGCGTATGCGGGAGGGGTCGGCCCGAGCGAGCGCTTTGGGCTCGGTCGGGCCGACGTTCAGGTCAGTAGCGCTTCCAGACGCGCTTGTTGCCGCCGGTGTTGCAGGGGTCCATGCGGAAGTAGACGGAACCCGGGTAGGTGGACACGCACTTCCCGCTGCGCTTGCCCTTGAGCTTGCCGGTTGCGCCGCCGGTCCACTTCCACACCTGGCCCTTGCTGTCGTTGCACTTGGCCATCCGCACGATGTTGCGGTGGTAGTTGTCCAGGCAGATCTTCGTGTTGATCAGCGGCCGGAAGGTGCCGTCGTTGTAGACGACCCAGAGCTGGTGCTTGATGTCCCTGTGGCCGGCGCGGTGACAGGGAACGAGGCGGACGGCCGCGTTGCCCGGGTTCTTCCTGCTGTCCAGGCACTTGCCCGTCGACTTGCTCTTGTACTGGCGCGACGTGATCATCACGCGGACGTCGGAGTCCCCGGTGGCAGGCGTCTGGGCCGCGGTCTGCGCCTGGGGGGCGGCCGGTGCCTGGGGGGCGGTGGTCGCGGCGGTGGCGGCGGGTGCGGTGGCCGTCAGGACGGCTCCGGCGGAGGCCAGGGCGAGGACGAGCTGCTTGGCGTTCAAACGGGTTCCTTTCAGGAGGTCCTGATCGGGCCGATCAGGACGGAGAGCGCACGGCGACGAGAGTGTCGGTGGATGATGGGATCCGGCCGGTTCGCGTCGGTGGGCGCGGAGGTCTCGGCGGAGGGCGCTGGCTCCCGCAGTGGCGGGAGGGTCAGCCTGTGATGATGCGCATTCCTCGGTTCTTCATGGCGGCGTACGACTTGGCGGCCGAGGCGCTGTGGCGGGAGTTGTCCGCCGGGTCCCACCAGTAGATCGTGTTGCCCGAGTAGCCGTAGGCGACGATCGCGTGGGAGGCGCCGCGGGTGCCGGTCTTGCGCCACGGCTTCCACTGCGACCAGACCGAGACGTAGACGGCGTGGCCGCGGTTGACGGACGCCCTGATCTCGTTCCTCATCCGTGTCGCCGAGCCCACGTTGTTGAAGTCGTAGGTGTGCCTTCCGGCCATCTGGTTGAGCGTGTTGAGGACCCTGCGGATCTCGGTCCCGCTCGGCTTGGTCTTCATGTGCCTGGCGAGCTGGGCCTGGCTCGGCAGGCGCGAGCCGCTGCGGTGCCGGGTGGCCATCGCGCGCACGGCGGCGGGGGCGCACCAGTAGCTCTTCTGCTGCTTCTGCGTCTTGATCGTCAGCTTCTTGGCGGCCTGCGCCTCGACCGGCTTGGCGACCGACACCTGCGGGAGGGTCGCGGCCTGGGCGTTGGCCGTGCCGAGGGGCGCGGTCAGCGCGGCGGCGAGGAGGGTCGTGGTGACGATCGTGCGGGATTTCCTCATGCCGGGAAGCTATTGGCGGTCCCGTCCAGCGGGACAGGGCTCCTGGCACTGTTCGACTAGTGCCGGGAAGCCATTGGTCCTCCGGCCGGCCCCCGCGCGGTGGCGGGGGCCGGTGGGGCTCATCCGGCGTTGATCAGGTAGGTGACCTCGCGGGACTGGGTGGGCGGGTCGTTGAAGTAGGCCGTGTGGCCCACGCCCTTCCAGACGAGGAGCTTCGAGCCCTTGATCTGGCGGGCCAGGCCCCGACCCCACTTCTCGGGGGTCGCCGGGTCGGTCGTGCTGCCCACGATGAGGACGGACCCGGTGTTCTTCACCGGGATCGGGCCCCAGGGGTTGGCCGGGCGGATCGGCCAGCCCAGGCAGCCGGTCTGGATGTCCCAGCCTTCGACGTAGCCGCCGGTGGTGGGGGCGGCCTTGCGGATCTCGCGCTGGCGGGCCGCCAGGTCCCTGCGGCCGCGGACGTCGCTGGGGAAGTCGTGGCAGGCGATGGTGCGGTAGGCGGCGCCGCTGGAGACGTCGGTGGCGAACCGGGCCGCGTTGGGCGGTGTCGCCGTGGCGTCGCGGATGCCCTTGGCCAGCTGGGTCCAGCCCGTGGCGGGGAAGGCCATCAGGTTGTAGGTGTTGTAGGCGATCTGCGGTGCGGTGACGCCGGCCGGGTGGCCCTCGGCCGGGATCGGGTGGCGGCGGGCCTTGGCGAGGAGCTCGCGGTACGCGGTCTTCACGTCCTTGCCGTGCATCGCGCACTTGGCGTCCTCGCGGCACCACCCGGCGAACTTGGTGAACGCCTCCTCGGTCTCGCGCGCCTCGTCGAGGGCCATGCGGCGGGAACGGACGGTGTGGTCCACCGGGCCGTCGAGGACCGCTGCCCGCACGCGCTCGGGGTACATGCGCGCGTAGGTGCTCGCCAGCAGGGTCCCGTAGGACAGGCCCAGCCAGTTCACCTTCCGCTCGCCCAGCGCCTTCCGGACGGCGTCGAAGTCGCGGGCCGCGCTGGGGGTGTCCACGTGATTGATCAGCGGGCCGGTGGCGCGGGCGCAGCCCGTGCCGACCTCCTTGTTGTAGGCGACCAGTTGTTCGTACTGCTTCCGGGTCCGGGGGAACTGGTCGGGGCCCAGGGTGGGTTTCTCGCAGGTGATCGCGGGGGTGCTCTCGCCGACGCCGCGCGGGTCCACTCCGACGATGTCGAAGCGTTCCCGCAGGGCGGCGGGGAACGCCATCGTCGCGTAGTCCCGCAGCATGGGCCGCGCGGGGCCGCCCGGTCCCCCGGGGTTGAAGAACAGGACCCCGACGCGGCGGCCCGGGCCGGCGGCCTTCAGGCGGCTCAGCGCCAGGGTGATCCGGCCGCGGTCCGGCCGGTCCCAGTCCATCGGCACCTGGAGGGTGGCGCACTCGGCGCCGTGTTTCCCGCAGGGCTGCCAGGAGATCGGGGCGGCCTGGACGGGCGTCGTTCCCGTCGTCCCGGCCAGGAGCAGTGTCAGTAGGACGCGCATGCCTCCTCCTCTCGTCGTGTTGACGATCTTGTCGCGGCGGGGGCGGGGCGCCCATCGGCCGGAAGGGGGAGCGCCATCGGCCGGATGGCCGGTTGTCGTCAGCGGTCCAGGAGGGAGACGAGGAGTTCGAGGGCCGCGTCCGCTCTGGCGAGGTCGAGGTCAGCATCAGGTCCAGCTCCAGGCCGGTGACGGCCGCCATGACCAGCGTCGCCAGCGCGTCGGAGCCGGTGGCCGCGCGTTCGTGGAAGCCGGGGAAGCGGTCCGGGTGCGGTTGGCGAGGACGAGCAGTTCCAGCCACAGGCGCAGGTAGGAACGCGCGCCGGGGTCGCGGGTGGTGCGCCGGTAGTGCCGCGGCAGGTCGGCGTTCGGCATCCCGGGGGATCTGCCCGGCGGGCAGGGGCGCTGGCGCGGCGGTACGGGCGGGAGGCGGCGGTGGCGATGCGGCGGGCCGCGTTCGACGCCGCGCGGGAGGTGCGACGGGTCACCGAGCGGGAGGGCATCGACTGCTGGGCGGTGCGCGGCGGCTCGCGTTGACCGAGGGCCAGGTCCGGGAGCTCGCCGGGATCGTCCGGGCGCGGCGTCGGGGATCCTGCCCGGCCGGAACGCCGGGAGGAGAGCGTTCAGGACCGACTCCTCGCCACGCTGCGGGAGCCGTTCCCCCGGCTGGACGGGGTCGCCGTCACGCACCGGTGGCACGGGCCCATCGGGTTCGATCCGGGGACGGGCCTCGCTCGGGCGGGTGACTACGGCGGTGACGGCGTCGCCCTGTCCGACCTGGCCGGGTGCATCCTGGTCGCGCTGGTCGCGGGCGTGGACTCCCCCGGCGCGCGGCCGTGCCGGGTCGGGCACCGGTCGCCGCGCTGGGAGTCCGAGCCGTTGCGGAGGTGGGGGATCGGCGCGGTGAACGCGCCGGCCCACGGGGTGGGCCGCTACAAGGCGCGGTCGCCGCCCCGTGCGGGTCGGGGCGCTGCTGACGCGTGTGCTCGGGATGGGGTGACCGGGGTCAGGAGGCGGGGGCGAGCCTCAGGACGGCGGATCCGCCGTTGATGGCCACGGCCGTGACCTTCAGGTCGTTCTGGCTGCCGGTGCTGGCGGGGCCCAGGGTGAGGGTGAACTTCCCTCCCGCGCTGGAGGAGCTGCACTTCACGCCGGTGCAGAACCCGCCGGTGCGGCTCCCCAGGGGACGCCCGACGAGGGTGACGGTGTCGGGGCCGACCGACTGCACCCGCACGGAGGCGACCTGGAGCCTGCGGGGCACCGGAAGGTCCGCCGGTGCGTTGACCTGGACCTCGCACTGACCGTCGGCGCACGACGTGAGGTCGGTGCCGTCCGCCGCTTTCGGCAGGGCGGACGCGCTCGGGGACTTCTTCTGCGCCGAGGCGTCCGGTGAGGAGGTGTCGGCCGGCCCGCACCCGGTCAGGACCAGCACCGCCACCGCGACCAGGCCTCGACGCCGGAACGCGCTCTGGCGGGGGGTCATGCGCACCGTTCCTCGTCATGTCGCATGTGCTCTACGTGACGCACGTTACCCCAACGCGCACGACGTGCGAAGGCCCCCGCGGCGGGGGCCCTCGCACGCGAAGGTCAGGCCAGGCCCGACTTCTTCAGCCACTCCTCGGCGACCTGCTTGGGGTCGGCCTTGTCGACCGACATCTTGGTGTTCATGTCCAGCAGGTCCTGGGTGGTGAGCTTGGCGGAGACGGCGTTCAGGACCTCCCTGGCCTTGGCGTCCACCTTGGACTTGTAGACCAGCGGCGTGACGTTCTGGGCGGGGAAGACCGACTGGGGGTCCTCCAGCGCCACGAAGCCGTTGCGGGTGATCGCCGCGTCCGTGGTGAACAGGTTGGCCGCCTGGACCTGGTCCTGCTTCAGCCGCGCCACGGTGATCGGACCCGCCACGTCCAGCGCCTTGAACTCCTTGAACTCGACGCCGTACTTGTCCTTGATGCCGACCAGGCCCGAGACGCGGGTCTTGAACTCCGGCGGGCCGCCGAACACCAGGTCCTTGGCGACCGGCTTGAGGTCGGCGATGGTCTTCAGCTTGTGCTTGTCGGCGGTGGCCTTGGTGACGACGACCGCGTCCTTGTCCTCGGCCTTGGCCGAGTCCAGGATCTCCAGCTCGGCCGGCAGCTTGGCCTTGAGCGCGGTGTTCACCTGGTCCGTGGCGGTCTGCGTGGCCTTGGGGTCGACGTGCAGCAGCAGGTTGCCGTTGTACTCGGGCACGATCGCGAGCTGGCCGCCGGAGATCGCCTTGTAGAACGCCTCGCGGGTGCCCGCCATCTTGGTCTCGGCCTTGACGCCCTTGGCCGCCAGCGCCTGGGCGTAGACCTCGCCGAGGGCGGCGCTCTCCGGGAAGTTCGCGGTGCCGATCACCAGGGCCGCGCCGCCACCGCCGCCGCCCTCGGTGCCCTTCTTGAGCGGGTCTCCCCCGTCGCCTCCGCCGCACGCCGCCAGCGCCAGCGCCCCGGCCAGCAGCACGGCGGCGCCCCGAATCTTGCGGATCATCGTTGTTTCCTTTCCCGCTGAGGATGGTGAGGTCAGGACGCCGTCGAGCGGCGCAGTCCGGGCGAGACCGCCAGCCGGTACAGCAGCGCGAACGCCGCCTGCACGGCGAACGCCAGCGCGATCACCAGGATCGCGCCGCCCGCCGTGGTGTCGTACTCCTGCCGGGCCAGGCCGTCGATGATGTAGCGGCCGAGGCCGCCGAGGCCGACGAACGCGGCGATGGCGGCGGTCGAGACGATCTGGACGGCGGCGGTGCGCAGGCCGAGCAGCACCAGCGGCAGCGCCACCGGGAACTCGACCCGCCACAGCACCTGGCGGCCGGTCATGCCCATGCCCTCGGCGGCGTCCCGCAGCCACGGCTCGACCTGCTGGACGCCGGTGTAGGCGTTGACCAGCACCGGCGGGATCGCCAGCACGATCAGCGGCAGCAGGATCGGGACCAGCTCGCTGGCGGTGAGGATCACCGCGAGGATGACCAGGCCGAGGGTGGGCAGGGCGCGGGCGCCGTTGGCGGCGGCGACCACGGCGAAGCCCAGGACCGAGGCGGCCCGGCCCCGCCGGACGTGGCCGAGCAGCAGCCCCAGTGGCAGGGCGACCAGCACGGTGATCAGGAACGCCAGCCCGGAGTACAGCAGGTGCTCGGCGACCCGGTGGGGGATGCCGTCGGGACCGCTCCACTGGGCGGGCTCGCCGAACCAGCGCAGGGCCTCCAGGATCGCGTTCACGGGGCCGTCCTCTCCGGGCTCGCGAGCCGCGCGCGGGACGCCCGCGCGTCACGGGCCCCGGCGCGCGCCCACGGCGTCAGCAGCCTCTGGAGCGCCAGCAGCAGCCCGTCGGCGACCAGGGCCAGCGCGATGGTCAGCACGATGCCGACGACGATGGGGGTCGGGAAGTCGCGGTTGAAGCCGTCGGTGAACAGGTCGCCGAGCCCGCCGACGCCGATCAGCGCGCCGACGCTGACCAGGCTGATGTTCGACACGGTCGCGACCCGCAGCCCCGCCATCACGACGGGGACGGCGATCGGCAGCTCCACCCGCACCAGCCGCCGGACCGGGCCGAAGCCGATCGCGACGGCCGACTGGCGGACGTGGTCGGGCACCGCCGCCAGGCCGTCCACCACGGACGGGACCAGCACCGACAGCGTGTAGAGCGCCAGCGGGATCATGACGGTGGTGCGGCTGCCGATCCCGGTGAACGGGATCAGCATGATGAACACCGCGATCGCGGGCAGCGCGTACAGGGCGTTGGTGACGCCGAGCACCGGCGGGTAGATCCGCCGCCAGCGCGCGCAGGCCAGCCCGATCGGCAGCGCGGCGGCCAGGCCCACCAGGATCGGGACGACCGACATCAGCACGTGGTCGGCCAGCAGGGAGCCGATCTCGCCGAGGTTGCGGCCGATCCAGTCCCAGCGGACCAGCGGTTCGCCCTCGGTCACCAGGGGGATCACCGGTCGGCCGCCTCGGTTCCGGCGCCGGGCTCGGCGTCGAGTTCCTGGGTGAACCGCAGGCGGCGGATGCCCTTGTCGCCGCCGAGGAAGTCGCGGACGAAGTCGTTCGCGGGCGCGGCGAGCAGCTCGTCGGGCGTGGAGTACTGGGCGAGCGTGCCGCCGACCTGGAACACCGCGATGCGGTGGCCGAGCTTGACGGCCTCGTCGATGTCGTGGGTGACGAACACGATGGTCTTCTCCAGCTCGTCCTGGAGGCGCAGGAACTCGTCCTGGAGGCTGGCGCGCACGATCGGGTCGACGGCGCTGAACGGCTCGTCCATCAGCAGGATCGGCGGGTCGGCGGCCAGCGCGCGGGCGACGCCGACGCGCTGCTGCTGGCCGCCCGACAGCTGGGCCGGGTAGCGGGTGGCGAGCGCGGGGTCGAGGCCGACGCGGGCCATCAGCTCGCGGGCGGTGCGGCGGGACCGCTTCTTGTCCTGGCCGAGCAGGTCCGGCACGGTCGCGATGTTGTCGACGATCGTGCGGTGGGGGAACAGCCCGGCCTGCTGGATGACGTAGCCGATGCCCCGGCGCAGCGTGGGCGGGTCGATGTCGGCGACGTTCCGGCCGTCCACGGTGATGGTGCCCTCGGTGGCCTCCACCATCCGGTTGATCATGCGCAGCGTGGTCGTCTTGCCGCAGCCCGACGGCCCCACCAGCACGGTGATGCGGCCCGCCGCGATCTCCAGGTCGAGATGGTCGACGGCGACGGTGCCGTCCGGGTAGCGCTTCGTCACGCCGGTAAAGCTGATCAAACGGGTCACGTCCTCGGGGCGGCGTCACCGCAACGCCGTCGTTCCGGTTCGAGTGTCGGGTGGTGGTGCGGGTGATGATCGGTTGCGACTTTTACCCAACCGTAGCCATCTGACACTCTCAAGCGCCGGTACGGCGGGGTCAAGCTCATAATCCCGATATTAATCACCGTAATACTGGGGAAAGTAGCGTGAGGCCGTGCAGAACAGTCGAATCGTTATCGACGGGACCTCGCTCACCTGCCCGCTGGTCGCCCGCGCGGCCCGCGGGGACGTGATCATCACCATAGACCCGGCGGGCGTGTCGCGGGCCCGCGCCGCATGGCGGACGGCCCGCGCGGTGGCCGCCGAACGCCCCGTCTACGGCCGCACGACCGGCGTCGGCGCCAACCGCGTGGTGGACGTGGAGTGGGAGGACGCCGACGCGCACGGGCTGCGGCTGCTGCGCAGCCACGCGGCCGGGGCCGGGCCGCTGGTCGCGCCCGAGATCGTGCGCGCGATGCTGACGGTGCGCCTCAACCAGCTCGCCGCCGGCGGCTCGGGCGTGGACCCCGGCGTGCTCCAGGCCCTCGCCGACGCCCTCAACCTGGGACTGCTGCCACCTGTCCCGGTCTACGGGGCGATCGGCACCGGCGACCTGACGGCGCTGGCGTCGACCGCGCTGTGCCTGCTGGGCGAGCGCGCCTGGCTCGGCGGACCGGACGCGGGCGTGGCGCGCGGCCCCGGCTTCCGCCTCGGCTCGGCCGACGCGCTGGCGTTCATCAGCTCCAACGCCGCCACGCTCGGCGAGGCCGCCCTCGCCGTCGCCGACCTGCGCACGCTGTTGGACGCCGCGACGGTGGTGACGGCGCTGTCGCTGCTGGCGGTGCGCGGCTCGGAGGAGCCCTACGCGCCGACCGTCCACGAGGCGTGCCCGCACCCCGGCCAGGTCGAGGCCGCGGCGGCGGTGCGGACGCTGCTGGCGTTCGACCACCCGACGCCCGCGCGCATCCAGGACCCGTACGGCTACCGGGCGTTCCCGCAGGTCCACGGCCCGGCGCTGGAGGCGGCGCGGTACGCCGAGGACGTCGTCACCCGCGAGATCAACGCGGCGGCCGAGAACCCGCTGATCGACGTCGCGGGCCACACCGCCTGGCACAACGGCAACTTCCACACCGCCTACGCCGGGCTGGCGCTGGACGCGGCGCGGGCGGCGCTGTTCCAGACGATGGCGCTGTCGGCGGCGCGGCTGGGCACGCTGACCGAGCCGTCGTTCACGGGGCTGTACCCGTTCCAGGCGGCCACCGAGGCGTCGTCGGGGATCATGATCCTGGAGTACGTGGCGCACTCGGCGCTGGCCGACGTGCGGCGGCTGGCGACCCCGGCGGCGCTGGGCAGCGCGGTGCTGTCGCGGGGCGTGGAGGAGCACGCGGGGTTCTCCACGCAGTCGGCGCGGGCCACCACCGACGCGCTGGCCGCCTCCCGGATCGGGCTGGGCTGCGAGCTGGTCGCGGCGGTGCGGGCGCTGCGGATGCAGGGCCGCGCCCCGGCGGGCGGGCCGCTGCGGGCCGCCTACGACGTCGCCGCCGCCGTGCTGGACGACCGCGTGGAGGACCGCCCCCTGGACGCCGACATCGCCACCGCCGCCGACGCCCTGCCCGCGATCGCCCGCCTGCTCCCCCCGCCCCTCCCCTAACCCCCGGTGGAGGCGCGGACCAGGAGGGTCGGCTCGCGGACGACGCGGCGTTTGCGGGGTTTGCCGTCGATGACGTCCACGATCAGGCGGACGGCGGCGTGCACGATGCCCTCGATGTCCCAGTCCACGGTGGTCAGCGGCGGGGTGAGCAGCGCCGACATCGGGTGGTTGTCGTAGCCGCACACCGCGACGTCGCCGGGGACGTCCAGCCGCAGCGTCCGCGTCGCCGCGTACACCCCGTAGGCGATCACGTCGGAGAAGCAGAACACCGCCGAGGGACGGTCCCGGTCGCCCAGCACCTCGGTGGCGACGGCGGTGGCCTCGGCGAGCGACTGCGGCGCGACGACCACCTTCACGCGCAGGCCGAGCCGCTGGGCCTCGGCGTTGACATGGACGTCGGCGGGCCGGTCGGGGGTGCTGTCCCGCGTCGGCGTGAACACCGCGATCCGGTCGTGGCCCCGTTCCCGCAGGTGCTCCAGCGCGAGCGTCACGCCGCGCCGGTTGTCGAAGACGACCTCGCCGTGGGACCGGCCGCCGTGCAGCGCGTCGCCGATCGACACCACCGGCACCGTCTCGGCCAGCTCCGACCACAGCGCGGCCGACGGGTCGAGGGGCTGCACGATCAGGCCGTCCACGCGCTGGTCGCGCAGGCGGCGGGCCAGCGCCAGCTCGCGTTCGGGGTCGCCGCCCGCGTCCACCATCAGCGCGTACCGGTCCCGCGCCAGCAGCGACCGGCCGATCCCGACCGCCAGGGACTGCTGCCAGTAGTCCTCCAGCGAGCCGCACAGCAGCCCCACCATGTCGGTGCGCCCGCTGGCCAGCGCGCGGGCGATCGGGTGCGCCTCGTAGCCGAGCTCGGCCGCGGCGGCGCGGACCCGCTCCTGGGTCTCCTCGGAGGTCTGGATGCCGCGCAGCGCGTACGACACCGCGGCGGGTGAGAGCCCGGTCGCCTGCGCCACCTCCCGGATGGTCGCCCGCTTCCTCCTGTCCGCCACGGGTCCAACCCTACGGGGTGGGACCGACGGTTTCCGGGTGGGAAGGGCGGCCGCGTCTTGACGAACGGGTTACTGAACCGCTTCACTGAAACGGTTAACTGATCCGGTTCAGCAAAGGAGCGGCAGCGCGTGCCCGGCATCGACGTGCACCAGCACCTGTGGGGACCCCCGCTGGTCACCGCGTTGCGGGCGCGCCGGACACCCCCGTTCCTGGACGGCTGGACGCTGCATCTGACCGGCGAGCCGCCCTACGAGGTGGACCCCGCCGACCACGACCCCGCCCGCCGCGCCGCCCTCGCCCGCGCCGACGGGCTCGACCGGGCGCTGGTGTCGCTGTCCACGCCGCTCGGGATCGAGTGGCTGCCCCCCGCAGAGGCCCGCCCGTTGTTGGACGCCTACCACGAGGGCGCCGCGGCGCTGCCGGAGCCGTTCGGCGCGTGGGCCGCGGCGAACGTCGCCGAGATCGACACCCGCGCCGTCGCCGAGGCCCTGGACGCGGGCTTCGTCGGCCTGCAACTCCCCGCCAACGCCCTGGTCGACCCCGCCGGTTACGACCGCTGCGCGCCGCTGCTCCGCCTGCTGGAGGAACGGGACCTGCCCCTGTTCCTCCACCCCGGCCCCGCGCCCGCCGCGCCCGGCGTCCCCGCCTGGTGGCCCGCGCTCGTGCCGTACGTGCAGCAGATGCACGCGGCGTGGTACGCGTTCCGCGCGTTCGGGCGGGAGCGGCACCCGGGGCTGCGGGTGTGCTTCGCCATGCTCGCCGGGCTCGCCCCGCTGCACGGCGAACGCCTGGCCGCGCGCGGCGGCGGACGCGGCGAGGTCGACCCGAACGCGTTCGTCGAGACCTCCTCCTACGGCCCGCGCGCCGCCGACGCCGTCGTGCGCGCGCTGGGCGTCGACGTGGTCGCGCACGGCACCGACCGGCCGTACGCCGACCCCCGCGACCTCGCGCTCGGCGAGGCCGCCCACCACGCGTTCCGCGTGGCCAACCCGCACCGCCTACTGCACGGAGAGGAGCTGAAGCCGTGACGACCATGCCGTCTGACGTCCTGCCCCCGGGGGCGACGACCTGTCTGAACGACCTGCCCGCGCGCGTCCTCGACAAGCGCGAGCTGCGCGCCCTGGTCGACGCGCTGGCCGACGAACCCGGCCTGTGGCGGCAGCACGTCGTCTTCTCCTCCGGGCAACGCCACTACGCCTCCCTGTACCGCGACGAGTACGTGGACGTGTGGCTGCTGTGCTGGACGCCGGAGAACGACACCGGCTGGCACGACCACGACGTGTCCTCCGGCGCGGTCCGGGTCGTGGCGGGCGAGCTGGAGGAGTGCAACCCGCGCATCGGCGGCGACCACGTGCGCGTGCCGGTCGGGGAGGGGGCGTCGTTCTGCTTCGGCCCCGACCACATCCACCGCCTGGTGGGCTCGGCCGAGGCGAGCGTGTCGATCCACGCCTACTCGCCGCCGCTGTGGCGGCTCGGGCAGTACTCCATCGACGACGACGGGGTGATGCGGCGGGTCTCGGTGAGCTACGCCGACGAGCTTCGGCCCATGGAGTCGCCCGCCTAACCGGTCAGTCGCAGGGATGGTCGTGCTGGGCCGCCCGCTCCTCCCAGGAGCGGGCGGCCTCCTCGTCCCCGCGTTCGCGTTCCAGGTCGGCCAGGTGGCACAGGACGTGCCAGGACTCGGCCTCGACGGCGCGGCGCCACCAGCGTTCGGCCCCCGCCAGGTCACCGCGGTCCTTCAGCGCCGCGCCGTACCAGAACAGCACGCTCGGGCGGTCCTCCTCCTCCGCGAGGCGGTCGCACTGCGGGGCCAGGGCCAGCCACTCCTGGGCGGCGGCCAGGTCGCCGCGTTCGCGTTCCAGTTCGGCGAGCTCGCCGCAGGCGAACCCGAGGCCCCGGTCGACGGCGCGCCACCACCACCGCTCCGCCTCGGCCGACTCGCCGCGCTTCCTCAGCAGCACCCCGAGGTTGAACATGGCGACGGTCTGCCCCGCCTCGGCCCCGCGACGGCACCACTCCACGGCCTCGTCGCGGCGGCCCTGCCGCTCCAGGCAGCCGACGAGCCCCGCGATGCCGCCGGCGTCCCCGGTCTCGGCGGCGAGCCGGAACCAGCGTTCCGCCTCCACCGGATCCTCCCGGTCGTTGAGGAGGTGCGCTCCGAGATCGACGGCCGCGGCCGGATCACCCTCCTCGGCCCGGACGCGCAGCGCGCGTTCGGTCGAGTTCCCGCGCTGGAACCACCGTCGAAGGCCCACAACGGTGGATCATGCCGGAGGCGTTCGGCTCCGGACAGGTGCTGGCCACCACCGGCCCGACCGGCGACCCGTCCGGTGACCGGCGCGGACGCCCCCGTGTCCGACAGTGAGGGACGACATTCGGCATTGGCCACCATTGATGGGGTGTATCAGTAAAATCGGCGCGACGTTCACTCCCCCTTCGCTTGGTGGTCCCATGTCTTCTCGCCGCGCGCGCCGCGGCGCGGCGATGGCCGCGCTGTGCCTCGGCGTCCTGCCGGTGGGCGGCTGCTCGGCGCTGTCCGGGCAGGTCCAGCGGCCCGCGACGGCCGCCGCCAAGCCGAGGCCGGGGGCACCGGTCGTGATGTTCCTCGGCGACAGCTACACCGTCGGGGAACGCGGCAGCCTGCCGGAGAACACCTACGCGGCGGCGACGGCGCGGCTGCTGGGCTGGCAGGTGATCATCGGGGGCCGCGGCGGCACCGGGTTCGTGGCGACCGGCGGACGCGGGCAGCCGTTCCCGCTGCTGTTCGAGAGCCAGCTCGGCTGGCGGCCCGCCCCCGACCTGCTGATCGTCTCCGGCGGGCACAACGACTGGAAGTACCCGCCGCCGCAGGTCGCCGCGGGCGCGCGCGAACTGCTGGAGCGGGCCCGGCAGCGCTGGCCCGGCACCCGGCTGGTGCTGATCGGCCCGATCTGGGGCAGCGAACGCCCCCCGGCCCCCGCCCTGGCCGGCCGGGACGCCCTGCGCGCCGTGGCCACCGACCTGGGCGTGCCGTTCATCGACCCGATCGCGTCCCGCTGGATCACCGGCAGCCGGGCGACCGGCACCGGCAACGCCCCCGAGTTCATCCGCCCCGACGGCGTCCACCCGACCGTGGCGGGCCACCGTCACCTGGCGGCCCGCCTGGCGGGTGAGCTGCGCGGGCTGAACCTGGCCCGCCCCGCCGCCAGGATCTAGAGGTCCCGTCCCGGGACGCCGGTGACGGCGGCACGGCCACCACAGTGGCGTGAAGCCGGCATGACGAAACCCAGGCGTAGAGGGTCCTGATCCCAAGTTCTGCTTATGATTCATCATGCTCGAGTCGCGGCACCTGAAGACGTTCCTGGAAGTGGTGCGCGCGGGCTCGTACTCGGCGGCGGCCCGGAGTCTGGGGTACACCCAGCCCGCGGTCACCCAGCAGATGAAGGCGCTGGAGCGGGCGGTGGGGACACCGCTGTTCATCCGGGTGGGACGGGGCTTCCGGCTGACCGAGGCGGGGGCGGCGCTGGTCCGGCACGCCGAGGTCATCATGGGCGACCTGATGGCGGCGCAGCAGCAGTTGCGCGCCCTGGCCAAGCTGGAGTCGGGGCTGGTGCGGCTGTGCGCGTTCCCCAGCGCCAACGCCACCATCGTGCCGATGACGGTGGCCAGGCTCATGGCCGCCCATCCCGGGGTCCGGGTCGAGTTGCAGGAGGCCGAGCCGCCCGAGTCGCTGCACCGGCTGCGGCGCGGCGAGTGCGACGTCGCGCTCGCCTTCACCTACGCGGGCATGCAGACCGAGCACCCGCCGGAGGTGGTGCGGATCGCGTTGACCGAGGACCTGCTGACGGTGCTGCTGCCGACCGGGCACCCCCTGGCCCGCCACCACTTCGTCCGGCTCGCCGACCTGAACGGCGAGAGGTGGATCGCCGGTTGCCCGCGATGCCGGGCCAACCTGCTGCGCCTGTGCGCCGAGGAGGGGTTCGTGCCGGACGTGGTGTTCTCCACCGACGACAACCTGGCGGTGCAGAGCCTGGTGGCGACCGGGGTGGGAATCGCGCTGATGCCGGCGCTGGTGCTGTCCTTCCTGTGCCACCCGGAGGTGACGGGACGGATGGTGACGGGGCGTCCGGCCCGGCAGGTGTACGCCTACGTGATGGACGATCACCAGCGCGTCCCGACGATCAGGCTGCTGGTCGAGGAGCTCAGGAGCGTCGCGGCGGCGCGGACCGGCTGCTAGGACGCCCCTTCCATAAGCCGCTCTTTGAGAGTGGCCAAAAAGTTGTCGTTGGACGTTATGGAAAGGGCGAGCCAATGCTGCTGCCATGACTGCAACGCCCGCTTCCGCGGGAACCGCCGCCGGAAGCACCCCACTTCTCGATTCCGTGACCGGAGCGGTCCGCGAGATCGTCGGGCGGCGGCTGCACCCGCAGCCGACGGCCGAACTGGTCGGCGCGGCGCTGCGAGGCCATCTGGGGGCGCCCGGCCTGCTCGCCGCCCCTCACTGCGAGGGCCATCCCGACCGGTACCGCCAGCACCTGCTCCACCGCGAACCCGACGGGACCTTCTCGATCGTCGCGCTGGTCTGGCTTCCCGGCCAGCGGACCCCGATCCACGACCACGTGTCCTGGTGCGTGGCCGGCGTTCACCAGGGCCAGGAGAGCGAGCAGCGCTACCGGGTGGTGTCCGACGGGCCCACCCCGCGCCTGGTCCTGTTCGAGGAGGTGCTCAACCCCGTCGGCGCGATCTCGGCGATCGCCCCTCCCGGCGACATCCACCGGGTGCGCAACGCGGGCGCCGCCAAGGCGATCTCGATCCACGTCTACGGCGCCGACGTCGCCGCGCTGGGCTCCAGCATCCGCCGGACCTACCCGGCTCCGCCCGAGGGGACATGAGCGGGTCCACGGACCTGCCCGCCCCGCGAACGGTCGCGGCCCGCCCCCGGACCCCGCGCACCGCGCGCCGCCGGAGGGCCGCGCGCCGGGGGACGGGGGTGCGCCGCGCCGCGCCGGGTCTGGCCATGGCCGCCGCCGGGGTCGCCCTGGCCGAGTCCGCCCACGCCCTGGTGCCCGCGGTCCCGACGCTCACGATGGCCGTGGCGCTGGGAATGGCGGCGGCGCACCTGCCGGGCCTGCGCCCGGTCGTGCGGGGAGCGGCCCGGCCGGGGCTGGGCGTCGCCGCGAGGCGGCTGATGCGATCGGCGATCGTCCTGCTCGGCCTGCAGTTGAGCCTGTCGCAGGTGCTCGGCCTGGGGTGGGCGACGGCGCTGATGGTGCTGGGCGTGGTCGTGGTGACCTTCCTGGGCACCTGGTGGCTGGGCGGGCGCATCGGCCTGCCCGGGGACCGGCCGCTGCTGGTCGCCACCGGCTACTCGATCTGCGGCGCCTCGGCCATCGGGGCGGTCAGCCAGGTGACCGGCAGCGACGACGAGGACGTCGCCGACTCGGTGGCGGTGGTGACGCTGTGCGGCACCCTGGCGATCGCGGTGCTGCCGCTCCTGCACCATCCCCTGGGGCTGACCGCGGTGTCGTTCGGCCGGTGGGTGGGGGCCAGCGTGCACGACGTGGGCCAGGTGGTGGCGGCCGCGCAGACGGCGGGACCGGCCGCGTTGGCCGCGGCCGTCCTGGTCAAGCTGATGCGGGTGGTGCTCCTGGCGCCGCTGGTCGCCGTCCTCGCGGCCCGCGCGCGGCGTCGGCGCGCCGCGGGGAACGCCGTCCGCCGCCCACCGCTGGTGCCGCTGTTCGTGGTCGGATTCCTGCTGATGGTCCTGCTGGGCAGCACCGGCCTGCTCCCGCCGGGGGTCGTCGCCCTCGCCGCGACCCTGCAGGGCCTGCTGCTGGCCGCCGCGCTGTTCGCGCTCGGCGCGTCGGTGCACCTGCCGTCGCTGGCGCGGACCGGCGGCCGGATGGCCGCCCTCGGCCTGGCGTCCTGGGTCACGATCGCCGGTGTCTCCTACGTGGGCGTCCTGCTGACCGCCTGAGCGCGCCGCCTCGGCCCCGGCGGTCGCCGGGGCCGAGGAACGCCCCCACGCGGCTAGGGCACGGCCAGGCAGAGGGCGAAGTCTCCTGCCTCGTCGGTCCACAGGTGTTCCAGGGTGAGGCCCGCCGCGCCCAGTTCGTTCTCCAGGCGGGCCCTGCGGAACTTCGCGGAGATCTCGGTGCGCATCTCCTCGCCCGCCTCGAACGTCACCGTCAGGTCCAGCGCCCCGACCCGCACGGTCTGGTCGCGGGTGGAGCGCAGTCGCATCTCGATCCACTCGTGGGCGTCGTCCCAGAGCGCGACGTGCTCGAACGACGCCACGTCGAAGTCGGCGTCCAGCTCGCGGTTGATCACGTGCAGGACGTTGCGGTTGAACTCCGCGGTCACCCCGGCGGCGTCGTCGTAGGCGCGGACGAGGCGGGCGGTGTCCTTCACCAGGTCAGCGCCCAGCAGCAGCGCGTCGTCGTCGCCCATGGTGGCGCGCAGGCCGCCGAGGAACGCCACGCGGGTGACCGGCGGCATGTTCCCGATGGTGCCGCCGAGGAACGCGACCAGGCGGCGTTCCCCGCCGGGCAGCAGGTGCAGGTGCTGCTCGTAGTCGGCGACGACGGGGTGGACGGTGATGCCGGGGTGGTCGGCGGCCAGCGCGGCGGCGGACTCGGCGAGGAAGTCGCCGCTGACGTCCACCGGGACGTAGGTCCGCAGCGTGCCGCGCAGGGCGTCCAGCAGCAGGCGGGTCTTCTCGCCCGAGCCCGCGCCCAGTTCCAGCAGGGTGCGGGCCCCGGTGATCTCGGCGATCTCGGGGGCGCGGGCGGTGAGGATCTCGCGTTCGCGGCGGGTGGGGTAGTACTCCTCCAGCGCGGTGATCTTCTCGAACAGGCCGCTGCCGCGCTCGTCGTAGAACCACTTGGGCGGCAGCGTCTTGGGCTCGGCGGTCAGGCCCTCGCGCACGTCGCCGCGGAGGCTCTTGGCGAGGTCGTCGGCGGTCAGGAACAGATCCACGGAAAGGCTCTCCTTACAGGGGGGTGACGCGGACGCCGGACGCCGGGTCGGCGGTGACGAGGCTGTGGTCGGGAACCCGCCGCCAGGCGGGGTCGTCGTCGAGCGGCTCGGAGGAGATCCACAGGCCGTCCGGGGCGGCGCGGGTGAACAGGGAGTCGCCCCAGGTCGTGGCGGCCAGCGCGGCGCCGTCGGCGGCCAGCAGGTTGTAGCGGCCCGGGGCGAGCGCGGTGACGGTCCGCACGGTCTCGGCCAGGCCGTCGCCGAGCGGCGCCCCCTCCCGCCAGTGCCGGGCGGCCAGCGCGAACACCAGCGCCGAGTCGACCGGGGCCCGCGCGTCGGGGACCTCCGCCAGGTCCCCGGCCAGCTCGCGGAGCTTGCCCTCGGCGGCGTCGAAGTCCTCGACCTTGCCGTTGTGGCTGAACAGCCGGGTCCCGGCCCGGAACGGCTGCGCGCACGACTCGTCCACCGGGAACCGCGTGGTCGCCGACCGGAGCGCCGCGACCGCGCATGCGGCCTCCACGGCCCGCGCGACCTCCCGGAACGACCGGTCCGTCCAGATCGGCTGGGCGCGCCGGAACCGCACGGCCTCGCCCCGGTGGTACCAGCCGACGCCGAACCCGTCGGCGTTGAGCAGGTTCCCCTGGGTCATGCGGGGCGCGTAGGACTGGCGTTCCAGCGAGTGCGACCCGTCGAAGATCAGCGACTCCAGTGTCCGCGCCCGGCCGAGGTATCCCAGATGGCGGCACATCAGGCGGCGTCCCGGGCGCAGCGGAACCCGGCGAAGATCTGCCGCCGGATCGGGTAGTCCCAGTTGCGGAACGTGTTGCGCACCGCCAGCGGGTGCGTCGCCCACGACCCGCCGCGCAGCACCTTGTAGTCGGGGCCGAAGAAGACCTCCGAGTACTCCTTGTACGGGAAGGACCGGAACCCCGGATACCCGTGGAAGTCGCTGGCGGTCCACTCCCACACGTCCCCGACGAGCCGCCGCACCCCGTAGGCCGACTCCCCGTCCGGGAACGCCCCGGCGGGGGACGGCCGCAGCAGGCGCTGTCCCAGGTTGGCGCGGCCCTCGGCGTACTCGTCGCCCCACGGGTAGCGGCGCGCCCGGTCCGCGCCGGGCCCCCAGGCGGCGGCCTTCTCCCACTCGGCCTCGGTGGGCAGCCGCTTGCCCGCCCAGCGCGCGTAGGCGTCGGCCTCGTACCAGCACACGTGCTGCACGGCCTCGTCGGGCGGAACGTCCTCCACCCGCCCGAAGCGCCGCCGCACCCACCGGGTCCCCTCGCGCGACCAGAACGCGGGGGCGCGCTTGCCGGAGGAGGTGCGCCACTCCCAGCCCGCGGGCGTCCACCATTCGGGGCGGTCGTAGCCGCCCTCCTCCATGAACGCCAGGTAGGCGGCGTTGGTGACGGGCTCGGTGTCGATGTAGTAGGCGGGCAGGTCCACGACGTGGCCGGGGCGTTCGTTGTCGTAGGCCCACGGGTCGTCGGAGGCGCCCATCACGAACGGGCCCGCCTCGACCAGCACCTCGCCGGTGGCCGGGGCCCTGCGCTCCCCCGCGCCGCCGGGCGGGTCGAGCAGCGCGGGCGCGCCCCTGCGCAGCTGGTGGGTGGCGAGCATCGTCTCGTCGTGCTGGTGCTCGTGCTGCACGACCATCCCGTACACGAACCCGCCCGCCGTCAGCGGGTCGCGGGGGTCGAACCGCACCCGGCCGAGCGAGTCCAGCACCTTCGCCCGCACCGTGGAGATGTAGGCGCGGGCCTCCTCCGGCGGCAGCAGCGGCAGCGAGGGCCGTTCGGCGCGCGGGTGCTCGAACGCGTCGTACAGCGTGTCGATCTCCGGGCGCATCGGGTCGATCCCGGCGGCGGCGCGCAGCAGCCACAGTTCCTCGTAGTTGCCGACGTGCGCCAGGTCCCACACCAGCGGGGACATCAGCGGCGAGACCTGGGCGGTCAGCTCCGCGCCGTCCAGGACCTCGGTGGTCAGGCCGAGACTGCGGTCCCGTACGGCCCCGAGCTCGTCGGCGATCAGTTCTTTCAGGGCGTGCTCGTCGAGCGCGCTCAACGCGACCATGCGTTCCTCTCCAGGGGGTGACTCGTCAGGGCCGGGCGGGGGCGGCCGCGGGTTGCGGGGGGACGACGTCGTCGGCGGGGGAACGGCCCCGCTCGACGTAGCGGCGGGCGTACTCGTCCACCAGCGGGGCCAGGGCCTCGGCGCCGAGCCGGGGCAGCGCCTCCAGCGCGGCGGCGAAGCAGGCCGCGGCGGCGGCCGCCAGCTCCGGGTCGGTGAGGCCGTCGCGCGCGGCCTCGGCCCACCGCCCGGCGACCGGTCCGGTCACGGCCTCGGCGATCCGGGAGGCGGCGGGGTCGTCCAGCAGCGCCGTGGCGACGGCCACCGGCACCGGCCACCACGGGCCGGGCAGCGCGTCGATCATCCGCAGCTCCAGCCAGCCGCGCGGCCGGACCGGCGGGAACAGCGTGGACAGGTGGTAGACCAGGTCGTCCAGGCCCGGTTCGCCGGTCGCGATCCACTCGGCGAACGTCATCCCCGGATCCGAACGCCACTCCCCGTCCCCGGTCCGCACCAGCATCACCCGCGCGTCCAGCGCGTACCGGGCCCACTCGGCGGCCGGGTCGGACCCGTCGCCCAGCACCGGCAGCGTCCGGCAGGGGTCCAGCCCGTGCCAGATCGCCTGGCGGGTGGAGCGCAGGCCGGTGGGGCGCCCGGCGCGCAGCGGCGAGTTCGCGAACGCCGCCACCAGCACCGGGCCCAGCGCGTGCGCCAGCCGCCAGCGCCGCGCCGCGTCCGCCGGGTCCGCGCCCACGTCCAGGCACACCTGCACCGAGGCCGTGGAGCACATCATGTCCATGCCGGCCTCGTCGAACCCGCCCGCCCGGTAGTACTCGCGCATCGCCCGGTAACGCGGATGGTCGGCCTGGAACAGCGGGCGCCGGTGCGGGTCGACGCCGTGCCCGGCCAGCGACAGCCCGGCGCGGGCGAGCGCCGCCCGCACGTGCGCCAGGTCCTCGGTCAGCGCCCGGTGCAGCGGCGCGAGGCCCGGGAACGGCGCGGAGCTGAGCTCCAGCTGCCCGCCGGGCTCGTAGGTGATCCGGCTGCCGCGCGGGGGCGGCCCGGCCTCGGCCAGCAGCGCCCGCACGCGCTCCCCGGCGACCGGCGCGGACGGGTCGCCGGTCTCGGTGACGAACCACTCGGTCTCCGCGCCGACCGTGCCGGGCGGGCCGTTCTTGAAGCACACGCCGCGTGTGTAGCGATGGACGTCCTGGACGCCGATCCGGGCCATGGGGGTCCCCTCGTTCGACAACGTGAGCGAGCCTTCCCAGCTGAACCGGATCAGCAATCCGACTTTTTTCGCGAACTTGCCTAAAATTCCGGTGAACCGTCGGGGGAACCCGCGCGTCGGCCCCAACTTCTCTTCCGCCCCGGTGTGCACTAGAGTCCCCTTTCCCACCGCTTTGTCCACGCCACCGGAGACCGGACCACGGAGCCGACCGGACCAACACGGAGGTCACATTGCGCGGGGACGCCGGATCCCTGTTCGACGCGCACGCCGCCCGCCTGCACGCCTACTGCTGGTCGCTGCTCGGCGACGCCGCCGCGGCCGACGCCGTCACCGACGCCTACGTGGCGGCCACCCAGCACCCGCCGCGCGGCGACGCCGTGCTGTGGATGTACTCGCTGGCGCGCCAGGCCTGCGCGGGGCGGGGCGCGTTCGCCGCGCGGGCGGTGCCGCCGTTCGGCACCGCCGACCCGCTGCTGCACGCCGCCGGGACCCTGCGCGCCGACCACCGCGAGGCGCTGCTGCTGGAGGCGGGCGAGTGGCTGGAGGTCCCCGACATCGCCCACGTGCTCGGCATCGCCCCCGACACCACCCGCCAGCTCCTGACCGTCGCCCGCAACCGGCTGGAACGCGCCGTGCTCGACGTCCTCATGCGCGGCGGGGGCACCACCGAGCTGATCACCGCGTTCGAGAAGGGCCGCCTGCCGCGCCTGCTGGCCGACCGCGCGCCCGCCACCGCCCCCGACTGGCTGCGCGAACGCGTCCTGGCCGCGTGCGCCGAGGCGCTGAGCGGCGACCCCGCCACCCGCCCGCTGCCGGCCGTCACCTCCCCCAGCCCGCTGGTCGTCATCGCGGGCGGGGCCGCTCCCGCGCCGCGCGGCCGCCCCGCCAAGGAGCGCCCGCGGCGCGGCCTGGCCCGGGGGCTGGGCGCGGTCGCCGGGATCGCCGCCTCCGTCGCGACGGCCGTGAGCGTGCTGGCCTCCTGGCCGTCGGCCAAGGAGGGCGTCGGCGTCAGCTCGGTGAGCCCCAGCTCCAGCGGGAGCGGCACCGCCCCGGTCGCCGACCGGACCGCCTCCGACGGCACCGCGTCGCCGACCACGAGCGAGCGGCGTCCCGGCAACGGCCGCACCGGGGACGGGACCCCCGCGTCCCAGCCGTCGCGGTCCACCGAGGCCGCGCCGCCGTCCGCGCCGCCCCCACCTCCGCCGCCGAACGGGTCCGGGTCCGCGTCCGCGCCGGGCACGCAGCCCCAGCGGCCGTCGACCCCGCCGGACCGGCCGAGCACGCCCCCGGACGAGCCGACGACCCCGCCGGCCCCGCCCGCCCCGCCGACCACGCCGCCGGTGGAGCAGCCCACGACCCCGCCGACGACCCCGTCGAGCCCTCCGTCCCAGGAGCCGCCGACCCCCACCCCCTCCAGCAACCCGACCCCCGACCCGGGCTGACCGGCGCGGACCCCCGCGTCGGGCCCCCGGCGCGCTTTGTACGATCTCGCCTCATGTGCGCCGACCACTCCCCCGTCCCCGCCGAGAAGATCCGCGCGGCCCTCTACGCCATCCCGGACGAGTTCGCGAACTGGGTCGACCGCGCCGAGAACGCCGGTCCGGGCGGCATCGACCTGGCCGCGGGCTACCTGCTCGGCTACGCCTTCGCCCGGCTGCTCACCGACGACCCCCGGGCGGAGGGGCGCGACACCTGGACGGCGCTGCGCGAGGCGGGCTCGCTCTCGATGCAGTACGTCCGGGCGCTGGAGGCCGAGGAGGGCGACACCGTCCGCGTGACCGTGGACTACCTGGGCGTCGGCTTCCGGTTCCGCGTCAGCGAGGCCGACGGCGCCGGGCCCCGCGCCGGGGCGTGGCTCCAGGCGTTCTCCCTCGCCCTGGCCGTGGGCGACGGCGAGGCGCTCGCCGCGCTCACCGAACACCACTGGCGGCTGCTTCCGGACGACGACCCGAAGACCACGCTCGCGCGGACGCTGGCCGCCCTCCACCGGGGCCGATCGGTGGGCCTCGACGGGGTGGACCACCCCGCCGCGCACGCCCTCGCGCAGGGCGACCACCGGGCGTGCGCGGAGGCGCTGCGCGAGGCGTTCGCCCGGTACGAGGCGGACTTCCAGGGGTCGCTGCGCGCGCTGGTGCCCTGGGACCTGTTCGCGGTGGCGGCCCTGGCCCACCGGCACGGCGTCGTGGTGGACGTCGACTCGGTGCACTGTCCGCGGCGGCTGCTGACCGGCGCGGGCCCCCTGGTCAGGGTGCCGGACGGCCCGATCCGCCGCCCCGGCTTCCACGCCCGCTACGCCGCGCGCGTGCTGGCGCAGCGGGAGCGGGACGCCGGGGACGAGCTGGACGAGCTGTTCGACCGGCCGCTGTCGCGGAGCATGGCGTCCTGGCAGTTCGTCCACTTCGCCCAGCAGCGGCTGGAGGCGTTCGCGGTGCGTTCGCTGGCCGACCCCGACGCCGAGGACGTCCGCCAGTGGATCGAGCTGGTGCTGGCGCGGCAGGCGTACGCCGCCGCGTTCCGGCTGCTGTCGGCCGAGCCGGGCGCCCCCGTGGAGGTGACGGTCGGCGACCGGGCCGGTGAGCTGCGCGCCGACGGCGGCCAGGGGGTCGGCCGGGGCGCGGCGAACTACGCCCACGCCGCCGCCCTGGCGATGATCACCCGGGACGGCGACGCCCTCGCGTCCCTGGGGGCCGTGCCCGACGCGGTGACCCTCGGCGACGACCCGGTCGGCACCCACGCCGCGCGGGCCCTGCGCGCGCACCTGGCCGGGCGCGACCCCCGCGAGGAGCTCCAGGAGGTGCTCGACCCCCGCAACGTCCTCGACGACGAGGCCGAGTGCGTGTTCGTCCCGGCGGCCCGGCTGCTGGAGGTGCTGGTGCGCGGCGAGCGCGCCGCGTTCGACCCGGTGCTGGCCGAGGCCCTGGAGCTCCACCGGCAGTACCACTCGGTCGCGATCCGCAGGGGCAGGCCCGAGTCGCTGGTGGCGCCGCTCCCGCTCGCGATGGCCTGCCTCGCCCGCGACCGGGGCTGGGAGGTCGGGATCGGGTCCGACTACCTGCCGCGCCGCGTCGTCGAGGGCGCGTGGACCTCGACACCTCTCGATCTCACCCCATATCGGGGCGACTAATACCGTCTATACACATCAGGCACTACCTCGGCATTTGTACGATCGTTCCATCATGTGCGCTGCTCACTCCCCCGTCGATCACGACGCCGTCGCCAAGGCCCTGCGGGCCATGCCCTACGAGTTCGGCGAGTGGGTGTCGCGTGCCGGGAACGGGGGATCCGGCGGGATCGCGGTCACCCGCGACATGCTGCTGGCCTATGTCGCCGCGCGGCTGCTCACCGACGACCCCCGGCTGGAGGCCCGCGACTCGTGGGCGGCGCTGCGCAGCGCCGCCGAGGTCGCGGCGGCGCGGGTGCGGGCGCTGGAGTCCGCGCGCGGCGACACCGTGGACGTGTGGGTGGAGTACCTCGGCACCGGGTACACGATCGTGCTCGGCGACCCGGAGAGGGACGACGAGCCCGACGCCGGGTCGTGGCTGACGGCGTTCGGGCTGGGCGTGGTCAGCGGCCAGGAGCGGGCGCTGGCCCGGCTCGTGGACGTGTCGATCCGGCGGCTGCCCGACGGGCCCCGCGCCGCCTACGCGCGGGCGCTGGCCGACCTGTGGGTGAAGCGGCCGGTGCGGCTGGACGGCGTCGAGTCGGCCGCGCTGCACGCCCTGGCGCGGGGCGACCGGATGGCGTGCGCGACGGCGCTGCGCGAGGAGTTCGACCGGCACGCCGAGCGTTTCGCGGGGCGGCTCGCCGAACTGCTGCCCTGGGACCTGCTGGCGCTGGCCGCGCTGGCGCGGCGGCGCGGCGTCACCGTGAAGATCGACTCGGTGCACTGCCCGTCCCGGCTGGTCACCGGCGCGGGGCCGCGCAACGCCGACCCGGGCGAGCCGGTGCGCCGTCCCGACGTCGGGGCCGACTACGCGGCGCGGACGCTGGACCGGCGCTTCCGGGACGCGCGGGGCTCGCTGGAGCGCCTGTTCGAGCCGCGCGGGCCCGGCTGGCTGGCCTACGAGTTCCAGCGGTTCGCGCGGGAACGCGTCGACACCTTCGCGCTGCGGTCGGTCGCCGACCCCGACGCCAACGAGATCCGCCAGTGGACCGACCTGCTGCTGGCGCAGCAGGCGTCCACGGCCGCGTTCGCGCTGCTGTCGGCCGAGGCGGGCACCGACGTGCGGGTCACGGTCGGCAACCGCGCCGCCGTGCTGCCCGCCGACGGCCCGCGCGGCGGGGGCGGCGGGGCCCGCAACTACGTGCGCGCGGTCGGGCTGGCGATGGCGACGCGCTCGCCCGACGCCATCGCCGTGCTCGGCTCGGTCTCCGACGACGTGATCGGCGACGGCGGGTACGGCGGCCACCACGTCACCGAGTACACCCGGGCGCTGCGGGCGCACCTGGCCAAGCGCAGCGCCCGCCGCGAGCTGGACCAGGCGCTCGGCCAGGGCCCCGGCCCGCACGACGAGTGGGACTGCCTGTACCTGCCGATGGCGCGGATGCTGGACCGGCTGCTGCGCCGCGACCGCGCCGGGTTCGACCGGGCGCTGGCCGAGGCCCTGGACCTGTACCGGCAGTACCACTCGGTCGCGGCGCGGCCCGACAGGCCCGAGTCGCTGGTCCCGATCGAGATCATCGGGATGGTGTGCCGGGCCCGCGACCGGGGCTGGGACTTCGAGGTGGAGACCGACTACCTGCCGCGCCGGATCGTGGAGGGCGCCTGGACCGGCGCGCCCCCCAACCTCACCCCCTACCGCTGAGGACCAGGCCGCTGGTGGGGACGCCGGTGCCCGCCGTCACCAGGACGTTCGCCACGTCCGCGACCTGGTTGGCGGCGGTGCCGCGGATCTGGCGGACGGCCTCGGCGACGCCGTTCATGCCGTGGATGTACGCCTCACCCAGCTGACCCCCGTGCGGGTTGACCGGAAGCCGGCCGTCGATCTCGATGCCACCGTCCCTCACGTACTCCTTCGCCTCGCCGCGCCCGCAGAAGCCCAGCTCCTCCAGCTGGATCAGCACGAACGGCGTGAAGTGGTCGTACAGCACCGCCGTCTGCACGTCGGCGGGCGTCAGCCCCGACTGCCGCCACAGCGTCTCCCCGACCGTGCCCATCGCGGGGAGCGTGGCGATGTCTCCGCCGTAGTAGGAGAACATCATCATCTGGTCGGGCCCGGTGCCCTGCGCCGCCGCGCTGATCACGGCGGGCGGGTGCGGCAGGTCGCGGGCGCGTTCGACGCCGGTCACCACGAGCGCCACGCCGCCGTCGGACTCCTGGCAGCAGTCCAGCAGGTGCAGCGGGTCCACGATCCACCGCGACGCCTGGTGCTCCTCCAGCGTGATCGGGCGGCCGTGGAACCACGCCTTCGGGTTGGTGGCGGCGTGGCGGCGCATCGCGACCGCCACGCGCCCGAAGTCCTCGCTGGTCGCGCCGTACTCGTGCATGTAGCGGCGGGCCTGCATCGCCACCCACGCCGCCGGGGTCGCGAAGCCGTAGGGCAGGTGCCAGGAGAACTCCATCGCGCTCGAGCCGCTCCCGCCGGACTTGTTGGCCTGGCCGAAGCGGTGCCCGGAACGCTCGTTGAACGCCCGGTAGCACACCACCACGTCGGCCTGCCCGGTCGCGACAGCCATCGCGGCGTGCGCGACGGTCCCGCAGGCCGCGCCGCCGCCGTAGTCGACGCGGGAGAAGAACCGCAGCGCCGGGACGCCCAGCTCGCGCTGCACGGCGATCTCGGAGCTGGCGTCGGCGGTGAACGTCACCAGCCCGTCCACGTCCGCCGGGGTGAGCCCGGCGTCGCGGACGGCGGCCAGGCACGCCTCGGCGGCGAGCTGGAGCTCCGACCGCCCCGACTCCTTGGAGAACTCGGTGGCCCCGATCCCGACGATCGCGGCCCTGCCGGAGAGCGTCACGCGTCCTCCCTGAACGTCACGGTGGCGGTCACGTGGTCGCCGAGGCTCACCGCGCCGCGCACCCGCAGCGTGCGGCCGTCCACGCGGTCGGTGTGGAGGCGCAGCGTGTCGCCCGCGTAGGCGGGCACGCCGAGCCGGACGGCGATCGTCTCCAGCGTCGCGCCGGGGACGGCGTCGAGCGCGGCGCGCTGCACCACGCCCATGGTGGTGAGGATGTTGACGAAGATGTCCCTGGTGCCCTGGGCGCGGGCCAGCGCGGTGTCGTGGTGGACGGGCGTGAAGTCCCGCGTCGCTAGGGCCGTCGCGATGACGAACGTGGGCGTCAGCTCGATCTCCAGGTCGGCGGGCGGGGCCTGCTCGGCGGGCGCGGGCTCGGGCTCGGGGGTGTCGGCGGGCGTCCACTGCGGAAGCGTCAGCTCGTCGTCCATCCGCTCGAACGTCAGGCGGACGGGCATCCCGACGCGCACGTCCTCGGGCGGGCACCCGATGACGTTCCCGACGATCCGCACGCCCTCCTCCAGCTCCACGACCGCGACCACGAACGGCGGCGTGCGCCCGGGGACGGGCGGGTGGTGGTGGACGACGTAGCTGTGGACGGTGCCGCGCCCGCCCGCCACGACGTACCCGCGCTCGGTGGCGTGGCATTTCGGGCACATCGGGCCCGGCGGGTGCCGCAGCGCGCCGCACGCGCCGCACTTCTGGACACGCAGCTCACCGGCGTCGACGCCGTCCCAGAAGAACCGCGTGTCCGGGCCGACGGCGGGCCGCAGGGGATATTTGCCGCCCTTGCTCGGAACGTTCCCGCCCGTGCGCTTGCGGGGCTGGAACTTCAGCACCCGGAACAGCATCTCGGCCACGCGCTCGCCAGCCTCGTCGTACCAGCTCTGGTACCAGGTGACGAAGTAGCCCTCGCCCATCGCGGTCTTCTTCGGCCCGGTGACGCCGCCGAACCGCATCCGGGAGCTCAGCCGTTCGCCGACCTTCACGTACCGGTCGTAGGTCTGCTCGCAGTTGGTGGCGACGACGCCGGTGTAGCCGTGGGCGTCGAGCAGGCGGAGCGGCTCCTCGGCGACCGAGCCGCCCTTCTGCTCCACCAGGCCCGGCATCGACCACACCTGGATCATCGCGGGCGGCGCGACGTCGTCCCAGTCGCGGGGGTCGCCGAGCGCCTGCGTCCAGTTGCGGATCATCGCCGGGTTGACGGCGTCGGGGCAGGGGCCGCCGTCCTGCTCGCCCCGCGCCGCCAGCCGGTCGGCCAGCGCCAGAAGTTCGTCGTGCACGGGCTCTCCTTACCGGGGCGCGCGGGGCAGGCCGAGGCCGATCATCGCGATCAGCTCGCGCTGGATCTCGTTGACGCCGCCGCCGAACGTCAGCACCACCGCGCCCTTCACGCCGTGGTCGAGGCGCCGGACGAACTCGGCGGTCGCCGGGTCGCCGGGGTCGCCGAAGCGGGCCAGGGTGTCGCCGACGACGCGGCCGACGTCCTGCATCCGCTCCGAGCCGTAGATCTTGGTGGCGGAGGCGTCGGCGGCGCCGAGCCAGCCGAGGTCCATGTTGGCGGCGACCTGCCAGTTGAGGAACTCGTTGACACGCAGGTAGGCGTAGACGCGGGCGACGGCCCGCCGGACGGCGGGCTCCTCGATCAGCGGCCGCCCGTCGCGGCCGGTGGCGGTGCGCGCCCACCTCTCGAACCGGTCGTAGGTGTGGCCGATGTTCCCGGCGGGACCGAGGGTGACGCGTTCGTGGTTGAGCTGGTTGACGATCAGGTCCCAGCCCTTGTTCTCCTCGCCGACCAGCATGTCCACCGGAACGCGGACGTCCTGGTAGTAGGTCGAGTTGGTGTGGTGGCGGCCGTCCATCGTCACGATCGGCGTCCACGAGAACCCCGGGTCCGCGCAGTCCACGATGAGCATGGAGATGCCCTTGTGCTTCTTCGCCTCGGGGTCGGTGCGCGCGGCCAGCCAGATGTGGTCGGCGTAGTGCGCGCCCGAGGTGAAGATCTTCTGGCCGTTCACCACGTAGTGGTCGCCGTCCCGGACCGCCGTGGTGCGCAGCGACGCCAGGTCGGTGCCCGCGCCCGGCTCGCTGTAGCCGATCGCGAAGTGGCACTCCCCCGCGAGGATCCTCGGCAGGAAGTGCTTCTTCTGCTCCTCGGTGCCGTACTGGAGGATCGTCGGGGCGACCGAGTTCAACGTGATGATCGGGTACGGGACCTCGGCACGGGCGATCTCGTTGGCGAAGATCTGCTGCTCCATGGGGCCGTAGCCGCGCCCGCCGTACTCCTCGGGCCAGGCCACCCCCAGCATCCCGTCGCGGCCGAGGCGCCTGCAGTGCGCCATGTAGTGCTCGCCGAACGGGTCGTTCGCGATCTGCTCGCGCTGCTCGGGCGTCAGGCAGTTCCGGAAGTACCCGCGCAGCTCGTCGCGGAGCCTCTTCTGCTCGTCGGTCAGGTCGATGAACACGCTCAAGCCTCCTGTGCGACGAGTGCGCCGAGGGTGTCGAGTTGGTCCTCCGGGCCGCCCAGCAGGTGACCGATCTGCTTGGCCCAGGCGAAGTAGCGGTGCAGCGGGTAGGTGACGTCGAGGCCGATGCCGCCGTGCAGGTGCTGGCAGGTGTACAGGGCCTTCACGACGGGGTCGGCGGCGTTGAACGCGGCGATGGCGAGGGTCTCGTCGACGTCGGGCCACCCCTCGGCGAGCCGCCAGGCGCCCGCCCACACCGCGACGTCCAGCGCGCGCTTGGCGATGTAGACGTCGCCGACGTTCATGGTGACGGCCTGGAACTGGGCCAGCGGCCGGTCGAACTGCTCGCGCGTCCTGACGTACTCGGCGGTGAGGTTCAGCGCGCTCTCGATCACTCCGGAGGACAGCGCGACCGCGCCCGCGACCGCGCAGCGCCGCAGCGTGTCCCAGGCCGCGCCGTCGGCGGCGCCGCCGAGCAGGGCGCCGGCGCCGACGCGCGCGCCGGTGAGCGCCACCCGCGACAGCGGCTC
>NZ_BCQR01000127.1 GCF_001552175.1 Actinomadura kijaniata NBRC 14229
GCCGACGGCTGCGGGGTGATCTCCGCCGCGACCGGCTCGACCAGGAACACCCCGACGCCCTCGCCCTCCACCCGCGCGGGGACCAGGATGAGCGACGCCTGCTCGGCGTACGGCACGAACGTCTTGACGGCGTCCAGCACGTACCCGTCGCCGTCGCGGCGGGCGGTGGCGCGCGGGTCGCCGCCGGGCCCGACCTCGCGGTAGGCGCCGGTCAGGATCGCGTCGCCCTCGTTGAGCGGGGCCAGCAGGGCGCGCTGCTCCCCGGTGCCGTGCCGCGCGATCGGCAGCGCCGCCAGCGCGAGCGAGGCGTAGGCGGGCACGGGCGCGACGTGCGCGCCGACCTGCCGCAGGATCACCGTCAGCTCGACCGGGCCGAGTCCCGCGCCGCCGACCTCCTCGGGCAGCACGACGCCCAGCAGCCCGGCCTGCGCGAGGGCCTTCCAGACGGCGGCGTCGTACGGCGCGCCGGTCTTCTCGAACGCCTCCAGGCGGTCCGGCGCCGCCTCCCTCTTGAGCAGGTCGGCGGCGAGCCCCTGCAACTCCTGCTGGGTCTCGTCGAGGTTGAAGTCCACTCAGCCACTCCCTTCCAGGAGGTGAAGTCGGCCGCGTGCCGCGAACTCCTCGCGGATACGGGCCGCGTCTTGCGGGGTCAGCCGCCGGTAGGCCAGGTCCCGGCCGGGCCGCCACCACACCGGGTCGCCGGTCCGCCAGCCCTCGCGGGCCAGCAGCCGTTTGAGGATCTTGTTGGACGGGGTGGCGGGCAGGTCGGGCATGACCCGCACGTACCGGGGCGGCCACTTGGGGCCGAGGTCGGCGCGGTCGCGCAGGTAGGCGGCGAACGCGTCGGGGTCGAAACCGTCGGCGGCGAACGCGACCATCACCTGGTCGCCGGAGGCCGCGTCGGGGACGCCGTAGACGGCCAGCCCCCGGATGCCGGGGGACGCGTCGGCGAACCCGGCGAGGGCGCGTTCGACCTGGGCGGCCCCGAAGTTCTCGCCGTCCACGCGCAGCCGGTCGGAGGTGCGCCCGGCGAAGAAGACGTGGCCGCCGCCGTCGGCGTAGGCGAGGTCGCCGCTCCAGTACATGCCGTCGCGGATCCGGTCGGGGGCGTCCTCCTTGTAGTACCCGTCGAAGACGCCCATGTCGCGGGTGTTGACGAGTTCGCCGATCGCCTCGTCGCCGTTGAGCAGCCGCCCGGCCGCGTCGAACCGGGCGGGCGGGCACTCCCGGCCGGTGGCGGGGTCCAGGATCGCGATGCCCTCGGGGAGCCTGCCGAGCGCGCCGGGCGGGCCGAGCGGGTCGGGGCTCAGGTGGATGGCGGTCTCGGTGGAGCCGTAGGCGTCGATGACGAGGCAGCCGAACCGTTCGGCGAACGCCTTCTGCTCCAGCGGCGCGGCCTCGTTGCCGAACGCGACCTTCAGCGGGTTGTCGGCGTCGTCGCCCCCGGGCGGGGTGGCGACGACGTACGACAGCGCCTTGCCGACGTAGTGCAGGTACGTGCAGCCGTACCGGCGGACGTCGGGCAGCAGGCCGGAGGCGGAGAACCGGGAGCGGATCACCAGTTCGGCCCCGGCGTACAGCGCCGGTGCGAACGCCGCCATCAGCGCGCCGGAGTGGAACAGCGGCATCGGGCAGTACACGACGTCGTCGGTTCCGAGCAGCCGCGTTCCCAGGTTCTCCCCCGGCACGACCACCTTGCGGTGGGTGACGCGGACGGCGCGGGGCCGCCCGGAGGTGCCGGAGGTGAAGATGAGCATCATCAGGGTCTGCCCGGTGATGGCGGAGGTGTCGGGTGGGGGCGTGTTCTCGTGCGCGGCGAGCTCGTTCCGGTGTTCCCCGCTCGCTATGTCGACGACGCGCTGAGAGCCGATCTTCGCCGCGAGGTCGGCGTGGCGCTCCTGGGTGAGGATGAGGTCGCAGTCGGCGCGTTCGGCGTCCGCGGCCAGCTCGGCGGGGCCCCGGCTGGTGTTGAGGGCGACGACCACGTTCCCCGACAGGGCGGCCCCGCAGATGAGGAAGACCAGGTCGGGGACGTTGTCGAGCAGGACGCCGACGTGCAGGGGGCGGTCGCCTGGGCGCCGGGCGGCCATCCAGGCGGCCCGCGCGGCGGACTCGGCGACGACCTCGCGCCAGCTCCAGGCCCGCCCGTCGTCGGCGCACCGCAGCCCCGGCGCGGCGTCGGCGGCCCGTGCCTCCAGCAGTGCGGCCACGGTCACGGCGGTCACCTCCCGGCCGCAAAACTAGAACAGATTCTAGTCTGTGTCCAGAGTCATGATCGCCGCCGACCGGCCCTGCTCGCCCAAGTGCGGGTGACCCTGTCGACCCACCGTCGGCACCGCGTGGAGTCTCGTTCAGATAACACGTTCCTGTCAGGGCTGTAGGCTAGGCCCGTGAGCGCAGAGCCGACCGTGACCAAAGACCAGCCGTCCGGCGCCGGGGCACCCGCGGCGCAGGGCGCGCGTTCCCGCAGCCAGCACCAGCGCCGCAAGCGCATCGTGCAGGCCGCCGCCGCGCTCGCCTCGCGCGGCGGCGTCGAGGCGATGCAGATGCGCACCGTCGCCGAGCGCGCGGGCGTGGCGCTCGGCACGCTCTACCGGTACTTCCCGTCCAAGATGGACCTGGTCGTCGCGGTCGTCAGCGAGGAGCTCGACCTGCTGGAGGGCAGCATCGAACGCCGCCCGCCGCGCACCGACGACCCCCCGAAGCGCGCCGTGGAGGTGCTGATGCGCGCCACGCGGGGGCTGATGCGCGAACCGGAGCTGGCCGAGGCGCTGATCCGTTCGCTGCTGCTGTCGGACGTCAAGACCGACTTCGGCGACCGCATGACCGGCCTGCTGCTGCGCGCCGCCGTGGGCCCCGACACCGACGTGCCCGACGGGGACCCCCGCCGGGTGGTGGCCAAGGCGCTGTCCAGCGTCTGGACCATGGAGATGATCGAGATGCTGCGCGGCCACGCCACCGCCGACCAGGCGCAGGCCCGCCTGGAGACGGTGGCGGCGCGGCTGCTGCACGACTTCTAGTCCCGGTTCCCGTTCCGGCCGGCGCCGCGCAGCCGTGGAGCGCGGCGCCGTCGCCGGTCCGGACCGCCGCGTTCGCGCGTCCCTTCGACGCAGACGCAATCAACTCTGAAAAACAGCCACGAACCGATGCATTGTGGTGGCCCGACGCCGCTCGTACATTCCTGGCGCAGGACGACAGTCCCTCTCCCCTCCCCCACCACGGCACAGGAGAGTCACATGCCCCGCACCCCCCTGCTGCTGGGAGCCGCCGCGGCCGCGCTGGTCGCCGCGTCGGCGCTCCCGGCGCACGCGAGCCCCGCCGCCACCGCGGCCCCGGCCCGCGCGCAGGCCCCGACCGCGCCGGCACAACCGGACGACCGGGCCACCCGCATCCAGAAGGACCTCCGGCTGAAGCTCGGCGGCACGTTCGCCGGGGCCTACGTCACCGGGGGCAAGGTCGTCGTGGCGACGACCGACGCCGCCGAGACCGCGAAGATCCGCGCCGCCGGCGCGGAGCCCAAGGTGGTCGAGCGCACCGAACGGACCCTCGCCTCCGTCCAGGGCACCCTGAACAAGAACTCCCGCAGGGCGGCCAAGTCGGTCACCGCGTGGTACGTGGACACCGACACCAACACGGTGGTCGTGCAGGCGCGCTCCACCGCCGACGCCCGCGCGTTCGTGAAGGCCAGCGGCGTGGACGCCGACGCCGTCCGGATCGAGAGGTCCAGCGAGCGGCCCCGCCCGCTGTACGACCTGATCGGCGGCGAGCGCTACTGGACCCCGTCGGCCGGCTGCTCGATCGCGTTCTCGGTCACCGGCGGCTACGTGACCGCGGGCCACTGCGGGGACGTCGGCGAGACCACCAGCGGCGCCAACCAGGTGGCGCAGGGACGGTTCAGCCGGTCGTCGTTCCCCGGCAACGACTACGCCGTGGTCGACACCAACAGCCAGTGGACCCCGACCGCCAAGGTGAACCGCTGGGACGGCACCTACGAGACGGTGCAGGGCGCGACGCCCGCGCCGGTGGGCACGGCGGTGTGCCGTTCGGGCTCCACCACCAACACCCGGCTGTGGTGCGGCACGATCCAGCAGCTCAACGCCACCGTCAACTACGCCGAGGGCACCGTCACGGGCCTGATCCGCACCAACATCTGCGCCGACCCCGGCGACTCGGGCGGCGCGCTGATCACCCAGACCGGCGGCCAGGCGCAGGGCATCACCTCCGGCGGGTCGGGCACCTGCCGCGACGGCCAGGGCAGCGGCGACTCCACCTACTTCCAGCCGGTCACCGAGATCCTGGACATCATCCGCCCCGAGGGCCGCCAGCTGGTCACCGGCAGCGGCGGGCCCGGCCCGCAGCCCGGCTACTGCGACTCCTACGCCACCAAGGTCACCGGCTCCCTGACCAGCGGCGCCAACCAGTACCAGCCGAGCGGCGGCTACACCTCCTCGACCTCCGGCACGCACACCGCGTGCGTCGACGGCCCGGACGGCGTGGACTTCGACCTGTACCTGCAGAAGCAGTCCAGCAGCGGCACCTGGTCCACGGTCGCGCAGTCCACCAGCCCCGGCCCGGACGAGAAGGTCAGCTACAACGGCACGGCGGGCACCTACCGCCTGCGCATCCACGCCTACAGCGGCAACGGCTCCTACACGGCGGGCTACACCAAGCCGTGACGAGCCCCTGACAGACCAACCGCCCCCCGCCAGGGATCCCCGGCCGCGCTCCCAGGTCAAGCGGCCGGGGATCCCATCTTTGTCGGTGGGGCGTGCTTCACTGTCCGGCATGCGCGAAGGAGCCTTCTGGGACGTTCAGCACGGGCGGGTGCCGCCGCCTCCGGCCGCCGTCACCCTGGGGTGGGAGCTCGTCCATGTGGACCCCGACGCGGGCACCATCGACGTGGCCTTCGAGGCGGGTGAGCGCTTCCTCAACCCGGCGGGGGTGGTCCAGGGCGGTTTCCTGGCCGCGATGCTGGACGACACCCTGGGGCCCGCCCTGGTCGCCACGCTGCCGCCGGGCCGGTTCGCCCCCACGCTGAACCTCCAGGTCCAGTTCCTTCGCCCGGCCCGTCCCGGCCGCCTGCTGGGCCACGGCGAGGTGGTCAAGCGCGGCCGGGACATCTGCTTCCTGTCCGGCACCCTCAGCGACGCCGACGGGACCCTGCTGGCCACCGCCACCGCGACCGCCAAGATCCAGACACTCGCCCGCTGACACGAGGTTTCCGTGGTGGATCTTGTACCGGTCCGCCATTGCCCGGGCGGTGACCGGGCCGGGAGGGTCGTGGCCATGAGACGTTTCGCGAGTCTGGACGAGTTCGCCGCGGCCAAGGGGGAGCACCTCGGGTACAGCCCCTGGCGGGAGGTGACACAGCGGCGGGTCGACACCTTCGCCGACGCGACCGATGACCACCAGTGGATCCACGTGGACCCCGAACGCGCCGCCACCGGGCCGTTCGGGGGCACGATCGCCCACGGCTACCTCACGCTCTCGCTGGTCAGCGCCTTCATGCCGGAGATCTTCCACATCGACGGCCTGAAGATGGGCGTCAACGTCGGCCTCAACCGGGTCCGCTTCCCCTCCCCCGTCCGGACCGGGGCGCGGGTGCGCGGCGGGGCCGAGCTGCTGGACCTGAAGAACTCCCCGGCCGGGAGACTGTCCACGGTCCGCGTCACCGTCGAGGTCGAGGGCGGGCGGCGTCCCGCCTGCGTCGCCGACACGCTGTCGCTGTACGTCGCCTGAACGTCCGCCGACGGCGATCCGGCGTGGCGCGGCGCACCCGCGGCATTACGCTGGGGGCGACCAGTCGCGGACGAAGAGGGTGGGCGAGTGACCGACCAGCCGGAACCGATCATCACTGACGGCGTCATCATCGAGTTCATCGACGGCAAGGACGTCCCGGTGAACCACAAGGAGTTCGGCGAGCGCGCCGTCGTCATGCGCTCGGCCAAGGACGACGACGGTCCCAGGCTGTACTTCACCGAGGCCGAGTGGGACGCGTTCGTCGCCGGGGTGAAGGACGGCGAGTTCGACGACCTGCTGGAGGACGAGCCTCCGGCCCAGGTGTGACCTTCCCGGCGGGCCGCCGTCCGGTCACAGGACGACGGCCCGCGCGTTCGTCCGGCGGGACGCGCCGGGCGGCCGCTCCGGACCGGCGGACGTGGCCCTTCGCCGTTTCGGGGGCTAGCTGATCGAGGCTTTACCGGGATCGCCGAGCAGATTGATCACATTGCCGTTGACCTGGTAGACGTAGGCGACGCCGTCGATGATCTCGCCGTTGTCCCGGAAGCGGATGCGGGGGGTGACGCCGCCGGTGTAGTCCACGGTCGTCCGGAGCGCCACGTTGATCGCGTGGGGGGTGTCCTTGCGGGCGGCGATGGCGGACAGCAGGACCCCGGCCGCGTCGTAGCCCTCGGCGGCGTAGGAGGACGGCTTCCTTCCGTGGGTGTCGCGGTAGGCGGTGAGGAAGCGGTCGTACCTCTCGTCGCCGGTGGGGTGCTGCCGATCGGTGAGCAGGCAGGAGCAGGTGAAGACCGTGCCCTGGGCCTGCCGCTCCCCGGCGATGCGGATGAACTCCTCGTCCAGCGCCCCGTCCGACAGGTAGAAGCGGACGGTGACCCCGGCGGCGCGGGCCTGCTTCACCAGCGGGCCGGCGTCCGCGTAGGCCCCGCCGTAGAGGACGGCGTCGGGCCCGGCCTCCTTGATCTTCTTGACGGCGTCGGCGTGGTCGCTCCCCTTCCCGGTCCGCACGCGCGTCACCGTCGCCCCGACCAGCTCCAGCTTGGCGTGGGCGTGGTTCGCGACGGTCCTGGCGGCGTCCGTCTCGTCCTCCACCACGACGACCTTCTTCGCCCCGCCCTTCGTGACGGCGATCTCGGCGAGGGTGGTGGCCGCGACCTTGGCGTCCGGGACGATGGCGTGCCAGGTCTTCCAGCCCTGCTCCAGAAGGGTCGGGTTCGCGGCGGCGGGTGAGACGCTCGGGATCCTGGCCCGCTCCAGCACGGGGATGGCCCTGCGGCTCTCCTCGGTGAGGGAGGGGCCGATCACGGCGACCACCTTCCGCTCCACCGCCTGCCGCGCCGCCGCCTCCGCGAGCGCCGCGTCGCCCTTGGTGTCGTACTCGACCAGTTCGACCTTGATCGATGGATTCCTGCGGTTGTGCGCCTGGACGGCGACCTTCGCCCCGTCCCGCATGGCCGTTCCGAGCCGGGACAGGTCGAACACGCCCTTCGACAGCGGGCCGATGAACGCCACCCGCACGGTCTTGGCCGTCCCGCCGCCCGGTCCCTCACCCCCGGTGTCGCGCAGGGCCCACAGCGTCGGCGGCAGCGCGGTCACCAGCGCGGCGGCCAGCGCCGACAGCGCCACCACGCGCGTGCGGCGGCGCGGCGGCC
>NZ_BCQR01000128.1 GCF_001552175.1 Actinomadura kijaniata NBRC 14229
GGTCGGGGTAGGCGTCGGCGGGCAGCCCGGCGGCGCGCGCGACGTCGAGCGCGGCGTCGCCGAGCGCGGCCCATCGCCCGTCGCCCGGGACGCCGAGCGGCAGCGGCCGCCACTCGACGCCGTAGAGGTTCCGGACGGTCCGGGCGGGGGCGAGGCGCTCGACGGCGGTCGGCCGCAGGGCGAGGGAGCCCGCCGCGACGACCGCGCCGGCGTCGTCGGTGACGACGAGGGAGACCGCGTCGGCCCCGGACGGGGTGAGCCGCGCCCGCACCGTGCCGGCGCCCGCGGACGGTGCCGAGAACCCGGTCCAGGAGAAGGGCAGCAGCAGCCCCTCCGCGTCCTCCCGGAGGAGCCCGGTCGCGCCGAGCGGATGCAGCGCCGCGTCCAGCAGCGCCGGATGCACCGGCCCCCGGTCCGCCTCCGCCCGCAGCTCCGCCGGGAGGGCCACCTCGGCGTACAGGTCGTCGCCGAGCCGCCACGCGGCCCGGACGTTGCGGAACGCCGGCCCGTACTCGTACCCGTGTTCCCGGAGACCGTCGTACAGCTCGTCGACGTCGAGCTCGGTCGCCCCCGGCGGCGGCCACGCCTCGTCCGGGGGGACGTCCACGGCGGCGGGAGCCTCCGCCGAGACGAATCCCGTGGCGTGCCGCGTCCACCCCTCCTCGGCGGTCCGCGAGAACAGCCTCACCGGCCTGCGCCCCGACCCGTCGGCGGCGCCCACGACGACCTGGAGCCGGACGTCGCCGTCCGCGGGGATCGGCAGCGGGGCCTCAAGGGTCAGCTCCTCGACCGAGCCGTACCCCAGCTCCTCCCCGGCGCGCGCGACCATGTCCAGGAATGCGGTGCCGGGCAGCAGCGCGGCCCCCCGCACGGCGTGGTCGGCCAGCCACGGACGCGCCGACGGCGACAGCCTCCCGGTGAACACGTGCCCGTCGCCGTCGGCGAGGTCCGTCACGGTGTGCAGGAAGGGGTGCCCGATCGTGTTCTCGCCGCCGGTGCCCGGCCCGATCCAGTAGCGCTGCCGCCGGAACGGGTAGGTCGGCAGGTCGACGGGCCGCGCCGGCAGGTCCGCCAGGGCGGCCGGCCAGTCCACGGCGACGCCGTGGGCGTGCGCGTGGGCGAGGGAGGCGGTGAACCGTCCCCGGCCGCCGTCGTCCCGCCGCAGCGACCCGACCACGACGGCGTGCTCGACCCCGGCCTCCTCCAGGGTCTGTTCGATCGCCGTGGTCAGCACCGGGTGCGGGCTCACCTCGACGAACGTGTCGAACCCCGCGGCCGCCAGGTCCCGGACGGCCGGAGCGAACTCCACCCGGTGCCGCAGGTTCCGGTACCAGTACTCGCCGTCGGTCCGGAACGTCCCGTGGCGGACGCCCTCGACGGTGGAGTGGAAGGCGATGCGGGGGGCGCGGCCGGAGACCGGCGCCAGCCTCCCGGTCAGCTCCTCCCGGAGCGCCTCCATGTGCGGGGAGTGCGAGGCGTAGTCGACGGGCACCCGCCTGGCCCAGACCCCGCGGGCCTCGCAGTGCGCCAGCAGCTCCTCCAGCGCCTCCGGGTCGCCGCCGACCACGGTGGACGCGGGCCCGTTCGACGCCGCCACCGACAGCCGCCCCGCCCAGCGGCCGAGCAGCGCCTCCGTCTCGTCCGGGGAGGCCGACACCGTCACCATGCCGCCGGTGCCCGCCAGGGACAGCAGCGCCGTGCTGCGCAGCGCGACCACCCGGGCGGCGTCCGCCAGCGTCAGCGCGCCGGACACGTACGCGGCGGCGATCTCCCCCTGGGAGTGGCCCACGACGGCGTCGGGCTCGACCCCCGCCGCGCGCCACACCGCCGCCAGCCCCGCCACGACCGCGAACGTCGTGCACTGCACCACGTCGGACCGGTCCAGCCCCGGAGCCCCGGGGCGGCCGAGCAGCACGTCGCGCACCGGCCAGTCCAGATGCGGCTGGAGCGCGTCGGCGCAGGCGAGCGCCTCGGCGCGGAACACCGGCGAGGACGCCGCCAGCTCGGCGGCCATCCCGGCCCACTGCGAGCCCTGCCCCGGGAAGACGAACACGACCCCGCCGCGGTCCCGCGCCGTGCCCAGCGTGACGTTCGGGGCGGGCACGCCGTTCGCCAGCGCCTCCAACCCGGCGCGCAGCGCGGCGCGGTCGCCGCCGGTGACGACCGCGCGGTGGGCGAACGCCGAACGGGTGGTGGCCAGCGCCACGCCGATGTCGTCGGGGACGGCGTCCGGGACCGAGTCGAGGTGGCGGAGCAGCTGCGCCGCCCGGTCCCGCAGCCCCTGCTCGTTCGGGGCCGACACCGGCCACGGCAGGGTCGCCGCACCGGGATCGGCCGCCCGCCCGTCGTCGGCGGGCACGTCGCTCTCGGGGGCCTGCTCCAGCACCAGGTGGGCGTTGGTGCCGCTGATGCCGAACGACGACACCGCCGCCCGCCGAACCGGCGTGCCGGGCCAGGGCCGCGCCTCGGCCAGCAGCCGGACCGCCCCCGCCGACCAGTCCACCCGGCGGGTGGGCGCGTCCACGTGCAGGGTGCGGGGCAGCGACCGGTGGCGCAGCGCCATCACCATCTTGATCAGGCCGCCGATCCCGGCCGCGGCCTGCGCGTGCCCGATGTTCGACTTCAGGGACCCCAGCCACAGCGGGGCGTCCGCCGGACGGTCCCGCCCGTAGGCCTCGATGAGGGCCTGCGCCTCGATCGGGTCGCCGAGCCTGGTGCCGGTGCCGTGCGCCTCGACGGCGTCCACGTCGGCCGGGGACAGCCCGCCGTCGGCGAGCGCCTGCCGGATCACCCGCACCTGGGACGGCCCGTTCGGCGCGGTCAGCCCGTTGCTCGCGCCGTCGGAGTTGATCGCCGACCCGCGGATCAGGGCGAGCACCCGGTGGCCGTTGCGGCGGGCGTCCGAGAGCCGTTCGAGGACCACCATCCCCACGCCCTCGGACCAGCCCGTGCCGTCGGCGGCGTCGGCGAACGCCTTGCACGTGCCGTCGGGTGACAGCCCCTGCTGGCGGCTGAACTCGACGAAGATGCCGGGCGAGGCCATCACGTTCACCCCGCCCGCGACGGCGAGCGGGCACTCGCCGTCGCGCAGCGCCCGGACGGCCAGATGCAGCGCCACCAGGGACGACGAGCACGCGGTGTCCACGGTGAACGCCGGGCCCTGGAGCCCCAGCGTGTAGGCGATCCGGCCGGAGGCGACGCTCACCGACGTGCCGGTGAGCCGGAACCCCTCCAGCCCGTCGGCGGCGTCGGACAGGCGGGGCCCGTACTCCTGGGCCATCGCCCCGACGAACACCCCGGCGCGGCCGCCGCGCAGCGACAGCGGATCGACACCCGCCCGCTCCAGCGCCTCCCACGAGACCTCCAGCAGCAGCCGCTGCTGCGGGTCCATCGCCAGCGCCTCGCGCGGGCTGATGCCGAAGAACGCCGGGTCGAACAGGTCGGCGTCGGGCAGGAAACCGCCCCGGCGCACCGCGGACGTGCCCGACGCCTCCGCGTCGGGGTCGAACAGGGCGTTCAGGTCCCAGCCGCGGTTGTCGGGGAAGTCCGAGATCGCGTCCGTCCCGGTCTCCACCAGCCGCCACAACTGCTCGGGCGTCCGCACCCCGCCGGGGAACCGGCAGGCCATGCCGACGATGGCGATCGGGTCGTCCGCGCCACCGGTGGTCCGGCGCGGCGGCGCGGCCTCCAGCGGCCGCGTGCCGGCGGACCCGGTGATCCGGTCGTGCAGGTACCCGGTGAGGGCCGTGGGCGTCGGATGGTCGAACAGCAGCGAGGCCGGCAGGTCGAGGCCCGTCGCGGCGGCCAGCGCGTTCCGCAGCTCCACCGCGAGCAGCGAGTCGAAGCCGAGCTGCTTGAACGATCGTCCCGTGTCGATGCCGGAGTCGTCGGGGTGTTCGAGGACGACGGCCGCGCGCTTGCGGACCAGGTCCAGCAGCGTCCGCCGCAGTTCCGCCTCCGGCAGCCCGGCCAGCGGCGAGGACGCCGGGGACGGTTCGGGGACGCCCGGCTCCTTGGGGGCGGCGACCTCTCGCGACGCGGCCTCTCGCGACTCGGCCTCGTGCCGTTCGCCTCCGGAGGGGAACCAGTGACGCCGCCGCTGGAACGGATAGGTCGGCAGCGGTACGCGGCGAGGGCGGCGCCCCTCGAAGAGCACGGCCCAGTCGACCTCCCCACCCGTCACGTGCAGGCGGGCCAGCGCGGTGACGAACGCCCGCCAGCCCGGCCGGTTGCGCCGCAGGGTGCCGATCGCGGTCGCGCCGGTGCCGTCCTGGACGGGCGCGGTGAGGACCGGATGCGGGCTGACCTCGACGAACCGGTGATGCCCGGCGTCGTGGAGGGCGGTGACGGCGGCGTGGAACCGGACGGGCGCGCGCAGGTTGTCGAACCAGTACTCCGCGTCCAGGACGGGGGTGGTCCCGGGGCGGACGGTGGAGTGGAAGGGGATCTGGGGCGTGCGGGGCGTGATGTCGGCGAAGGCGGCCAGGAGCCGGTCGCGGAGCGGATCGATGTGCGGGGAGTGGGAGGCGTAGCCGATCGGGACCGCGCGCGCGTCGACGCCGCGTTCCTTGTAGTGGGCGAGGAGACGTCGCACGGCCTCCAGGTCGCCGGAGACGACCGTACTGCGCGGCGAGTTGATCCCCGCGACGGTGAGCCCGGGGTGGTCGGCGAGGTCCGCGGTGACCTGGTCGGGGGGCAGGGGGACGGCGACCATGCCGCCGGTCCCGGCGATGGTCGCGGCGACGCGGCCACGATGAGTGATGATCTTGGCGGCGTCCTGGAGGGAGAGGGCGCCTGCGATGTGGGCGGCGGCGATTTCGCCTTGGGAGTGGCCGATGACGGCGTCGGGGCGGACGCCGTGGTGTTGCCAGAGGCGGGCCAGGGAGACGGTGAGGGCGAAGATGGCGGGTTGGACGATGTCGACGCGGTCGAGTTGGGGGGCGTCGGGCGTGTTGTGCAGGACGTCGATGAGTGACCAGCCGGTGTGGGGTCGCAGTGCCGCGTCGCAGGCTCGTAGGTGTTCGGCGAACACCGGGGAGGTCTCCAGCAGGTCCAGGCCCATCCCCGGCCACTGGGTGCCGTGCCCGGGGAACACGAACACCGTCCCGCCGTGCTCGGCGGCCCGGCCGGTGACCAGCCCGGCCGCCTCCTCCCCGGCGGCGGCCTCCGCCAGGCCGCGCAGCAGGCCGTCGCGGTCCGCGCCGAGGACCACGGCGCGGTGCTCGAAGGAGGACCGGGTGGTGAGCAGCGACCATCCGGTGTCGACCGGATCGAGGTCCGCGGCCGCGGCGCGCAGCGCGGCGGCCTGGTCGCGGAGGGCTCCCGGATCCCGCGCCGACAGCACCCACGGGACGACCGGCATGGCGGCCGCGCCCGGCTCCGGCTCGGCGGCCGCGCCCGGCTCCGGCTCGGCGGCCGGGGGCTCGGCGACCACCACATGGCAGTTCGTGCCGCCCATGCCGAACGAGTTGACCCCCGCCACCAGGGGGGCGTCGGGACGGGGCCAGGGCCCGGGGGCCGTGCGCACCTCGATGTTGAGCGCCGCGAGGTCGATCTCCGGGTTCGGCGTCTCGAAGTTCAGGCTCGCCGGGATCATCCGGTGCCGCACGCACAGCGCGGCCTTGACGAGCCCGACGATCCCCGCCGCGCCCTCGAGATGACCCACGTTGGTCTTGGTGGAGCCGACGTGCACCGGCCCGTCCGCGCGGGCCGCGCCGAGCGCCGCTCCGACCGACGCGGCCTCCACGGGGTCGCCGACCCTGGTGCCGGTCCCGTGCAGCTCCACGTACTGGACGGCGCCGGGCTCCAGCCCCGCCCGCCGCCAGGCGAGCCGGATCACCTCGCGCTGGGCGTCGGCGTCCGGCACGGTGAGGCCGTCGGTGGCGCCGTCGTTGTTCACCCCGCTCCCGCGGATCACGCAGTACACCCGGTCACCGTCGGCCAGCGCGCGGGACAGCGGCTTGAGCAGGACGAACGCGCCGCCCTCGCCGCGCACGTAGCCGTTGGCGCGGGCGTCGAAGGTGTGGCAGCGGCCGTCCGGCGACAGGCCGCCGAACCGTTCGGTCTCCAGGGCGGTCCCGGTGTCGAGGTTCAGGTTGACGCCGCCGGCGAGCGCCATGGCCGACTCGCCCGACGCGATGCTCTCGCACGCCAGGTGCACGGCCACCAGCGCCGACGCCTGCGCGGCGTCCACGGTGAGGCTCGGGCCGCGCAGGCCGAGCGTGTAGGAGACGCGGTTGGCGATGATGCCGCGGAGGGTCCCGGCCAGCGAGTGCCGGGTGCCGCCCTCGGGGCCGTGCCGGCGCATCAGCGCGGCGTAGTCGTCGCCGATGGCGCCGACGAAGACGCCGGTGCGCCCGCCCGCCAGCGTCGCGGGCGCGATCATCGCGTCCTCGACGGCCTCCCAGGCGAGCTCCAGCATCAGCCGCTGCTGCGGGTCCATGCTCGCGGCCTCGCGGGGGGAGACGTCGAAGAACGCCGCGTCGAACCGGTCGACGTCGTCCAGGAACCCGCCGTGCCGGAGCCCGGCGGTCCCCTCCGCGCCGGTCCAGCGACCGGGCGGCGTCTCGGTGACGGCGCTGCGCCCGTCGAGCAGCAGCCGCCAGAACGCCGCCGGATCCGGCGCCTGGGGCAGCCGGCAGGACAGCCCGACGATGGCGATCGGTTCGTTCGACGCTGAGAACACGAGCTCCGGCTCCCTCACATCCGTCATGGCGTTCTGGCCGCCCTCCTCACCCGCATGGAGATCGTCGAACCGCGAAAGCAAAAACCCGGCGACCGGGCGATTCCGCGATCGCCCGGAACGGTCGTCCCGGCCTTTCTCAGTCCTCCATGTAGATGGTCGCCTCCGCGATCGTGGTGTGCTGGTCGGGCCGTTCGACGAATTTGAACGTCCGGACGCCCGTCTTTCCGGCGTAACGGCCGCTCACCCCGATCGCGGGGATGCGCTGGACCGCGAACTCGGTCCCGTTCGGGTCCTCCTGGCGCACCGTCCCGGTCCACTGGATGGTGCCGTCCCCGAGCTTCTCGGTGGCCGTGATGAGCTGCGCCAGGCCGCCGGTCTCGGGGTCCCCGTACACCACCGACATGCCCTCGGACGTGGCCACCAGGTTGCCGTCGGAGTCGTACAGCTCCTCGGTGAACGTCACATGGTGGCCGACGCCCGGCCGGGTCTCCATGTGCACGTTCGTGTGGCAGACTTCCCGGAGATTCTCCAGATACATGGAGCACCCTTTCGGATATCGCGGCGTCAATGGCCGACGCGCCCACCAGGAAATGATGTACGGCGGGCCTTAATTCAAGCTAGTGCGGCTCTGAAGCGCGGCCGTCCGTGCCTTTCGTCAGAGCACGCGCACCTCGGGCACGTACAGGATCCAGCGCCCGCCGGCCTGCCGGAACTCCTGCTCCTTGGCCATGATCTCGTCGGCGTGGTTCCAGGCGAACAGCAGCGCGTAGTCGGGATACGGGTCGGCGAACGCCTCGGCCGGGCGGACCGGGAGGTGCTTGCCCGGGGTCAGCCGGTGCTGCTTGCCCGGCGTCGTGTCGCAGACGAAGGAGACCAGGTCGGGGCCGATCCCGCAGAAGTTGGTCACGGTGGCGCTCTTGGCGGTCGCGCCGTACCCCACCACGCGGTGCCCCTCCGCGCGCAACCTCGTCAGCAGGGCCACCAGCTCGTCCCGGACCGTGTGGACGTTCGCCGCGAACGTCCGCAGCGTCGCCAGGTCGTCCAGCCCCTGTTCGCGTTCTTCGGCGAGCAGCCGCCCGACGGCCTCCGTCGGCGTCCGCGCGCCCCGGCGCGCGAGGGTGTAGCGCACCTCGCCGCCGTGGACCGGCAGCCGTTCCACGTCCACCAGCTCGAACCCGAACCGTTCGGCCATCGCCGCCACGGAACCGGCGGAGAAGAGGTAGAAGTGCTCGTCGTAGATCTGGTCGAAGGAGGTCTTGGCGACGATGTCCCCGAGGTAGGGGTCCTCGAACACGACCACGCCGTCCGGGCCGAGCAGGGCGTCGGCGCCCTGGAACACCGACTCCAGGTAGGGGATGTGGCACATGGTGTTCGCCGCGTAGATGACGTCGGCGGGCCCCTCGGACTCCCGCACGGCGGTGGCCGTCGCCTTCTCGAAGAACTCGGTGCGCACCCGCACCCCCCGCGAGCGCGCCACCTCGGCCACGCCCGCCGAGGGCTCGAACCCCAGGTGCCGGACGCCCGCCTCGTGGACCGCCCGCAGCATGATCCCGTCGTTGCAGCCGATCTCCACCACGAACGGGTCGGCCCCGGTCAGCTCGGTGGCGAGGAGACGCTGGGCGACCTTGGCGAAGTGCTCGCGCATCACCGACGATCCCGACGAGTGGTACGGGTACTCCTCGTGGAACATCAGGTGCCGGGGCACCTCCTCGGTGAGCTGCACCATGCCGCACGCGTGGCACCGGCCGACGGCGAGCCGGTAGAAGAACTCCCCGTCGGTGTCGGCGGGCGTGAGGAACCGGTCGGACAGCGGCTGCCGTCCCAGGTCGAGGAACTCGTCGACGGTGTCGCCGCACACCCGGCAGCGCGCCGGAGCGGTCGCGTCGGTCGGTCCGGTCATGGTCGAACTCCTTCTGCGGTGGGCGGGCTTTCCCGGCGGCCTGTCGCGACCGCGGGACCGGGAGGGGAGCACGGAACGCGGGTCACAGGTCCGCCAGCACCTCGCGCAGCGCGTCGATCACCCTGTCCTGGCGGTCCCGGGGGAGCGAGGGGTACATGGGCAGCGAGAAGATCTCGTCGGCGAGCCGTTCGGTGACCGGCAGCGACCCGGTGGCGTAGCCGAGCCCGGCGAACCCGCTCATGGTGTGCACCGGCCACGGGTAGCTGATGTTGAGCTGGATGTCGAAGCGCTTGAGCCGCTCGATGATCTCGTCGCGGCGGGGGTGCCGCACCACGTACACGTAGTAGACGTGCTCGTTGCCCTCCGTCACCGAGGGCAGCCTCAGCCCGCCGGGGCCGGTGAGGTCGCCGAGGCCCTCCTCGTACCGGCGCGCCACCTCCCGGCGGCCCGCGATGTAGGCGTCGAGGCGGCGCAGCTTCCGGCGCAGGATCTCGGCCTGGAGCTCGTCGAGGCGCGAGTTGTGGCCGGGGGTCCGGACGACGTAGTAGACCTTGTCCATCCCGTAGTAGCGGAGCTGCCGCACGTGCCGGTCGATCTCCGCGTCGTCGGTGACCACCGCCCCGCCGTCGCCGTAGGCCCCCAGCACCTTCGTCGGGTAGAAGGAGAACGCGGCGGCGTCGCCCATGGTGCCGGCCGTCCGGCCGTGGTGGCGCGCGCCGTGCGCCTGCGCGCAGTCCTCCAGGATGACCAGGCCGTGCTCGGCCGCCAGCCGTTCCAGCGGGGCCATCTCGACGCACTGCCCGTACAGGTGCACCGGCAGCAGCGCCCTGGTCCGCGGCGTGATCGCGGCGGCGACCTGGTCGGTGTCCATCAGGTGGTCGTCCTCGCGCACGTCCACGAAGACCGGGGTGGCGCCGGCGCCGTCGATCGCGACCACGGTGGGCGCCGCGGTGTTCGACACGGTGATCACCTCGTCGCCGGGGCCGATCCCCAGCGCCTCCAGGCCCAGCTTGACGGCGTTGGTGCCGTTGTCGACGCCGACGCAGTGCGCCAGGCCGTGGTAGGCCGCGAACTCGGCCTCGAAGCCCTGCACGCTCTTGCCGAGGATCAGTTGACCGGACTCCAGCACCGTCTCGACGGCGGCGAGGAGGTCCGCCTTCTCCTGCTCGTACTCCAGCAGGTAGTCCCATACGCGAGTCGTCATTTCCCCTCACCGTGACGTGGGTGTAGGACGCCGCGGGCCCGCCGCGTCCGCTGACTTGCCGTTGCCGCCGGAGCGCTTCGCCCAGGTGCTCATGTAGTTGTTGTCCCGCTCGATTCCCAGGGCCTGGGCGCTCAGGAAGTCCACGGCGTCGACGTAGGCGTACGGCTGCATGAACCGCCCCGCCTGGACGTCGCGCAGCAGCCGGGCCAGCGGGTGGCCCGCCGTGTACGACGCGCCGCCGACCAGGCTGAGGCAGTCGCTGACGATCTCCGGGGCGAGCCGGTTGACCGCGAGCTTGGCGCACTGGAAGTGCCGCATCATCTGCCGCCCGCGTTCGTCCATGTCCCCGGACAGGTCGGCGGACAGGGCGTCGGCGGCGGTCAGCGCGGAGCCCGCCGTGGCGCGCAGCGCGTAGAGACGGGAGTCGATCTCCGCGACCAGGGTGAGCGCCGCGGCCTGCGGCGGCTCGGGCCGGCGTTCGAGCGCCGCCACCGCGGTGTCGTAGGCGGCCTGCGCGACGCCGACGTAGACGCCCAGCACCGAGACCGAGCTGACCGTCTGACCGGCGAGCACCGCGTCGTTGCGGGCGCCGACCGGGTCGCGCATCAGCACGTGGTCGGCCGGGATGGGGCAGTCGTCGAAGACGATGTCCACGGTGCCCGACGCCCGCATCCCGAGGCCGTCCCAGTTGTCCAGCACGGTGAACCCGGGGGTGTCGCGGGTGACGACCGGGGACGCCAGCCGCGGCGGCCCGTCGGTGCCGTCGGTCCGCGCGTTGATGACGAAGTGCGTGCCGACGGGGGCCATGCTGACCAGCGTCTTGCGGCCGGACAGCAGCCACCCGCCCGCGCCGTCGGGACGCAGCGTCGTCACGGCGGTGTGGTGGTCCTTGATGCCCGAGCACACGACCGCGTCACCGGCGACCATGCCCCGCAGGATCCGCTCGGCCAGCGTCCGGGCCCGCTCGTCGCCGTGCCGCCACTCGTAGCCCAGCGTGAGCCCCCGGCTGAGCTGCATGTGCAGCGCGAGCGCCGTCGAGGCGTCGGCCCGCGCGACGGCCAGCAGCGCGACCGCCACGTCGTACAGCCGGTCGACCCCCAGCCCGCCCAGCTCGGCCGGGACCGTCGCGCCCATCAGGCCGTCCTTGCGGAGCGCGTCGAACGTGTCGGTGGGGAAGGTGCCGTCGCGGTCGTGCTCGGCCGCGGTGGACCGGATCCGCGGCAGGTGCGCCGCCAACCGGTCGAGCAGGACGCGACCGGCCGGGGTCACCGGCGCGTAGAGTCCCGTTGTCGAGTCCTGGCGTGCCGTCCATGGGGGCATGGCGTGCTCCGTACTGTCTTCGCCGACGGTGGTCGGGGTGGCTGCGGTCGGGAGGGGGCGGGGTCAGACGGCCGCCCTGGCCGGGGATCCGTCGCGGGCCCGCTCGGCCTTCTCCCGCAGCGGCTCCCACCAGGACCGGTTCTCGACGTACCAGCGGACCGTCTCGGCCAGCCCCGTCTCCAGGCCGACGCGCGGCAGGTAGCCCAGCTCGGCGCTGATCTTCGTCCAGTCGACCGAGTAGCGCTGGTCGTGTCCCGGGCGGTCGGGGACGTTCCGGACCGCGGACCAGTCCGCGCCCGTCTCCTTCAGCAGCCGCGCCGTGAGCTCGCGGTTGGTGAGCTCGGTCCCGCCGCCGATGTTGTAGACGTGGCCCGGCCGCCCGCCCTCCACCACGAGCTGGACGGCGCGGCAGTGGTCGTCCACGTGCAGCCAGTCCCGGACGTTGCCGCCGTCGCCGTACAGCGGCAGCGGCTCCCCCAGCAGCAGGTTGGTGATGAACAGCGGAATGATCTTCTCGGGGTACTGGTAGGGGCCGTAGTTGTTCGAGCACCGGGTCACGCACACCGGCAGCCCGTAGGTCCGGTAGAACGACCGGGCGACGAGGTCGGCGGCGGCCTTGGACGCCGAGTAGGGCGAGTTCGGTTCGAGCGGCTCGTCCTCGGTCCACGAACCGGCCTCGATCGAGCCGTAGACCTCGTCGGTGGACACCTGGACGACCCGCTTCACCCCGGCGTCCAGGCACGCCTGGAACACGCTGTGGGTGCCCAGCACGTTGGTCTGCATGAAGTCGGTCGAGCCGACGATCGAGCGGTCCACATGGGACTCGGCGGCGAAGTGCACCACGACGTCCGCCCCCGGCAGGACCTCGGCCAGCAGCTCGCCGTCGCAGACGTCCCCGACCACCAGCTCGAACCGCCGGTCGTCGGAGACGGGGGCGAGGTTCTCCTCGTTGCCCGCGTAGGTCAGCTTGTCGAGGACGACGACGGACGCGTCGGCGAACGCCGGGTACGCGCCGGTCACCAGCTGCCGCACGTAGTGCGACCCGATGAACCCGGCCCCGCCGGTGACCACCACGCGGTCAGTGAATGACATGTCTCGAACCGCCTTGGTCGCTCTTGCCTGAAATCCTCATCACGTACCGGCCGTAGCCCGAGTTCTTCTGCCTGCGGCCGAGGGCGTGGCAGGCGTCCGCGTCGATGTAGCCCCGGTGGAGCGCGATCTCCTCCAGGCAGCCGATCCGGGGCCCCCGGAGCTGCTCCTCCCGCACGAACCGCGCCGCGTCCAGCAGGCCGTCGTAGGTGCCGGCGTCCAGCCACGTGCAGTCCTCGCCCAGGGACCGCAGCCGCGCCCGGCCCTGGTCGAGGTAGACGCGGTTCACATCGGTGATCTCCAGTTCGCCGCGGGCCGACGGGGCGATCCGGCGGGCGATCTCGACCACGTCGTTGGAGTAGACGTACAGCCCCGTCACGATCTCCGAGCCGCGCGGCCGGGCCGGTTTCTCCTCGATGCCGACCAGACGGCCGTCGGCGTCCTTCTCCACCACGCCGTAGGGCCGCGGGTCGGGCACCGTGTAGCCGAACAGCGTGCAGCCGTCGACGTCGACCATGCTCTCGGCCAGCGTGCCCGGCAGCTCCCGGCCGTGGAAGATGTTGTCGCCCAGGATGAGGGAGACCGGATCGGAGCCGATGAAGTCCGCGCCGACCCGGAAGGCGTCGGCGATCCCGGCGGGCCGCGGCTGCACGGCGTAGGAGAACCGCAGGCCCAGGTCGCCGCCGTCGCCGAGCACCCGGCGGAACATCGGCAGGTCCGCCGGCGTGGAAATGATGAGAATGTCCCGAACGCCGCCCAGCATGAGCGTGGAGAGCGGATAGTAGATCATGGGCTTGTCGTAAACCGGAAGCAATTGTTTGGAGAGGGCGACGGTCAGCGGATGGAGACGCGTTCCTGTTCCCCCGGCCAGAATGATCCCCTTCACGGGCGACACCTCTGTGTTCGAAGCCGAGTCGCAGAATGCAATCGCTGACCAGCCTATTGACGAGGTACAAAAGGCTTCTTAAGGAGTTCTAAGAGGCGGCTTGCGCGGCCCGGCCCGCGTTATTCGGTGGTGAACCGCCCGTAGCCGCCGCGGTAGAACACCAGCGGCCCGGGGTGCGGCACGGCCCCGGACCGGCCCATGCGGTGCACCCGGGCGACCACGATGACGTGGTCGCCCGCCGGGTGCTCGGCCTCGACCGCGCACTCCAGCCAGGCCAGCGCGCCGTCGGGCAGGGGCAGCCCGGACGGCGAGGGCGACCACGCCAGTCCGCGGAACTTGGCGTCGCCCGACGCGGCGAGCCGGTGCGCCTGCTCCCGCTGGTCGGCGGCGAGGAAGCTGACGCAGTGCCGCCCTCCCGCGCGCAGCCGGGGCCAGCTGGAGCTGGTGTGCGCGACGCAGAACGCGATCAGCGGCGGTTCCAGGGAGACGGAGGTGAAGGAGTTGACCAGCAGCCCCACCGGCTTCCCCGCGTCGAGCCCGGTGACCAGGGCGACGCCGGTGGCGAAGTGCCCCAGCACGCGCCGGAGGCCGCCCGGGTCGGGGGCGTCCCGGTCGGGGTCGAGCAGGCCGTGGGGCGGTTCAGCGCGGCGCGTCGCCATGGGGTGCTCCCGGAGCGCCGCGGTCAGGCGGCCGGGTCACGCCGGGCCTCGACCGCCCTGACCACCTCCCGCGCCACCCGGTCGACCTCCTCGTCGAGCAGCGACTGGTGCGCCGGAAGCAGCAGGGCGGTGTCCGACACCTCGTCCGTCCGCGGCAGCACGGCGTCGGTGGCGCCGTACCGCCGGACCCGGTGCAGGGGGTAGTAGCGGTAGGAGGTGTAGATGCCTCTGGCGAGCAGGTCCTCGCTCACCCCGTCCCGGATGGCGGTGCTGTCGAACCGCACCCAGTAGAAGTAGTGCGTCGAGGCGTGCCCGTCCGGCAGTGGCGGCGGGATCCGGATGCCCGGGACGTCGCCCAGCGCCGCGTCGTACCGCCGGGCGATCTCGCGGCGCCGCGCCACGAACCCGGCGAGCTTGCCGAGCTGCACCTGGCCGATCGCCGCGGTGATGTCGTTGCCGATCAGGCGGCGGCCCACGTCCTCGATGTCGAAGCTCCACCACAGGTGCGGCGACCTGGCGGCGGTGGTGAACGAGCTGCGGTCCTCCAGCCCGTGGTAGGCCAGCCGCCGCGCGCGGCGCGCGGTCTCGGGGTCCCGCACGTACAGCATGCCGCCGTCGCCGGTGGTGATGACCTTGCGGGCGTCCAGGCTCCACACGCCGAAGTCCCCGAACGTGCCGCACATCCGGCCGTGCACGCTGGACGCGATCGACACGGCCGCGTCCTCCACCAGCGCCACGCCGCGTTCGGCGCACAGCGCGGCGATCTTCTCCACCTCGCCGGGATAGCCGCCGTAGTGCAGGATCACCACCGCCCTGGTGCGCGGTGTGAGCACGGCGGCCACGTCCTCCACCCGGGGGTTGAGGTCGTCGCCCACGTCGCAGAACACCGGGCGGGCCCCGGCGTCCACCACGGAGTTGGCGTTGGCGACGAACCCGTTCGACGGCAGCACGACCTCGTCGCCCGGCCCGATGCCGAGCAGCTCGACCGTGAGGAAGAGGCCGGAGGTCGCCGAATTGAGGAACAGCACGTTCTCGGCCGGCACCCCGAGGAACCGGGCGAACTGCTCCTCGAATTCCTGGGTCCGCGGGCCGGACCCGAGCCACTTGCTGTCGAAGACCTCGCCCACGGCGGCCAGTTCCTCCGCGCCGATGCTGGGCTGGGTTACGTTGATCACAGCACCTCTCCCGCTCGTACCGTGCCGACCGTGGTCTTTTCGTCTCCGGGGGGCCTGAATGGCGCGCCGTCGGCGACCGCGTGCCACTGATTCTGCCGGGTCGGGCTAAACGCGCACTAAACCTGACGCGGCGCTCCAGGTTTAGCGGAGCTTTAGTGGGCCGGGATATCCATGGCCGGACCGACGACATTCCCGGCCGGGCCGTTCCCGGCCGGTCCTCGCCTCGGAGGCAGCATGCTCGACAGCGCGCATTTCGACCACCGCCTCGCCAACTTCCAGCAGTGGCAGGAGACGCCGTGGGGGCAACTGCGGTACTCGGTCGTCGAGGCCAACCTGGCCCGCCATCTCGGCGACCGTCCGCTGCGCGTGCTGGACGTCGCGGGCGGCAACGGCCGCGACGCCGTCCGGCTGGCCCTGCGCGGCCACCACGTCACCGTCCTGGACTCGGCGCCGATCTCCCTCGCCGGGGCCGAGGAGCTCGCGGCCGAGCGGGGGGTCGCCGACCGGATCGAGGTCCGGGAGGGCGACGCGCACGACGTCCCCGAGCTGTTCCCCGACCAGGACTTCGACCTGCTCCTCTGCCACAACCTGCTGCAGTACGTTCCGGACCGCGCCGTCGTGGTGCGGGCGATCGCGCGGCGTCTCCGGCCGGGCGGCCTGCTGTCGGTGGTCGGTCCGAACGCCGTCGCCGTCCCGCTGGAGGCGGCCGTCCGCGAACTCGACCTGGACGCCGCGCTGCGCGCCGTGGACTCCTCGACCAAGCCCAACCAGGTGTACGGCGCGGACGTGCCGGTCCTGACCGCGGACGAGATCGGCGGCCACTTCCGCGACGCGGGCCTGGACGTCGTCGGCCACCACGGCGTGCTCAGCGTCTGCCACCTGATCGCGGACAACGAGATCAAGTACGACCCGGAGTTCTTCGCCCGGCTGGAGAAGCTGGAGCACACGCTGGCGGAGCGGGCGCCCTACCCGTCCACCGCGCGGATGTTCCACCTGGTGGGACGGCTGCCCGGCTAGGCGGGCGCCGGTCGGCACGGCGGCCGGCCACCGGATCCCCGGTGGCCGGCCGCCGTCGTGCCGTCCTCGGACCGTCGTGCTACCCCCGGACCAGAGCCTCCAGCGTCCTGGCGATCTCGGCCGGGGAGGGCCGGGCGGCGTTCCGCTCGCCCAGCGTCCGGGCGGCGTCGCGGACGGACGCCCCGGTGAGCAGCTCCGACATCGCCGCGGTGACCGACTCGGCGGTGAGCTCCCCGGGGGTGAGCGACAGGCCCGCCCCGCTCGCCGCCAGCAGCTCGGCGCCCAGCGGCTGGGCGCTGATGGACGGCACGACCAGTTGCGGCACCCCGTGCGCGACGGCGGCCAGGACCGTGCCGGGACCGCCCTGGCTGACGAGCGCGTCGCAGGTCGGCAGCAGCGTCGACAGCGGCATCCAGTCGACCGCCCGGACCCGTTCGCGGCGGTCGCCGAGCAGCTCGGCACCGGCCTTGCCGAGCGCCGCCACCACCTCCACGTCCAGCGCGGTCAGCGCGTCGATGATCGTCAGCGGCGCGGCCAGCGCGTCGGCCCCCAGGAACGCGCCGTTGGTGGTGCCCCAGGTGATGCACACCCGGGGCCGTCCCGCGGGCTCGGCCAGCCAGGACGGCGCGACGGCGGCCCGGCCGTACGGCACGAACCGCGCCGGGTACCGGTTCGGCATCCGGACCGCGAGCAGCTCGTCCGGGCACGGGTCCACGCAGTACGCCGCGTAGTCGGGCCCGAGCGGCGCGTCCCACTCGTCGAGGAACGCGACCAGCGTCTTCGGCCAGTTCTCGCGCACCGCGCGCTCGGACGTCAGGTGCGACCACAGGTCGGCCGGCATCGGCCCCCAGGTGTTCAGCGCCAGCGGCGCCCCGGCGGCCCGGGCGACCACCGGCGCGACGAACGCGGCGGGATCGGCGACCACCAGGTCCGGGGCCCAGCGCCGGGCGAAGGGGACCAGGTCGGCCGCGACGGCCGCGGCGGCCCGCACGTGCGGGACCATGATCTGCTCCAGGGTCGGTGGCGCGCCCCCGGACTCCGCCAGCGCACTGCCGACGGCCTGCTTCAGCTCGACGATGAAGTCCAGGTCGCCCCCGGCCTCGACGGCGGGCAGGCCCGCCGCGGTCACCTCGCCGAGGAGAGGTGGCTGGACGGCCACCCGGACCTCGTGCCCCGCCGCGCGGAACGCCCACGCCAGGGGGACGAGCGGGTAGAGGTGCGATGCGAAGGTGGCCGAGGTGAACAGAACCCGCATGACAGGATCCCTTGCGTTTGTGCCGACACCGCCGAGTGCGGTTCGATCAAACCGCGGGCTCCTGAAACGCCCCTAAACCCGGGTCAGGGGAAGTAGATGTCGCGCGCCCCCGTCCGGACGGCGTCGACCAGGGACGCCTGGCGCAGCGAGTCCTCCGACCACTCCCGCGGGTGCTCGCCGCTGAGGACCGCCTGGGCGAAGGCGCGGATGCTCTTGGCGAACTGGTCGTGCGCGGGCAGGACGAACTGCTCGGCGTGGTCCTGCCGTTCGATGTGGACGACGGGCTGGTAGGTCGCCGGGGGAGTGAAGACGCGGTTCATCCACAGCCGGCCGGTGCTGCCCCGGAACTCGTAGTTGTTGGTGTAGGCGTGCTCCATCCCGAAGGTGAGCTGCGCGGTCACGCCCTGGCGGGTGGTCAGGAGCGCGTTGCCGCCGACCACCACGTCCCGGTCCCGCTCGTGCCGCAGCACCGCGCCCACGAACTCCAGGTCCGCGCCGAGGAACAGACCGGCGGCGCGGATCGGGTACACGCCGATGTCCAGCAGTGCCCCGCCGCCCACGTCGGCCTGGTAGCGGATGTCGCCCTGCGGCTTCGGCGGGATCGTGAAGCTGGCGGCGAACGAGCGGATCTCGCCGATGACGCCCTCGTCCAGCATGTCCGCGACCTGCCGGTGCTGGGGGTGGTGGAGGAACATGAAGTTCTCCATCAGCAGCAGCCCCCGTTCCCGGGCCACCGCGAACAGCCGTTCGGCCTGCGGGCGGTCGGTGGTGAGCGGCTTCTCCGCCAGCACGTGCTTGCCCGCCCGGAGCGCCCGGTCGATCCACTCGGCGTGCAGCACGGCGGGCAGCGGGACGTACACCGCGTCGACATCGTCACGTTCCAAAAGCGCCGGGTAGCCCTCCACCGGTTCGCCGCCGAACCGCTCGGTGAACCGTTTGGCCCGGTCCCACCGCCGGCTGGCGATGGCCGTGACCTCGGTGAGCGGTTCGGCCTCCAGCGCCGGCAGCGCTCGCCGCCACGCGATGTCGGCGCACCCGATCACTCCGACCCGGATCGGATTGGCGTTCGCCGGATTCTCCATCGGAACTCCCCTAGAAAGGTTTCGTGGGCGAGCGGGGGTGTCGCGGAGCGCACCGCCCGGCTCAGAGAAGGTGCGGGGCCCGTGCCGCCCGCGCCTGCTCGTAGGTCGGGAGCAGCCCGCGTTCGGCCGCCTCGGCGAGGGTCGGCGCGGCCGCGTCCTTGTCGGACATGATCGGCGGGCCGTCCAGTTCCCAGGGGATGCCCAGCGCCGGATCGAGCGCCTGGACATCGATCATGGTGCCGGGCACGTACTCGGCGCCGCAGAGGTAGTTCATGCACGTGTCGTCGGTGAGGGCGAGAAAGGCGTGCCCGATGCCGTCGGCGAGATAGACGCCGATCCCGCTCCCCGCCTCCTGGAGCGTCACGTCGAACCGGCCGAACGTCGGCGACCCGACCCGCAGGTCGACCGCCACGTCCAGCGCGGCGCCCCGGACGCAGGTGACCAGTTTCGTCTGCCCCGGCGGAATGGTGGTGCCGTGAATTCCCCGGAGCGTGTTCTTCCGGGACACCGAGTAGTTCACCTGACGGATCTCGAAGGGGTGACCGGCCTGTTGCAGCAACTCGCTGAACCGCCACGACTCGTAGAATCTGCCTCGCCGGTCCGGAATCTGCGTCGGCCTGATCCGGAAGGCCCCCGCGACCGACATCTCCTCGATCTCGATACCGCTCATTCACATGTCCTTCGGTAGGGAGAGGGAACGGTGACGCCAACGGTCACATGGCGCGCGCCCACATGCTCCCGTCATGCCGGGAACGCATGATCCTGAGCTCGTCCATCCGGTCGTTCAGTACCAGTTCCTGGGTCTCCTGCAGGAATTTGCACGGTTCCAGACCCAGTTCGTCGCGGATGCGGTTCCGCGCCGTCCGGTAGACCTCCAGCGCGTCCGCCCGCCGCCCGGACCGGCTGAGCGCCTCCATGAGAAAGGCGTACAGATCCTCGCGCAGCGGATATTCGGAGATCAGGGAGTAGAGAATGCGGATCGCCTCGCTGGTCTGGTCGGAGGCCAGCAGCGCCCGGGCCAGCAGTTCGACGCACTCGACCCGGAACTCCTCGGTCCAGTTGGCGAACTCCCGGATGATCGGCCCCTCGTAGGAGGAGGCGTGCACCGGTTCGCGCCAGAGTTCCAGCGCCTTGGTCAGGGTCTCGGCCGCGGCGGCGTGGTCGTGCATGCTCAGCTGCAGCCGCCCCTTCTCCGACAGGGACAGGAAGAGGTTGAGGTCGAGCTCGTCCCGCCCCAGGTTCAGGATGTATCCGGGGGCGCGGGTGGTGATCACGTCGCTGTTCAGGCTGAACTTGTTGAGGACCTTGCGAAGCTGCGACACGTAGACGTGCAGGGAGGCGCCGGCCCGGACCGGGGGCGTCTCACCCCACAGCTCCTGCGTGAGCTGGTCCAGGGACACCACCTGTCCGTTGCGGATCAGGAGGGTGCGCAGCAGGACCTCCATTTTGTACGTTCCAACGGAGGATCTCTCGTTGTCCGTCAGGATCTGTACCGGCCCCAGAATCTCGTACCGCAATTGCGACCTCCAGATATCCGTGCATGTTGAGGGGAGCCATGCTTGACGATCAAGAATCGAAGGTTGGGCAATATCGCAGAACGGTCGCCCCATGGCGCTGTGGGGTGGTGTTCCGTTGTGGCCACCGGCCGTGCTCGTGATTGTCGTCACGGCGCGTCACGGGTCCGTGGCACGGCCATAAAGTTCTTTGGCCGAAGGTTTTGTTCGATCGATGTGGGCAATGCCCTGAAAGGAATCCCCGTGCCCTCCATCCGTGTTCGTCCCGTCCCGGTGTTCCGTCCGGTGCGCGACCGAAGCGAAGCTAACAAGGGAAACTCGTCAAGAGAAGATCACAAGCTCTGTGATGTAAGTCACACACCTCTTGTCGGGGGACGGGGCTGGGCACTTAATGAAAATTTTACTTTCTCATCAAAATTTGTCAGACATGATTCATGACATGTCCGACACGAGACCCCTGTTTCGGGCTTGCTGCTGGACAGGTTCAAACCCGTCCGGTTTCCAGTGGCAGAGAGTAGCGGCGTTGTGACTAGGGAGACGATCCGGCTATACCGAATGCGGCTCGGTGTCAAGGCCGAGAGGTGCCCGACGTTTGGCCGGACACGGGAAGCCATTCAGCGTCTGTCGCGCTGAATGGTGTCGAGAATTTCGGTGAGCGTTCCGGTGAGCCGGTCCAGCGGATCACCGGGCCCTGTTTGGTGGGGATTTTTCAGAAGGCGCGCCAGGCCGATCTGGATATCGCGCAGCGCCTCCAGGCGTTCGCTTTCGCTGGGCGTGCCGTTCAGTTCGGCGTACGCGGCCCTGACCACCGCCTCGGTCGCGTACGCGCCCAGGGAGAGCCCCGCCTTGTCCGCCGCCTGCCTCACGGCGCGCAGCTCTTCGTCGTTGAAGCGCAGCGGCCCCACCCGGTGGTTGCGGCGTTGCGTCGTCTTCGGCCGCCGACTGTCCCCTGACCTTGTCATGACGATCCTCTCCTGTGGGCCCGGCGGCCCTGTCGGCCCGCGTCGCGAACGCGGCGTCCGGGGGCCGGTCCGGGGTCGCGGGTCCGGCGGCCGGACCTGTGACGGTGGGTGACGCGTCGACCGTGCCGGAGCCGCTCGGCCCGGCGGGAGGCGGCGGTCACCCCTCCCCTCGCGGGCCGCGCGCCGGGCCTCGCGAGGGTGGCGGGGCGATGGGGGCGTCGGGGGCGCGCATGATCCGTATGCTAGCCATCGAGTGCGCGCCATGCACAACATGCGTTCCACGCACCCTACTTTTCCGATCGTCATCCCTCAGAAAGTGACAGGACCTTTCGGACGCCCGTGATCGGCGCAGCCGCCGGCTCGTCCGGGCGGGGTGGCGAGAAGGATCAGGGCGACAAGCGGCCGCTCGTGGCAGCGGATGACGGCGTTCACCGACGGGTCTCACGAGAGGAACGGGCACCGCGTGCCGCTGTCGAGGGTGGCCGCCGGGGCCTTCGCCGGTGGAGGGCCGGGCGGCGCTGCGGCGGCATGGCGTACTGACCGGGCAGGTGCGGGAACAGGGACCCGGGCCCGCCCGGCGCGACCCGCTGTCGTCGCCGCGAAGGCGGGACGTGACCGTCCAGATGGACGTACGGTGCGGCCGGAAGGGCGCCCAGGCCCGTCTTCACGCACCGGCCGTGGGCGCCCTTCGTGGTGTCCGCACCTGGTTCGGCGGTTCCCCGCCGACGACCTAGTCGAAGCGGCCGTCGTCCAGGCTCCGCGACATGACCGGCAGGTCGGCGGAGCGGACCCCGAAGCCCCAGTTGAGGATCTTGGAGGCGTCGGTGAAGCGGCGGCTCTTGTAGCTGCCGCTGCCGCTGTTCAGGACGATCCCGACCAGCTCACGACCGCCCCGCTTGGCACCGAACATGAACGAGGCGCCCGCCATGTTGGTGAAGCCGGTCTTGACGCCGGTCATGCCCTTGTACTTGCCGAGCAGGGCGTTGGTGTTCGTCCAGTTGTAGATGTGCGTGGTGCTGGTCGGCGGCACCCGGTAGGACCTGGTGCCGACGACGGAGCGGAACTCCTTGAGCTTCATCGCGGCGGCGGCGAGCCTGGTCTGGTCGTAGGCCGTCGAGTACATCGTGGCCCCCTTCCAGTCGATGCCGTCGAAGTTGGCGTACTTCGTGTTGGTCATCTTCAGGCCGCGGGCCGTCTTGTTCATCTTGGCGACGAAGCCCTTCCAGCCGGGCCCGTAGGCGTCGGCCAGCACGTAGGCCGCGTCGCACCCCGACGGCAGCATCAGGGCGCGCAGCAGCTGCCGCACCGTGAGCCGGTCGCCGACCACGAGCCCGGCCGAGCTGCCGCCCGCGCCGTTGCCGCGCAGGTAGTCGACGTGCTTGCGCTGAACGGTGATCTTGCGGTCCAGGTTGCCGGACTTGATGACCACATAGGCCGTCATCACCTTGGTGATGCTGCCGATGCGCCGCTTGGTGTGGGGCGACCGGCTCCACCGGACCTTCTTGGCGCCGACGTCGAGCAGCAGCGCCGACTTGGCGTAGACCCCCGACGGCCCCGCCTTGGCGGAGACGGCGGGCTCGGCGTGGGCGGTCGCCACCGGCACGGCGACCATGGGCGCGGCGAGCGCCACGGCCACCGCACAACGCGCGGAAGACCTCACAAACCACCTCGTTCACTAGGGAAGGGGAACGAGCGGAGAGTCTCAGCTTCTTGATCGCCAAGCAACTCGAATCCCCCGAATGTGATCGAAAAGAACGAAGGGTTCAAGTTCGTCGCGCTGGTGCCGGTGGGCTGTCACCGGTGAGTGGGTACGAGGTGCATAGCTGCGCGGGCAAAGCTCGGCCCAGTGGTGCGAAGCTTGGTGTATACCAAGCCTGGAATTACGGCCATGGCTACACTTCGGAGCATGCTTCTAGCGGAAAGTGACGGCATGGGTGACTCGTCGGTGCCAGACTGGCTCCTGCCCCCGCCGGGCGGGTTCACCGCTGATGACTTTCTGCGGATGCGCGGACTTCCCCGGCACACGGAGTTGATCGACGGGAGTCTCGTCTTCGTGAGTCCGCAGGAGAAATGGCACGGCAGAGTGATCAATCTGCTGCTCGCCGAACTGGACCGGCAGGCGCCGGACGGGCTCCGGGCGGACCGGGAGATGGCGGTCAGGCTGGCCAGGCGGCAGATGCCGGAACCGGACGTCCTGATCGTGACCGCCGAGGCGTACGACCGCGAGGACCCGTCCACCCACTACTTCGCCGACGACCTCGTGCTCGCCGTCGAGGTCGTCTCGCCGGACTCCGAGGACCGGGACCGCGACACCAAACCGCGAAAGTACGCCGCCGCCGGCATTCCTCACTACTGGCGGGTGGAGAAGGTCAACGGCCAGACGGTCGTGTACGTCTACGAACGCGACCCCGCCACCGGTGGCTACGGCGTCGCGGGCATCCATCGCGACCGGTTGAAGGTGGCCGTGCCGTTCGACATCGGCATTGATCTCTCTGTCGCCGGGCGGCGGGTGCGTTAGGCGGTGAGGAGGGTGGTGGTCCCGGCTCCGATCAGGGCCGCGGCCCACAGGCGGTCCATGTTCAGCCAGGCCCGGCGGAGGATCGTCAGGCCGACCACCTCGTAGACCAGGACGGCTATCGTCCCCGCCGTCGCGAACATCGCCAGGGTGTGGACGCCCGTCACGAACAGCCCCGCGGACAGGCCCGCCGTCAGGCCGTGGTCGTGGCCGGGCGGCGCGGGGGCGCCGGTCAGGACCGGCAGCAGCATCAGGCCCGCGCCGTGGGCCGAGGACATCAGGAACGACCAGGCCGCCAGCTGCCACAGCGAGATTTTCATGCCGACCCAGCGGAAGTGGCGGCGCGACAGCAGGCGCCACAGGCCGAACGCCACCAGCGCCGCGCCGCCGCCGACCGCGATGGCGCGCGTCGTCACGACCGAGCGGGTCAGGCCGACCAGGATCGCCACCGCGCCCACCGACGCCGCGTGGCCCGCCGCGATGGCGGGCAGCGACTGCAGCACGCGCGAGCGGTCGCGTTCCTGGAGGCCCCGGGCCACCGCGAACAGCCAGCCCATGCCCGGGTTCAGACCGTGGAACGCGCCCAGGGCCACCAGCGCGGCAAGGGAGCCGGCCGTCACGGGTAGCAGTAGGAGTCGGAGGAGGCGTCGCCGCCCTGCAGGCGGGTCTGGTGCGGGCGCAGGCCGCGCCAGTCGTCGTCGTGGGGGAAGAAGCGCTCGTCGAAGGTGAGACCGTCGGGGGTCGCGTCGAGCTTGGCCATCCACGCGCCCACGCCGTCGGGGTAGAACTGGTCGTCCCACGAGCCGTAGAGGCTGTTGGTGACGTAGACGCGCCTGCCGTCGCGGCTGACCTCCACCATCTGCGGGCCGCCGGACAGGGGCAGGTCGGGGCGGGCCGGGTGGGGGGTGCGGTTCACGATGCCGCCGATGCGGACCGAACCCGCCTCCACCGGGTGGAACGGGTCGGACACGTCGTAGCGCCTGAGCTCGCCGGTGCCCCAGCAGGAGACGTACAGCCACCGGTCGTCCACCGACAGGTCGATGTCGGTGACCAGCGGCGGGACCGCGCCGAACGGCCGGATCACCGGCGGCAGCGCGGCGGCGTCGGCCGGTTCGGCGGGGATCGTGATGACCTTCTTCGCCGCCCAGCGGCCGCCGTCGCGGTGCCACACCCAGACCGAGGCCGACAGGTCCTCCACGCTCACGACGACGCCGACGAAGCCGTACTGCTTCGTCGGGTCGTGCGCCGGGCGCAGCTCCAGGACCATCTGGTGCTCGTCGCCCAGGTCCACGCTCTGGATGTGGCGGCGTTTGCGCAGGTCCCAAAAGTGCAGGGAGTGGCCGTACCGGCGGTTCAGCAGCAGTTCGGCGTCCACGCCGTCCTCGACCATCGACGGGGTGCCCCACTCGGAGGTGACCAGCACGTCGTGCGCGATGTGCCACCAGGCGTCGTAGGCCAGGCGCTGCGGGCCCCGGTCCACCTCCCAGCGGCCCAGCACCTCGAACGAGGTGTGGTCCAGCAGCGCGATCCCGCCCGGGCCGTCCTCGCCGTTGGCGCCGCCGAGCGCGGTGACGTACAGCCCCTCCGGCCCGCAGTGCACGGTGTGCGGGCGCGAGTACCCCGCGCGCTCGGCCAGCTCGCCGGCCTCCAGCACCTTCACGATCTGGGGACTGGTCGGCTGCTCCTTGGTGTCGATGACGTAGATCCGCGAGGAGCGGAGGCCCGGCACGATCAGGTAGCGGCGTTCCACGTGCGGGTGCGGCGCGTACGGGCACAGCGCGCTGCTGCACGCGTTCCACCCGAAGTGGTGCAGCTCGTCACCGGTGTGGGGCAGGTCCGTCCAGCCCACGACCGACCCGTAGGACCCCGACGCCGGATCCACGTCCAGGACCGCGATGGCGTCGGGCCTCGCCGCCGAACGGTCGAACGCCGCCACGTAGGCGAGCTTCTCCGGCGGCGCGTTCACCGCGTCCCGGGGTGAGGCGTAGAACGTGGGATCGGGCTTCCACAGCGCCATGGAGGCTCCTCGCGGGGATCATCGGACGGTGACCGGGTGGCGGACGACCGCGCCGAACAGGTAGCCGAACGTGTTGTAGGGGGCGGTGGCGGGCTGGGTCGCGCCGGTCTCGTCGGTGGCGCGGGCCAGCAGCTCGTAGCGGCCGGGGGCGTGCGGCCGCCACGGCAGCTCCCAGCGCACCCAGCCGCGCGCCGGGCGGGGACCGTGGAGGCGGGCGCGGTGCCAGGTCGCGCCGCCGTCCGCGCTGACCGCCACCGAGCGGACGCGGCCGTTGCCGGACCAGGAACGCCCGGTCAGCAGGTGGGTGCGCCCCGCCGCCAGGACCGCGTCGAACGGCAGCTCGAACGCGCTCTTGATGTTCATCCGCGTCAGCGGCGCGCCGCCCTCGGGCGGGTGGTCCGGGCCGAACATCCGGTAGAAGCGGGTGTTCCAGGGCGAGTACAGCGGCCTCGTGGACACCTGGATGTCGCCGAGCCACTTGATGGACGCGATCCCCACCCACGACGGCACCACCAGGCGGACCGGGTAGCCGTGGTCGGGCGGCAGGGGAGCGCCGTTCATCTCGTAGGCCAGCAGCACGTCCTTGAGCGCCTTGGCCACCGGCAGGGGACGCCGGACGCGGCCGAGGTTCTCGCCCTTGTCCACGTAGTCGGCGTCGAGTCCGCGCGGCAGCAGGTCAACGGCCTCGCGGAGCAGTCCGGCACGTTCCAGGACGGTCGCCAGCCGCACGCCCCGCCAGCGCGCGACGCCGACCGCGCCGAGGCCCCACGGCGTGCCCGACACCTGCTGCCCCTGCTGGGAGGCGTAGAGGCTGCGGGCGTTGCCGGTGCACTCGATGAACGCCGTCAGCGTCTCGGCGCGCATCCCGAGCAGGTCCTCGTAGGTGAACTCGACGGGGCGTTCCTCGGTGGGGGAGCGGTGCAGGCCGTCGCCCCACAGCTTCAGCCGCCAGGTGCGCGCGTCGACGCGCGGGGTGGCGACGTGGTTGCGGACGAAGAACCGGTCGGCGGGGGTGAGGTGTCCCCGTCCGCGCATCGCCTCCCATCGCATCTCGGCGTTGGTGCCGTGCGGGACGAACAGTTCGGGCGGCAGCGGCTTGACGATCCCGGTCGCGGGGGCGGCGGGCGCGGGTCCGGGAGCGGCGAGCGCGCGGTCGGGGGCGGCGAGCACCGCGCCCGCCGCCCCCGCCGACAGCCGCAGCAGTCCGCGCCGGGTGAGCCGACCGGCGCGGACGCGTTCGTAGACGGACTCGTCGGTGAGATCAGCGTCCATGCCCCCGATGCTGCTGGTCATCGACCAGGAAGTCAACTTTCCCTACTTAATTAACATGTTTTATGGGCGGGTAGCCTGTGTGGCGTGGCGCACACTCCGACGCTCCCGGAATCCCCGGCGGAACTGGCGGCCCTCCTCGACCGGCACGCCTACCTCTGCGGCGACGGCCTGGCCACCGCGTGCTTCCTGGCGCTGCGCATGGGGCGGCCGCTGTTCCTGGAGGGGGAGGCGGGCGTCGGCAAGACCGAGCTGGCCAAGACCCTCGCGGCGGTGCTGGGCGCGCCGCTGATCCGGCTCCAGTGCTACGAGGGCCTGGACGCCTCCCAGGCCCTCTACGACTGGGACTTCCCGCGCCAGCTGCTGCACCTGCGCGCCGCCGAGGCCGCCGGGATCGACGACGTCCGGCGGCTGGAGGGCGAGCTGTACGACCGGCGGTTCCTGCTGGCCCGGCCGCTGCTGCGCGCCCTGGAGACCGCCCCCAGCGTGCTGCTGGTGGACGAGATCGACCGCGCCGACGACGAGTTCGAGGCGTTCCTGCTGGAGGTGCTGAGCGACTTCACGATCTCCGTGCCCGAGATCGGCACCGTCCGCGCCGAACGCCCCCCGGTCGTCGTGGTCACCTCCAACCGCACCCGCGAGGTCCACGACGCCCTCAAGCGCCGCTGCCTGTACCACTGGCTGGAGCACCCGACGTTCGACCGCGAGGTCGCCATCATCCGCCGCCGCCTGCCCGCCGCCACCGACCGCCTCGCCGGGCAGGTCGCCCGCGCCGCGCAGCGGCTGCGCACCGCCGACCTGCTGAAGCCGCCCGGCGTCGCCGAGACCCTCGACTGGACCGAGGCCCTGGTCACCCTCGGCGTCCGCGAACTCGACCCCGACACCGCCGCCGTCACGCTCGGCACGGTCCTGAAGTACCGCGAGGACCAGGACCGGGTCACCGCCCGCGGCCTGGACGCCCTCCTCAACGGCGGATGAGCGCCCGCGACGTCGTCGGGACGGTGGTGGGGTTCGCGCGGACCCTGCGGGCGGCGGGCGGGACCGCCGACCCCGAGCGCGTCCAGGCGATGCTCGCCGCCCTGGACCACCTCGACGTGCTCGACCCCGCCGACGTGTACTGGGCGGGACGGCTGACGCTGTGCGCCGACCCCGACGACATCGCCCGCTACAACCGCTGCTTCGCCGCCTACTTCTCCGGCGAGACCCCGCGCCCCGGCCGCCGGCCGCCCGCCGTGACCCGGTACGCGGCCGTCCCGCGTCCCCGCGCCGACGGCGACGCCGAGCCCGCCGAGGACCTGCGCCCGGCCACCGCCAGCCCCACCGAGGTGCTGCGCACCCGCGACGTCGCCCGCCTCACCCCCGCCGAACGCGCCGAGGTCGACCGCCTCATCGCGCTGCTGGACGCCGCCGTCGAGCGCCGCCGCTCCCGCCGCTTCGCCCCCGCCCACCGGGGACGCCTCGACCCGGCCCGCACCGTCCGCGAGACCCTGCGGCGCGGCGGCGAGACCGCCCGGCTGCGGCACCGCGCCCACCGCACCCGTCCCCGCCGCGTCGTGCTGCTGATCGACGTCAGCGGCTCGATGGCGCCCTACGCCGACGCGCTGCTGCGGTTCGCGCACGCCGCCGCGCGGTCGGGCGGGCGCGCGGTGGAGACGTTCAGCGTCGGCACCCGCCTGACCCGCCTCACCCGCGAGCTGCGGCACCGCGACCCCGACACCGCCCTGGCGGCGGCGTCGGCGGCGATCCCCGACTGGAGCGGCGGCACCCGCCTGGGCGAGGAGCTCAAGGAGTTCCTGGACCGGTTCGGGCAGCGCGGCCTGGCCCGCGGCGCGATCGTCGTCATCGCCTCCGACGGCTGGGAACGCGGCGACCCCTCCCTGCTCGGCGAGCAGATGGCCCGCCTGCGCCGCCTGGCCCACCGCACCGTGTGGGCCAACCCGCACAAGGCCCGGCCCGGGTACGAACCCCTCGCCGCGGGCATGGCCGCCGCCCTGCCCCACATCGACGACTTCACCTCCGGGCACAGCCTGGCCGCCCTGGAGGAGCTGGCCCGCATCATCGGAGGCGCGCATGCGTGACGTGCTCGACGACATCACTGCCTGGTACCGGGAGGGGCGCACGTTCGGCCTGGCCACCGTCGTGGGCACCTTCCGCAGCGCGCCGCGCCCGCCCGGCGCGGCGATGGCGGTGTCGCCCGACGGCGAGGCAGCCGGGAGCGTGTCGGGCGGCTGCGTGGAGGGCGCGGTCTACGAGCTGGCCCAGCAGGTCATGGCGACCGGCGTGCCGGTCGTGCGGCGCTACGGGGTCAGCGACGACGACGCGTTCGCGGTCGGCCTGACCTGCGGCGGCGTCCTGGACGTGCTGGTCGAGCCGGTCGGTCCCGCGACGTTCCCCGAGTTCCCCGAGGTCGCCGCCGCGATCCGGGAACGGCGGCCGGTCGCGACCGCCACCGTCGTCGCCGGGCCCGGCCGGGTCGGCGCGCGCCGCGTCGTCTGGCCCGACCGCGCCGCCGGCTCCCTGGCCCCCGGCGAGCCGCACGCCGCCCGCCTCGACGCCGCCGTGGACGACGACGCGCGCGGCATGCTCGCCCAGGGCCTCACCGGGCCGCGCCACTACGGGCCCGAGGGGGAGCGCCGCCGCGACGAGCTGACGGTGTTCGTCCACTCGTTCGCGCCGCCGCCCCGCCTGCTGGTGTTCGGCGCGATCGACTTCGCCGCCGCCGTGGCCCGCGTCGGCAAGTTCCTCGGCTACCACGTCACCGTGTGCGACGCGCGCCCGGTGTTCGCGACGCCCAAGCGCTTCCCCGACGCCGACGAGGTCGTGGTGAAGTGGCCGCACAAGTACCTGGCCGACACCGAGATCGACGAGCGCACCGCGATCTGCGTGCTCACCCACGACCCGAAGTTCGACGTCCCGGTCCTGGAGATCGCCCTGCGCACGCCCGCCGGGTACGTCGGCGCGATGGGCTCGCGCCGCACCCACGACGACCGGACGCGCCGCCTGCGCGAGGCGGGCCTGACCGACGCCGAGCTGTCCCGGCTGCGCTCCCCGATCGGCCTGGACCTCGGCGCGCGGACCCCCGAGGAGACCGCCGTGTCGATCGCCGCCGAACTCGTCCAGCTCCGCTGGGGCGGCTCGGGCCGCCCCCTCACCGACACCACCGGCCGCATCCACGGCGAACACCCCTGACCGGGCTACCCTCGACGGATGAGTCTGCACGGGGCACAGGTGCCCGCCGGGCTGTTGCTGGCGGCGGGGGAGGGGAGCCGGCTCGGCCGGCCCAAGGCGCTGCTGGAGCTGCACGGCGAGCGCCTCGTCGACCGGGGCGTCCGGCTGCTGCGCGACGGCGGCTGCGCGCCGGTGCTGGTGGTGTCGGGCGCGACGACCGTCGAGGTGATCGGCGCTGTCGTGGTGCCCAACGACGACTGGCGCACCGGCATGGGCTCCTCGCTGCGCGCCGGGCTGGCCGCGCTGCCGCCCGGCTGCCCCGCCGTCGTGATCGCGCTGGTGGACCAGCCGCGCGTCACGCCCGCCGCCGTCCGGCGTCTCGTGGACGCCTACGAGGCCGGGGCCCGCGTCGCCGTCGCCACCTACGGCGGCCGGCCCCGCAACCCGGTGCTGGTCGCCGCCGAGCACTTCGCGGCGGTCGCCGAGGCCGCCGTGGGGGACGTGGGGGCGCGCGCGTTCCTGCGGGCCCGTCCGGAACTGGTCACCGAGGTGCCCTGCGACGACGTGGCCCGGCCCGACGACATCGACACGCCGGAGGACCTGGCGGCGTTCCGGGCGTTGCCGCCCGACCGCGAAGGTGTTAACCGGGAGGGGTGACCCCTTCCGGCCCGTCGCGGCGGGCGTTCCTGCTCGGTGTTCCCGCGGCGACGGCGGCCTGCGCCACCGGCCGCCCCGCCGCGTCCCCCGTCTCCTCCGACGAGGAACGCAGCCTCGCCACCCTCCGCGTGGTGGATTCCGGCCTGCCGCTGCTGTCGATGACCCTGTACGGCCCCTACGACGTCTGGAGGCCGCTGGCGCTGGCGCCGCCGCGCGCGCCGTTCGCCTGCTCGCTGTTCGCCGCCCGGCACGGGCCCGACGGCCCCGTGTTCGGCCGCAACTTCGACTGGGACCCCCACCCCGCGCTGCTGCTGACCACCCGGCCGCCCACCGGCCCCGCGACGCTGTCGATGGTGGACCTCGCCTACCTCGGCGTCGGCCGCGACGCGGCGCTGCGCGCCCCCCGGGACCGGCGGGTCGCCCGCCGGCTGCTGAACGCGGTGCGGCTGCCGTTCGACGGCATGAACGAGCACGGCCTGGCGATCGGCATGGCCTCGCTGCCGTCCCCGGCGCTCCCGCCGCGGCTGCCGGGACGCCCGACGACCGGCAGCGTCCGCGTCCACCGCCTGGTCCTGGACCGGGCCCGCACCGTGGACGAGGCCGTCGCGGTCTTCCGCGCCCACAACGTCGACTTCACCGACAGCCCGCCCCTGCACTACCTGGTGGCCGACCGCGACGGCGACGCCGCCGTGCTGGAGTTCGTGGACCGGAGGCTGAGCGTGGTGCGCGGCGCGGACGGCTGGCACGCCATGGAGAACGCCCTGCTCACCGGGACCGGCGCGGCGGACCGTGCGCGGCACCGCCGCTACCGGATCATGGCCGACCGCCTGCGCGCCACCGGCGGCGGCCTCGGCGCCGACGCCGCGCTGGCGCTGCTGCGCGACGTCCGGCAGCGCCACACCCGCTGGTCGGCGGTCTACCGGCTCCGCGACGGCGTCCTGCACTACACCCTGGACCGCGATCACGCCAGGCGGCGGACGGCGCGCCTGGCCGGGTGACGTCCGGTCCCGGCGGCGGGGCGCGTGGCACACTGATGGTCCGCCGGAACGATCTCGTGGAGGCCGCCGTGCCCAAGCCACGCCCCGACTACCTCGACGACCCGCGCACCCAGCGGATCACCAAGGCGATGACCGTCGCGCACGTGGCGGTGTACCAGGTCACCGGCGGCGCGATCGGCCGCAGGTTCCGGGCCGGCCGCCGCTACCTGCGCAACGCGCCGCCGGTCTGCCTGCTGACCACCATCGGCCGCAAGTCGAGGAAGCCCCGCACGGTGCCGCTGCTGTACCTGTCCGACGGCGAACGCGTCGTCGTGGTCGCCTCCCAGGGCGGCCTGCCCAAGCACCCGGCCTGGTACCTCAACCTGCGCGACAACCCCAACGTGCTGGTCCAGATCCAGCGCTACCGCCGCCCGATGCGCGCCCGCACCGCCGACAAGCGGGAACGCGAGGAGCTCTGGCCCCGCCTGGTCGAGATGTACCCCGACTACGAGGACTACCAGTCCTGGACGGACCGGGAGATCCCGGTCGTCATCTGCGAACCGGCCTGACCCCCGGCCCGGTCAGCGCAGGGCCGACTCCGGCAGGACGCTCTCGTCCAGCGCGCCGCAGTCGACGGCGCGGCGGAGACGCGCGACCAGGGCCTTGACGGTGGCGGGCTCGTCCATGACGCCCTCGGCGGAGCCCGCCTGGTCGTGCCAGGCGCGGACGCGGCCGATGACGTCGTCCACGCCCGACAGGTGGAACCCGTAGACGGCGGCGTAGCGGCTCGGCAGGTGGGCCGGGTGCATGTCCCAGCCCTGGTAGAAGCCGTGGCGCAGGGAGTGCCGGACGTGCGCGGCGTGCACGGCCCAGGCGGCGTTGACCTCGTCGGGGCCGTCGTTGCGGGGGATGACGTTGGTGGAGCCGTCCGACAGGCGCACGCCGGTCCCGGCCAGGGAGACCTGCATGACGTGGCGGGCGAAGTCGCAGGCGGGGTGGTCCAGGCGCTGCTGGTCCGGCGGCAGGCCGAGCGCGGCGGTGTAGTCGAACACGCCGAAGTGCGCGGCGGTCATGCGGCCCCCGGCGCGGGCGACGATGTCGCGCAGGCCGAGCCTTCCGTCGGCGTCGATGATCGCCTCGGTGGTCTCGATCTGGACCTCGAAGCGCAGGATGCCGGACGGCAGGCCGAGCGCGGCCTCCAGGCGGTCCAGGTACTCCACGAACAGCCCGACGTGGTCGGCGGCGATGACCTTGGGGAAGGTGATGGTGAAGCCGCCGGGCAGCCGCCCCAGGCGGTCGCGCAGCGCGGTCAGGAAGCCGTCGAGGGTGCGCATGGCGCGCTCGTGGCCGCCGTCGGCGAACGACTTGACCCGCAGCCCCCAGTAGTGCGGCAGCGTCTTGGCCTCGTAGAGGGCGGCGACGGCCTCCACGACCTGGGCGACGTGGCCGTCCTCCTCGGCGTCGTCGCGCACGCCGTAGCCGTCCTCGAAGTCGATCCGCACGTCCTCCACCGGCTCGCCCTGCAGCTTGGCGGCGACGCGGTCGCGGACCAGCCCGGCGATCTCGGGCTCCAGGTCGAACGCGGTGCCGAACGAGCCCGCGCCGGGGGTGTGGGTGTTGAGCAGGCGCAGCGCCTCGGCCCCGAAGTCGCCGGGGAGGGAGGGCGAGAACCGGTCGGCCGGCACGTACACGGTGTGCACGGGCTGGCGGCCCGGCGCGGCGCCGGGGAACACCGCGTCGTGCGCCCGGCGGGTCTCGGCGATGCGGGCGGACAGGTCGTCGATCGAGGAAACGCTGAGGTTCACGCGGCCATGATCCACCATGATCGCGCGAGTTGGCACCCTCACCCGCAGGTCATCTTCGTGCCAGGGCCCGCAGGGCGTCGGCGAACACGTTCGGCGGGGGCGCGACCAGGCCCGCGCCGACCTGGCCGACGCCCGCCCTGCGCCCGGCGATCCCGGTGTCGATGACCGGCAGGACGCCGGTGCGCACCACGCGGGTCACGTCGATCCCGGCGGGGGTGCCGCGGAAGTCCAGCAGCGGGATCCGCAGCGCCGGGTGTTCGGCCATGGTGATCTCGTACATGCGGCGGGTCGCGGCGATCGCCTCGGGGACCCGGCCGCCGACGAACCGCACGATCGCGGGGGCGGCGGCCAGCGCGAACCCGCCCATCCCGGCCGTCTCGGTGATCGCCGAGTCGCCGATGTCGGGGTTGGCGTCGGCGGGGCCGTAGGAGCCGAGGTACAGGCCGTCGGGAACCCCGGCGGGGCCGGTGAACCAGCGGTCGCCGGTGCCCGACACCTGGATACCGAAGTCGGTGCCGTTGCGGGCCATCGCGACGACCAGGCCCGAGCCGGGGACGTCGCGGGCGGCGTCGGCGGCGCACTTGGCGGCGGCCATGCCCGCGTTGAGGAAGAAGTGCTCGTTGCCGCCGACGAAGCGCAGCGCCTCGGCGACGTGCTCGCGGGGCGCGTCGGCGGCGACCAGGTCGGGGGCCAGCTCGCGCAGCAGCAGGGCGGAGGCGGCGCGGTTGCGGTTGTGCAGCTCGTCGCCCATCTGGAGGGCCTGCGCCATCAGCGCGACCAGGTCGAGCGGGCCGTGGCGGCGGACGGCGTCGCGCAGCAGCGGGCCGAGGACCGCGCCCATCCAGCGCAGCCGCTCGATCACCTCGGGCCCGTAGGCGCCGTACCGCAGGACCTTGCCCAGGCCCTCGTTCAGCGAGCAGCAGGCGGTGCCGCCGTGTTCGAGGTCCCGCACGACCAGCATCCACATCGAGGGGCCGACCACGCCCGCCATCGGCCCGACCGCGCCGCGCCCGTGGCAGGGCTCCAGCTCGGCCGCGCCGCCGGCCAGCGCCCGCTCGGCCCGTTCCGGCGTGTCGGCCAGCCCCTCCAGCAGCATCGCGCCGACCAGGGCGCCGCGCAGCGGGCCGGAGGCGCGGTCCCAGGCGATGGGCGGCCCGGCGTGCAGGAACGCGCCGGGCTCCAGCCCCAGCACCTCGCGGGCGGGCCGCACGTCCACCAGGTGCGGGCGGGCCGACAGCATCCGGGTGACGGCGCGCCGGTCGGCCTCGGCGTGGCCGGGGTCGCCGAGGACGGCGGCCAGGTCGTGCTCGGCGCCGGGCGGGGGCGGCCGCCACGCCACCCGCCGCACGGCGGCGGCCTGCCGCTCCACCGCCTCGGCGAGCACGTCCACGCCGGTCGCCACGATCACCGGCTCGCGCGACAGCAGCCCGCCCAGCGGGGGAGTGTCAGGCATCGCGGGCCCCCTTCACCAGCGCGGCGGCGTGCCGCGCGGCCTCGGCGTTGGAGGCGAACACGGCCGCGCCCGCGTCCCGGAGCGCCACCGCCTGCCGGTCGCGGTCCTGCGGGTCGCCGGGGGTCCCGCACAGCGACACCACCGCCGCCAGGCCGTCGCGGGCGTCCAGCGCCCCGGCCAGGGCGGGCGCGAGCGCGGCGGCCGGGTCCGGGTCGGCCCCGTGGCCGAGGACGACGTCCAGCAGCAGCACCCCGCACCCGGGGTCGGCGGCCTCCCGGGCGAGCGCGGCCAGCCGCAGCGCCGGGTCGATCATCGGGTGGGCGCGCCCGCGCGTGTAGACGTCGTCGCCGAAGTCGGTCAGCCGGTGGCCCCCGGCCGCCAGGTCCCCGAGCGCCGTCGCGGCGATCGCCTCGGCCTCGTCCCGCAGTGTCCCGCCCGCGAACAGGCCGCGCAGGGCCCCGTGCGGAGACCCGTGCGGAGACCCGTGCGGAGACCCGTGCGGAGACCCGTGCGGAGACCCGTGCGGCGCCTCCCACCTCGGCCACTCCGGGACGGCCCGGCCGAGCGCGCGCAGCACCCGTTCCACGGCCCCGGTGAGATCGTCGTCGCCGCCGGGGAAGGCGGGCACCACCGGCGTGTCGAGCCGCCGCGCCGCCTCCCGCACCAGCGCGGCCACCCGCGGCGCGGGCGGCTTGGACACCAGCACGATCAGTTCGGTGCCCGGATCGGCGTCCAGCGCGGCCAGCGCCGCCAGCGCCGACCGCCCGCTGACCCGCGGCGACAGGTCGCGCCCACCGACCCCCAGCACGTGCCGCACCCCGACCCCGGCCTCCTCCAGCAGGCACATCACCTGCTGCGCTCCGGTGCCGGAGGCGGCGACCACGCCGACCGGGCCGGGCCGCACGACGTTGGCGAACCCCAGGCCGACCCCGCCGACCACGGCGGTGCCGCAGTCGGGCCCCATCACGATCAGCCCGCGCCGCGCCGCCGCGTCCTTCAGCGCGACCTCCTGCTCGACCGGGACGTTGTCACTGAAGATCATCACGTTGAGCCCGGCGGCCAGCGCGTCCATGGCCTCGGGCACCACGTGCGGCCCGGGCACCGACACCAGCGCGACGGTCGCGTCCCCCCGCGCCGCCGCCGAGGCGGTGGTGAGCGGCGGCGGCTCGACCTCGAACGCCGGATCGGGCGGGCGTTCGGCCAGCAGCTCGTCCACGGCCGCGCGGGCCCCGTCGAGCGCGTCCCCGTCCCGGGCCCGCAGCGCCACCACCAGGTCGGCGGGCGTGGCCTCGGCCGGGACGGCGAACCCCAGCTCGGCCAGCAGCTCCCGGTTGGACGGCGTCGCCATCGCGGCCATCGCGTCGCCGACCCCCGGCAGCTCCCCGAGCGCGCGGCTGACCCGCATCAGGGTCACCGAGTCCCGGTAGACCCCCGCCCGCAGCAGCACGACCTCGTTCACGACCACGCCCCCACCTGCCGGGTGACCAGGAAGAACGTTCCTCCCCTACCCCGTGGGCCCCGATCCGCGACATGTGCGGCCCGCACCGTGCCGGAGAACTTTCGGTGCATACCGTGCGAAACCCTGCCCGCCGGGATGGTCACGGCTCCGCCAGCGCGAGGACGGCGCGGCAGCCGGCCAGGACGCCCTCGGCCAGGTCCGCGCCCGAGGTGTGGCCCACCGCCAGCAGCCGCCGCACGGCCGGGGACGCCTCCTCCCGCCCGGCGGCCGCGCGCAGGACCGACGCGACCTCCGCGGCCGTCTCGCCCGCCGCCGCGCAGTGCAGCAGAGTCGCCGACACCGCCGTGGTGCGGGCGTCCGCGTCGGCCGTCACCGCCGCTCCCAGCCAGTCCGCCAGCCACACCGCGCGCCGCCCGCCCGGCACCGCGTGCCCCAGCAGCCGCAGCGTCACCAGCAGCCCCGCCAGCACGTCGTCGCCGCTCGGGGTCAGGCCGGGGCCCAGGCCGACCACGCGTTCGGCGGCCTCGACCGCGCCCGCCAGGTCGCCCGCCGCGCAGCACCCGGCCAGCAGCGGCGGGTCGGGGTGGCCGGCCAGGCCGCCGGGCGCGTCGCCGAC
>NZ_BCQR01000129.1 GCF_001552175.1 Actinomadura kijaniata NBRC 14229
TGCGCCGCCGCCCGCCGGCCGAACGCGCGGCGGGCTGACCGGGCCGGGGCGTCGCGGCCCGCGACGCCCCGCGCGGGGATCAGCGGGACAGCAGGTCGCGGGCGATGTGGGTCACCTGGATCTCGTCGGTGCCCGCGTAGATCTGGAACGACTTGGCGTCGCGGGCCAGCTGCTCGACCCGGTACTCGGACATGTAGCCGTTGCCGCCGAACAGCTGCACCGCCTCCATCGCCACCTCGGAGGCGGCCTGGGCGGCGTACAGCTTCATCGCCGACGCCTCGGCCAGGGTCGGGGTGCGGCCCTTCCTGGCCATCTCGATGTGGCGGAACACCAGGTTCTGCACGTTGAGGCGGGCGACCTCCATCCTGGCCAGCTTGAGCTGGATGAGCTGGAAGTCGCCGATGGGCTGCCCCCACAGCTCGCGCTTCCGGGCGTAGTCCACCGACAGGCGCAGGCACTCCTCGATGACGCCGAGGGCCATGGCGGCGACCCCGGCGCGTTCGGTGACGAAGTTCTGCCGGGCCGAGTCCCTGCCGCTCCCGGAGCCGGACCTCAGCAGCCGGTCCTCCCCGGCGCGCACGTCGTTGAGGAACAGCTCGCCGGTGGGGGAGGAGTGCAGGCCCATCTTGCGCAGCGGCCGGGACTGCTCCAGGCCCGGCATGCCGCGGTCCAGCACGAACGTCAGGATCTCGCGGTCGCGCGGGTCGCGGCCGTCGTCGAGCTTGCAGTAGAAGACGATCGTGTCGGCGTGGGGGCCGTTGGTGATGAACGTCTTGGACCCGTTGAGGACGTACTCGTCGCCGTCCCGGCGGGCGGTGGCCTGCATCCCGCCGAACGCGTCGGACCCGGAGTTCGGCTCGGTGATCGCCCACGCGCCGATCTTGTCGAACGTCAGCAGATCCAGCCCCCAGCGCCGCTTCTGCTCCAGGTCGCCGCGCTTCATGATGGTCCCGGCGGCCAGGCCGAGGCTGACGCCCATCGCCGACACCAGGCCGGGCGCGACCTTGCACAGCTCGATCACCGGCAGCATGCTCATCGCCGGATCGCCGCCGCCGGGCCGCTCCTCGCCGGCGTCCGCCTCCGCGCCGCCCTTCTCGCCGCTGTCGCGTTCGCGGGCGAGGCGGGCCTGGAACGACTGCCGCGCCATCTCGTCCATGCCGAACGTCTTGAACAGGTCGCGCAGCAGGTCGTAGGGCGGCAGCTCGCCCGAGTCCAGCGCGTCCAGCCGCGGCCGGACCTCCGCGTCGATCCAGCCCCGCACCGCGTCGCGGATCATGAGGTCCTCAGCCGACCACTCGATCATGCTCGTCTTCCCTTCGGCTCGCCGACAGCGTGCCCATCCAAGCAGAAGACGAAAGCAAGCACTTATCGGGGAGTGGTCACTTGTCGAACGACACCACGTCGGCGAGGATGCCGCCGCCGTCGGTGTGCCGCGACTCGGCGGGGGAGTCGTAGACGACCAGGAGTCTCGGCCCGGCGCCGTTCCCCTCGTCCAGGACCGCGATGCCCTCGGCGTGGTCGTCGCCGTCGCCGTAGGGCAGCTCGCCCACCGGCAGCAGCTCGTCGGCGGGCACCACGTCGGGGGCCTCCAGGTGGGCCGAGCCGGGCCAGCGCACCACCCGCACCGGGCCGTCCAGGTCCATGGTCGGGCCGGTGAGGACCAGCAGGTCGTCGCCGTCGGGGCACAGGTCGCGGATGCCGAGGCCGCCCAGGTCCAGGAAGTGGGTCCGGTACCGCCGCCCGCCGTCGCCGACCGGCAGCGCCTCCAGCCGGTGCGGGTCCCGGGGGTGGGTGCCGAGCCGCAGCTCGATCACCACGGCCCAGCCGCGCAGCACCGGCCCGCGCAGCCCCACGAAGATCCGGTCGCCCTGGGCCGCGACGCCCTCGACGTCGATGCCGTTGTCCTTGCTGGGGATCGGCAGGAACGGCGCCAGGTGCGGGTCGTCGGCGAGCATGTCGGTGAGGGAGTCGCCCCGGCCGCCCAGCACCGCGGCGGTGCGGTCGCCGTCGGCGCGCACCGGCTCGGGCAGCCCGTCCTCGCCGGTGACCAGCGGCATCCGCACCAGGATGAACCGGTTCTCCTCGCGCACGACGCTGGCCAGCCGCTTGCGGGCCTTGGCGTCGGACTGGCCGGGCTTGACCTTCTTGCGCTTGAGGCTGTGCGAGCCGATCGCCCACAGCCAGCCGTCGCTGCTGGCCAGGCCCTCGATGTCGGCCTCCTCGTCGCGCCCGGCGGGCAGCTCGACCAGGTCGGCCAGCGCCACCGAGCGTTCGTCGTCGTAGGCGGTGACCCGGCCCGCCGCGTCGGTCCGGGCGGTCAGCCGCTCGACGGTGGCGGTCTCGTCCCCGGCCACCCACAGGCAGCGCCCGTCCTGGCGCACGGCGGACAGGTTGGTGTGCGTCTCGGCCCGCCGGCTCTCCATGCCGAACCGCAGCTCGACCCTGCGTTCCACGATCATGCGCAGATGCTCCCATATGTCCGGGTGGGTACCGGACATATGGGAGCGGCCGGCGTCAGGCGGCCAGCATCGCCCGGTACACCGTGTCCCAGTACCCGGCCGTCAGGTCCAGCAATCCGTCGAAGCCCTCGCGCAGCCGCGCCAGGTCCGCCCCGTCCCGGCACACGGCGGCCGCCGACCGCACGGCCCGCACCGGGTCGATCTTGGCGGCCTCGCAGATGTGCACGTAGAAGTACTCGCTCATCCGGTGGAAGCCGTCCACGTCGTACAGGTCGCGGTAGTGGCGCAGTCCCTCGTACAGCCGCACCGGCGAGGGGTGGGCCAGCAGTTCCTGCGCGAGCAGGGCGCCCTGCACCACGCGCCGGTCGTCGTCGGTGAACAGCGCGCGGCGGCCCTGGGTGAACGCGCGGGTCCCCGGCAGCGGGTCGGCGGCGCGCAGCTCCTCGCGGGTGTAGGGGGCGCCGCGCAACCGCCCGAGCAGGTCGGTCAGCATGTGCTCCTGCAGGAGCAGGTGCGCCTTGGCGGCGTCGCCGCTGCCGTACTCGGTGTAGAGATGCTTGACACGTTCCACGCGGTCGTCGAGGTCGTCGGCGTGCAGGACGGCCAGCGCCGCCATCAGCATGGCGTCGACGGTGCGGGCGTGGAACTCGCGGGCGAAGACCTCCACCTGCGGGTAGGGGAGCGGTCCCGACATCCAGTGCCGGAAGAAGGCGTTGTCCAGCGCGGGATGGTCGGCCACGCCGTCGGCGAGGCTCTGGACCTCCTCGACGGCGGCGGCGGGTTGAAGGCGCATGGTTCTCCTCGCGGATGTTGGCGACTTTCCGTAACGGCCTCGTGTTCGCCACCATGTTGCGTCGCCGCCCGCCCCGGCGACAGTTCCGATCATGACCGAAGTAGGACAGTTCGGTCACCAGGCGTGTCAAGCCCCGGCCGGACGGCGGGCCCCGCCCGCAGGCCGGACCCGCCACCCCCGGTCGAGGGGAGGAAACACTATTGATCTACAACGTAAAGGACGCGGGCGGTGACGCTCACCCGGCCTCCGGGCGGTGCGCCCACCACTCCCGCCCCGCCTCCGGGAGCGTGTGGATCGGGTCGTAGTACTCGTAGCGCCGGTTCAGCGCGTCCGGGTCGGTGGCCTCCAGGCCGGTGCGGTAGTTCTTGGTCCAGTAGGAGATGCCGCGCTCGCGGTCGTACTCGGCGATCTGGTGGACCCACCGCTTGCCGACGTAGGGCACGTCGCACACGATGCGCGGGGTGGCGAACCCCGGCAGGTAGCCCATGATCGCGTGCTGGAGCTCCTGGGCCTCCCACACCGCCAGCCGCCAGTGCTCGCTGGCCGGGATCATGTCGCACATGTAGAGGTAGTAGGGCAGGATCCCGGCCTCGTCGAGCAGCGCGAACGACAGGTCCAGCAGCGCGGCGGGGGTGTCGTTGACGCCGCGCAGCAGCACGCCCTGGTTGCGCACGTCGCGGATGCCGGTGGCGAGCATGGCGCGGGCGGCCTCGGCGACCAGCGGGGTCACCGACTGGGCGGCGTTGACGTGGGTGTGGATGGCGATCTGCACGCCGCGCGCGCCGGCCTTGGTCGCCAGGCGCTCCATCCCGGCGCGGACCTCGTCCTGCAGCCAGTGCTGGGGCAGGCCCATCAGCGCCTTGGAGGCCAGGCGGATGTCGCGGATGTTGTCGATGTCCAGCAGCGCCGCCACGAACGACTCCAGGCGGGGCCAGGGCAGGTTGGCCACGTCGCCGCCGGAGACCACCACGTCGCGCACGCCGGGGGAGCGGCGCAGGTAGTCCAGCATCGCCTCGTGCCGGTCGGTGGGCTTGATGGTGAACTTGTGCTTGTCGACGGTGGGGGTGGAGTTGCCGACCAGGTCCATGCGGGTGCAGTGGCCGCAGTACTGGGGGCAGGTGGGCAGCAGCTCGGCCAGCACCTTGGTGGGGTAGCGGTGGGTCAGCCCCTCCACCGCCCACATCTCGGCCTCGTGCAGCGAGTCGCGGGCGGCGTAGGGGTGGGAGGGCCAGTCGGTGCGGCGGTCCGACAGCACCGGGATCATGTAGCGGCGCACCGGGTCGGCGTAGAACGCCTCGGTGGAGGAGACGTCCATGGTGTTGAGCATCTGCGGCGGCACCAGCATCGACATGGTGGCGCGCTCGGTCTGGTCGCGCTCCAGGTCGGTGTAGAACGCCTCGTCGAGCAGGTCGCCCATCACCCGCCGCAGCTGCCGGATGTTCTTGACGCAGTGGACGCGCTGCCACTGGGCCGAACGCCACTCGTCCTCGGTGACGTCGCGCCACCCGGGAAAGCGCCGCCAGTCCGGCTCCACCAGGGGGCGCCGCTGGTAGGCGTACGGCTGGCCGGGGTCGTCGGCGCGTGGCCGGGTCGTCCCGGACTGCGGGTGCAGGACAGTGGTCATCGTTGACCCCTCCTCGCGATGCGGCATCACAAAAGTCTTGTATATGACCGACGTTACGGGAAGAATTTCGTCTAAACCAGAGTGGACCCGGAAGATATCCGGGTCTCGAATCGGACACCAGGGTCAGGACGGGACGCGGGATGATCGATCGTCGTGGCGGGGCGGGGACCGCGGTGGGGCTGCACCGCGTGCTGGAGCCGGCGGGGGTGCTGCCGCAGGCGGCGCTGCGGTTGGACCCCGATCCGCGGATCGGGGCCGACGAGGTGCGGGTGCGGGTGGAGCGGCTCAACCTGGACGCCGCCTCCTACCGGCAGCTGCACACCGCGCACGGCGGCGACCCCGACGCGATCCGCCGCGAGGTCGCCGGGATCATCCGGGAGCGCGGCAAGATGCACAACCCGGTCACCGGGTCGGGCGGGATGCTGGTGGGCACCGTCGAGGAGGTCGGCCCCGACTCGCCGCTGGGCCTGAAGCCGGGGGACCGGATCGCCACGCTGGTGTCGCTGACGCTGACCCCGCTGCGGATCGAGGACGGGCTGGCGCGCTGGGACGGCCGTTCCGAGCAGGTGCCCTGCGACGGGCACGCGATCCTGTTCGCCCGTTCCATCGCCGCGGTGCTCCCGGACGACCTGCCGGTGCCCCTCGCCCTGTCGGTGATGGACGTGTGCGGCGCGCCCGCGCTGACCCACCGCGTGGTGGGCGGCCTGGCCGACCCGGTGGTGGCGGTGCTGGGCGCGGCGGGCAAGAGCGGGTCGCTGTCGCTGGCCGCCGCCCGCCGCGCCGGAGCGCGCCGCGTGATCGGCCTGGTGCCGACCGCCGAGGAGGAGACCCGGCTGGCCGCCACGGGCCTGGCCGACCGGGTGGTGCGCGCCGACGCCCGCGACCCGATCGCGGTCGCCGCCGCGCTGGGGGAGCCCGCCGACGTGACGGTGGTGTGCGTGGACGTTCCCGGCTGCGAGCACGGGGCGATCCTGGCGACCGCGCCGGGCGGCACGGTGGTGTTCTTCTCGATGGCGACCTCGTTCTCGGCCGCCGCGCTGGGCGCCGAGGGCCTGGCCGCCGACGTGACGATGCTGATCGGCAACGGCTACGTGCCCGGGCACGCCGACATGGCGCTGGAACTGCTGCGTTCGGTCCCGGCGGTCCGCGAGCTGTTCACCGCCAGGGCCGAGGCGGACCCGGCACGGTGACCGGACCCGCCCGGGGCTGACGGCCGGCGTGGCGGTGGGTTCGGTCAGAAGCCCCGGAGCCTGGTAGGGCGGATGCGCACGGGGACGGAGTAGCGGGCGGCGAACGCCTCGGGGGTGCCGCTCAGCCGTGCGATGCCCTCCCGGTACTTGTCCAGGTAGGGCGGGTGCTCGGAGGCGGCGGGATGGTCGGCGAGGATCTGCGCGTGGCCGGTGAGCACGATGATGTCCCCGCCCTGGCCGTCGGAGTCGAAGTGGAGGGAGACCCGGGGGTTGCGCCGGATGTGGGCGAGCCGGTGCGCGTCGGCCTGGGTGTAGGTCAGGAGGGCGCCGCCCTCGGCGTCGTCCTCCCAGACGAACCAGACGGGGTTGGGCTGGGGCGTGCCGTCCCGGCCGACGGTGGTCAGCCAGACGACGGGCTCGGTCCGCAGCCGCCGGTGCGCGCGCCGGCCGAGGTCGGTCGACTCCGGGATGGTGCCGTTGTCCATGGTCGTGTGCTCCTTCGCCGGACGCGGTTCAGACGTTGCTGACGATCTTGTTGACGGTGACGCGCACCGTGACCAGCTCGCCCAGGTCGGCGGCGGACTCGGGGTGGGCGTCCCGGTAGCCACGGCCGTGGTACTTGAACGACAGCCGGTCGAGGAGCTGCCGTCCGCCGGTCGGCTCCAGCGTCGCGACGCCCTTGAGCACGGCGCTGGTGTAGGGGGCCTCGGGCGGGTTGACCAGCACGCTCACGCGGGGGTCGCGGCTCAGGTTCTTGTGCTTGCGGCTGTCGGCGGCGGCGACGAACAGCGGGTCGGAGCCGTCGCGCCCGATCCAGACCACGGACTGCTGCGGGGTGCCGTCGGGGTTGATGGTGGCCACCGTGGCGAAGACGGGGGCGTCCAGGACCCGCACGAGTCGCGGGTCCAGCTCGATGGTGGGAGCGGAAGTCATGTGATCACTATGGCCGGGCCGGAACCGTTCGGTCCAGTGAATGATTTCTACGGGAACTCATTAGCTGATGTGACGGGTTTAACGCATGGCCTAGGTGGGCGAGGGATCGCCGTGCAGGCTGGAGCCCGGGGCTGACAACGGCGTCGCGTCCGACGGTGGCGCGTCCGGGGAGGCGGCCATGGAGGTCCGAGAGACCAAGGTGTTCCTGGTGCTGGCCGAAGAACTGCACTTCGGCCGGGTGGGGGAGCGGCTCCGCCTGTCCCCGACCCGGGTCAGCCAGACGCTCCAGGCGATGGAACGCCGGATCGGCGGACGGCTGGTGGACCGCACCAGCCGCAGGGTCCGGCTCACCCCGCTGGGCGAGCGCCTGCGCGACGGGCTGCTGCCGGTGCACGACGAGCTGAACCGGGTGGTCGAGGAGGCGCGGAGCGCGGCGGGCGGGGTGACCGGCGAGCTGCGGCTGGGGTTGTACAGCCAGCTGGTCGGAGGACCCGCGATCGCCGAGATCATCCGGTTGTACGAGGAACGCCACCCCGGCAGCAGGGTGGCGGTCAGGGACCCCTCGGTGACGCGGGGGCTGGAGGAGCTGCGCCGCGGCGACCTGGAGCCGGTGGCGAGCTGGCTGCCGCTCGGCTGTCCCGACATGGTCGTCGGGCCGGTCCTCACCTGTGAGGACCGGGTGCTGGCCGTGCGCGCGGGCCACCGCTGGCCGTGCGGGGGCATGCTCACCTGGAGGATCTGGCGGACTGCGCCGTCATCGAGAGGCCCGGCCTTCCCGCACCGGCCCGTGACATGCTCGTTCCCCGCGTCACCCCCACCGGGAACCCGATCGCGCGGCGCGGTCGGGCGGACAACGCGGTGGAGGCGCTGACCCTGGTCGCGCGGGGCGCCGTGGTCCACCCCACCGTCGCCTCCGCCGCCGTGTACATGCCCTTTCCCGGGGTGACCTACGTTCCTCTCCGGGGCCTGCCACCGGCCCGGAGCGCCCTGGTGTGGCGGGCGGGCGCGGAGACCAGGGCGATCCACGCCTTCGCCCGGGTGGCACGCGAGACGGTCCGGCCCCCTGGAGGGTGAAGCGCGGCTTCACGCTGGCATGAGCGGAACGTCGTTGATCGGCCCCCGGCCGGGGCGGCACCGTGGGAGGGCGGAAGCGGACACGCGCGAGGGCGGCGAGATGAGCGCACAGACGGAACCGGCGTCGCCGAGGGTCGAGATCCCACGCGACCCCGCGGTGGCGGCGGAGGTGGCCGCACTGGTCAACCGGGTGTACGCCGTGGCGGAAGAAGGGCTGTGGCGGGCGGGCGCCGCTCGCACCACGCCCCCCGAGGTCGCCGGGCTGATCCGCCAGGGGGAGATCGTCGTGGCACGCCTGGACGGCCGGATCGTCGGCTGCGTCCGCGTGCAGGCGCTGGACGAACGGGTCGGGGAGTTCGGCATGCTGGCCGCCGACCCGGCCCATCGCGGTCACGGCATCGGACGGCGGCTCGTCGACTTCGCCGAGCGGCTGAGCCGGGAACGCGGGCTGACCACCATGCGCCTGGAACTGCTGGTCCCCACGCGGCGGCCCCACCCGGGCAAGCGGGCGCTTCACGCCTGGTACACGCGCCTCGGCTATCGCGTGATCCGCAACGGCGCCATCGAGGAGCAGTACCCGGAGCTGGCGGCGCTGCTGGCCGTGCCCTGCGATTACGTCATCTACCACAAGGACCTGGGCCGAGCCTGAAGCGACCGGGCTCCCGTCTCTCCCGGGGCTCCCCTTGACCGGGGTCGCCATGTTTGTCAGTTTCTCTGTCGAATCCCCTCGGTGAGGGAGAGAGTCGTGCGGCTGTCCGGCTGGAATGGTGCGGGGCTCGTCACGTTGTGCCTGATGGCGGCAGGAGGCACCAGCGCCTGCGGTGGTTCGGGGGTGACCGGCTGGCCGAGGGCAGGATCGTCATCGGGGTGCGGTACGACCAGCCGGGGCTGGCGCTGAAGGGGCCCGACGGGCGCTTCGTGGGCTTCGGCATCGACGTGGCCAGCTACGTCGCCGGGCGGCTCGGGGTCAGGCCCGGCGGCATTACCTGGAAGGAGGCGGTGTCGGCCGAACGGGAGAACCTGCTGGTGCGCGGGGACGTGGACCTGGTGGTGGCCACCTACACCATCACCCCCCCAGCGCAAGCAGAAGGTCGACTTCGCCGGTCCCTGCTTCCTGGCCCACCAGGATCTGCTGGTGCGCGCCGACGACGCCTCCGTCACCTCGGCGACCGACCTGAACTCCAGGAAGCTGTGCTCCACGACCGGGTCCACCTCGGCGCAGAACGTGAAGCGTCGCCTGGCGCCCAGGGCCGACCTGCGGGAGTTCCGCACCATCACCGAGTGCCTGACCGGGCTGGAGAACAAGGCGGTCGACGCGATGACCAACGACGACGCCAACCTGGCCGGTTTCACCGCCCAGCCCCAGCACCGGGGCAAGTTCCGCCTGGTCGGGCTCAGGCTCAGCGACGAGCGCTACGGCATCGGGATCAGGAAGGGCAGGGCCGGGCTGCGCCGGAAGGTCAACGAGGCGTTGGCGCGGATGACCAGGGACGGCTCCTGGCGGCGGTTCGCCGAACGCCATTTCGGCCCCGCCGGATACCGGTACGAGCCGCCTCCGCCGATCACCGAGACCGGCTGAGCGCGTCCGCGGTGGCGACCGTGACGGAGTTCCTCGACCTGGGGGCCTATGACCTCCTGGCCGCGTTCGGGGTGACGCTGCGGCTGGCGGTCTACTCCGCCGCCGGGTCGCTGGTGTGGGGGACCGTGCTGGCCTGGCTGCGGGTCGGCCCGGTGCCCTCCATGCGGGCGTTCGCGGCGGTCTATGTGACGGTGCTGCGCGACACGCCGCTGACCGTGATCATCGTGGCCGCCTCGCTGGGGTTGCACCAGACCCTGGGGGTGACCCTGGGCGGGCGAGACCGCCAAGCAGGCCGGGTTCCGGCCGGCGGTGCTGGGGCTGGCCGCCTACACCGCCACGTTCGTGTGCGAGTCCCTGCGCGCCGGGATCAACAGCGTGCCCGCCGGGCAGGCCGAGGCCGCCCGCGCCCTGGGCATGAGCTTCACCCAGGTCCTCGGGCTGGTGGGTTCTGGCGGCACTGGCCGGCAGGAACCAGCTCACCGCGCAGAAATGGCGGCCGTTCGTCGACGACGCGCGGGTGTGGACCGAGTTCCTGCTGCCCGGCCTGGGCAACACCCTCACCGCCGCCGCGCTGGCGATGCTGGCCGCGTTGCCGCTGGGGGTGTCGCTGGCCACTGCGCGGCTGTCGCGGCGCCGCTGGATCGCCGGCCCCGTCGGAGTCCTGGTCGATGTGCTGCGGGCGGTCCCGGTGCTGATGCTGATGCTGCTGTGCAATCAGGCCTACGCCCTGTTCACCCCCCTTCCGCCCGAGCGGCGGCCGCTGGTGGCGGTGGTGAGCGCGCTGGCGCTGTTCAACGCCGCGGTCCTCACCGAGATCATCCGGGCCGGGATCCTGGCCCTGCCCCAGGGCCAGAGCGACGCGGCCTACTCCCTCGGCCTGCGCGAGCACCAGGTGATGACGCGGATCCTGCTCCCGCAGGCGATCACCGCGATGCTCCCGGCGCTGGTCGCGCAACTGGTGGTGCTGGTCAAGGACACCGCCCTGGGCGGGGAGATGCTCGGCTTCGGTGAGCTCCTCCAGCAGACCCGGGTGATCACCGCCAACTACGGCGCCAACACCATCGCCACCCTCACCGTCGTGGCCCTCCTCTTCATCGCGATCAACCTGGTGCTCACCCGGGCCGCCGGCGCCCTCGAACGCCGCGTCCGGCAAGGCCGCCGGACCACCGCGACCAGGGCGGGCGCCACCACGGAAACGGGTGAGCAGGTGCTCGTACCGCTTGCCGCCTCTCCCCACGACCGTCACCCCTGACGGCTCCCGCGGCCGTCCGCCGCGGAGGGCGGTCACACGTGGTGGGGGCGGGTGGCGACGCCCAGGATGTGGGGAGAGGGGGGAAGCGGGGGCCGGGTGTCGGGCCAGTTGAGGTGGTGGAGCCGGTCGTAGCGGAACCCGGCGCGCCGGATGGCGGCCTGGGTGTCGGGGGCCAGGTGGCACCCGCCGTTGAGCAGGGGCCAGACGGTGGCGTCCAGGACCCGCTGCACGCGGCGCAGACCCGGGCTCTGGGCGGGGACGTGCTCGAAGAAGTGCAGCCTGCCTCCGGGGCGCAGAACGCGGAACATCTCGGCCAGCGCGGCGTGCCGGTCGCCCACCGAGCACAGCACCAGGCAGGCCACGACGGCGTCGAAACTCTCGTCGGGGACCTCCAGGCGTTCGGCGACACCGTCGACGACCTGGACGGGGACGGGGGCCTCGCGGGCGGCGGCGCCGGCCAGGCGGCGCAGGTGGGGTTCGGGTTCCACGGCCAGGACCCGGGTGACCCCGGCGGGGTAGTGGGCGAAGTTGGCGCCGGCCCCGGCGCCGACCTCCAGCACGTGCCCGGCGGCGGCCCGCAGGAGGGTCCGGCGGTGCTCGGCGACGCCCTGCTCCATGGCCGGGCTGAGACGGCCGTAGCAGCGGGCGAACAGCCGATGCCGCCGCCGGGTGGCGTTGGTGGTCGCGTTCATCGTCGCGCCTCCGCGGGGTCGTGGCGGGCCCGGAGCGGGCACTACCCTCCAAGCAAGGAGGCTACGACATAGTGAAGCGACTTCACAATGAATCCGATATGGATTCCGGGGAGAGCGGTCACGCGCTGGAGAAGCTGTTCACCCTGGCGGTCGTGACGCACCGGTACATGGAACGGGGGCTGGCCGCGCGGGGGCTGTCGCGGGCGCGGGCCACGGTGCTGTGGAACCTGCACGGCGGCGGGCCGATGACGCAGCGGGCGCTGGCCACCGCGATCGGGGTGACGCCGCGGAACGTGACCGGCCTGGTGGACGCGCTGGAGGCCGACGGGTTCGTGGCGCGCGGCCCGCACCCCGGGGACCGCCGGGCGACGCTGGTGACGCTGACCGACAAGGGCCGGGCGACCATGCGCGGGCTGCGCGCCGAGTACGACCAGGGCGCCGCCCGCCTGTTCGCCGGTGTGCCGGACGGGGACCTGGCCGCGTTCGTGGCCACCGTGGACCACCTGATCGCGCGGATCGGGCGGGAGGACCCCTGACGGGCGTCCCGGCCGCGCCGCAGGCGGTTCGAGGCGGCTCAGGGCCGGGGCCGCCAGGGCGAGGCCGGGTCGGTGGCGCGGGCGGCCCCGTTCACGCGCAGGGCGTAGGCCGGGCGGTCGATGCCGGAGCCGGTGAGGGGCCCGAGGTAGGCGTGGCCGGTCAGATGGCACCAGGCGGCCAGGTCCAGCGGCGCGGCCGGGTCGGTGGCGATCAGGTGCACCAGGGTTCCGGCCGGCAGCGCCTCCAGCCTGCCCCGCAGCTCCAGCAGGAGCCGCACGCAGGAGCGGTCGCCGCCGTCGATGACGACCGGTTCGGCCGACGGGGCGCTCATGCCGGACCGTTGGACAGGGCCCTGCCGACCCGCGCGCACTCGGGGTGCGTCCGCGCCTTCAGCGGCTGTTCGACCGGCGTCACATCTCCCACCAGCGGCCTCCCATGTTCTTTGGGCCAGCGTAGGGCCGCGCGAGGTGACGGGCCATCAGGGCGGAGCGCCTCCTGCCAGCCTGTCGGCGGCAGGAGGCGTGTTCCTTCGAACGGGCCGTCCTCGGCTAAACGCGCGCGGTCGAGTTCCCGAAGGCCCCCGCGACGCTGGCGATGCCGTCGGCGCCGTGTCCGGCGGCGGCCGCGCGGTCCAGCAACGCCTTGACGAGTTCCGGGACGTCGGTGCGCACGCCCAGGGCGGCGCTCGTGTGCACCAGGTGCTCCATCGCCGCGGCGTGCACCTCCACGGTGCCGTCGTCGTCGGGGTACTCGCCCTTCGCGACCTGGCGGGCGTGCTCGCCCATCAGCGAGGTGACGAACGGCATGTGCCCGGTCGCCACGGCGGCGAACTCCTCGGGGGCGACGCCCTCCGCGCCGGTCAGCGCGACGGCGTGGTGGAAGCCCGCGAGCGCCCCCCAGGCCAGGCCGAACAGGGCGGTGTCGTACACGGCGGCCAGGCCGGGGTCGGCGCCCAGGTGGACGGCCCGGCCGAGGCTCCGCAGGACCGGCCGGTGCGTGGCGAAGACGTCCGGGTCGCCGCTGAAGACGAACAGCGCCTCGGGGCGCCCGACCAGCCGGGTCCCGCTCATGGCGGCGCCGTCCAGGTATCCCGCGCCGGTGCCGCCGGCCATCCGGCGGGCCTCCTGCGGGGTCCCGGAGGTCAGGTTCACCAGGACGCGTCCGCGCAGGTCGGCGCCCGCGAGCAGGCCCGTCACGACCCCGTAGTCCGGCAGGCAGACCACCACCAGCGGACTGGCGGCGATCGCCCCGGCGAGGGTGTCCGCGCGCGCCGCGCCCTGCGCGGCGAGGGCCTCGGCCTTGGCCGGGGTGCGGTTCCAGACGGTGGTGCGATGCCCGGCGGCGAGGAACGCCTGGGCCAGCCGGGCGCCCATCTGGCCCAGCCCGACCACCGACACCGCGGACCGTTCGCGCTCTTCGTTCTCGAACATGGTGGGGTCTCCGTTCAGAATGAAACGTTACGTAACGTTTCGTTCGAAGTATCGAGTCCTCCCCCTGCCCGCGTCAAGAACGTAACGTAACGTTTCATTCGTGCTAGGCTCCGGACGTGCCCGAAGCAACCCCTCGCCGTACGGCCCGTTCCCGGGACGCGATCCTGCGGGCGGCGCTCGACCTGTGCGCCGAGCAGGGTTACGCGACCGTCACCATGGAGGCGATCGCGGCCCGCGCGCGGGTGGGGAAGCCGACCGTGTACCGCTGGTGGCCGAGCAAGAACGCGGTGTTCCTCGACGCGCTCCAGGAGTCGTGGGCCGAGTCCGTGGTGCCCCTGCCCGACACCGGCGACATCATCACCGACCTGCGGAACTGGCTGCACAGGTTCGTCGACACCCTCAACGACCCCCTCCTGCGCCCGATCATCGTGGGCATCCTCGGGGCCGCCCAGCACGACCCCGCGCTCAAGGCCGCGATCCGGGAACGGTTCCACGTCCCCTTCCGCGCCGCCAACCAGGTGCGCATCGTCGCCGCGCAGGAGGCCGGGCGGCTGCCCCGTCTCGCCCCCGAACTCCTCGAAGACTCACTGGTCGCACCGCTGTGGTACCGCCTGCTGGTCAGCGACGAACCCTTCGGCCACGCCGACGCCGACGCCATCCTGGCCAACGCCCTCCACCGGAGCTGCGGCGGACCGTCCTCGGGGGAGCGGGCCTAGGGCCTGTTTCACAGTGGGCCTCAGCCGCGCACGCGAGTGTGTGACCTGACCTGCGGGCCCGACGCCGGAGGCGAGGGCCCGCAGGTCAGATCGCGAAGCGATGCCGCGCTCGCCAAGACCTGGTCAGGTGCGAGCCCCCCGGGCGAGCGCCGTAGGCCAGGGCTTTGAAACACGGCCTCGGGCGAGGATCGCGGCGACGAGGGCTACGGCAGCCCGCGATAGGCGAGCCGCACCCCGGCGAACCAGTCGTCGATCCGCATCAGGGCCAGCAACCCGGTGACACGGTGCCCGTAGGCGGGCGCGGAACGCCCGGTCCGGACGGTGGCGTGATCATCGGATCGCGCGGTCGCCTTGAGGGGTTTCGTTGGTGGTGGTGTCGTGGTGGCCATGAGAGGGGTCAGCAGGACCATGCCCATGACGGCCATCGCCATCGCGGTACCGGTGATCCACCGGGAGGCCCTCTCGCATCGGGTGGACAGGTCGCGGGGGACGCTGGTGGGACGCCGGCGAGGGCTCATGGTGGTGCCTTCCGTGCGGATGGGCGGTTGACGCCTCCAGGGTCGGCGGGACCGGTCACCTGTCGGTATCGCCTCGGTCACTCACGGTTGTGGGATGGTGGGCGGGTGGGGTTCGTCTTCAACGTCCTGGGACCACTGGAAGTGCTGTCGGACGGGGTGCCGGTGGAGATCACCGCGTCCCGGCACCGCGCGCTGGTGGCGGCGCTGGTGCTCGACGGCAACCGCGTGGTGCCGGTGGAGTCCCTGATCGGCAGGGTCTGGGGCGACCGGCCGCCGCACGGCGCGCGCAACGCCCTGAAGAACTACGTGCTGCGGGTGCGGCGGCGGCTGGGGGAGCCGTCGCCGCTGCTGTCGCACGCCCAGGGCTACCTGATGCGGGTCGATCCCGAGGCGCTGGACCTGGACCGCTTCGAGACGCTGGTGGGCCGCGCCGAGGCCGCCGACCGGCCCGCCGAGGCCGCCGACCTGCTCCGCCAGGCCCTGGGGCTGTGGCGCGGCGCGCCGGTGCCCGAGCTCGGCTCCGAGCCGTTGCGCGAGCAGGTGCAGGCGCGGTGGGCCGAACGCCGCCTGTGCGCGGTGGAGGCGCGCGTCGACGCCGAACTGGCGTTGGGACGGTACGCCGATGTCCTGGCCGAGCTGCGGGAACTGACCGCCGAACATCCCCTGCGCGAGCGGTTGTGGGGGCGGCTGATGCTGGCGCTATACCGGTCGGGCCGTCCGGGCGAGGCGCTGGAGTGCTACCACCGGGTCGCCGCGCTGCTGGCCGAGGAGCTGGGAGTGGACCCGGGCCCGGAACTGCGGGACCTGCACCAGCGGATCCTGGTCACCGACCCCGCCCTGGGGGCGGGCGAACGCCTGGACAGGCCGCGGGTGGCGGGGAACCTGCCGGCCGAGACCACCTCGTTCGTGGGGCGCGGGCCGGAGCTGCGGCAGGCGGCGCACCTGCTGGGCCAGGCCCGCCTGGTGACCATGACGGGCGCGGGCGGGGCGGGCAAGACCCGGCTGGCGCTGCGGGCCGCGGCGCGGGCCGCGCCGGCGTTCCCCGACGGCGCGTGGTGGGCCGACCTGAGCGCGCTCACCGAACCGGGACTGCTGGCGCTGGCGGTGGCCGAGGCGCTGGGCATCCGCGACCAGTCGGCACGGGGCTGGACGCGGGTGCTGGCGGACCATCTGCGCGACCGTCGGCTGCTGCTGGTCCTGGACAACTGCGAGCATCTGGTGCCGGAGGTCACCGCGCTGGTCACCGCCCTGCTCCCGGCCGCCGGCGGCCTGGTGGTGCTGGCCACCAGCCGGCACCGCCTGGGGCTGGCCGACGAGCACGTCCTGCCGGTGCCCGCCCTGACCGAGGCCGAGGCGGTGGAGCTGTTCGCGCAGCGCGGCCGGGCCTCGGCGCCCGATTTCCGGGTCGGCCCGCGCAACCGGGACGCCGTCGACCGGCTGTGCCGCCGGCTCGACCGGATCCCGCTGGCCATCGAGCTGGCCGCCGTCCGGATGGACACGCTGTCGGTCACGCAGATCAGCGACCGGCTCGACGACCGCTTCGAGCTGCTGTCGGACGGCGGCGACCCCCGCCGGACCCTGCGCGGCGTGCTGGAGTGGAGCCACGGACTGTGCACCCGCCCGGAACAGGCGCTGTGGGCGCGGCTGTCGGTGTTCGCCGGAGGCTTCGACCTGGCGGCGGCCGAAGCGGTGTGCGCCGACCCCACCGATGCCACCGATGCCACCGACCCCGCCGGCCCCGCCGATGCCACCGGCCGGCACCGGGTGCTCGACCTGCTGAGCGGCCTGGTCCGCAAGTCCCTGCTGACCGCCGACACCGGGGCCGACCCGGCGCGGTACCGGATGCTGGAGACCGTCCGCCAGTACGGGCACGAGCGGCTGCGCCGGATCGGGCGGGAGACCGCGCTGCGCGTCCGGCACCGCGACCACTTCCTGGAGGTCGCCGCGCGGGCCGCGGCGCAGTGGTGCGGGCCGCGTGACCACCAGTGGCTCTCGCTGCTGCTCCAGGACCTGCCGAACCTGCGCGCGGCCATGGAGTTCTCCCTCGCCGAACCCGGCCACGCGCCGTTCGGGCTGCGGCTGGCGGTGGACCTGAGCCGCGCGCAGCTGTGGCTGTTCGGCGCCACCCCGGCCGAGGGGCGCCGCTGGCTGGAGGGCGCGTTGGCCGCCCAGCCCGGTCCGCCGTGCCCGGTGCGGGCGAGGGCGGCGGCGTTCGTCACCTGGCTGGCGCTGTGCCAGGGCGACCGGGACGGCGCCGACGCCGCCCTGGCGGCCTGCCGGGGCCTGGACGACGGGTCCCCCGGGTCCTCGGCCGCCAGGGCGGTGGCCGAGGGCGCGCACACCCTGCTGGCCCTGGGAGACCCCCGCTCGATCGCCCTGCTGGCCGACGCGCGCGGCCACTTCCGCCGCGCGGGTCAGATGGGGGAGCAGCACTGGGCCACCCTGCTGTGGACCATGGCCGCCGCGTTCCTCGGCGACCGGGACCGCGCCCTGCACGCCGCCCGGGAGTACCTCGCCGAGGCCGACCACCACGGCGGGCGCTGGACGCGCTCGTGGGCGCGGTGGGGGATGGGACTGGCCCAGATGCGCCACGGCGACCGCGACCTCGCCACCCGGCTGATCCAGGAGGCGATAGCCGGGCAGCGCGAGCTGGACGACACCTGGTCGCCCACCTGGGGCGTGGAGCTCCTCGCCTGGAACCTCTGCCTGACCGGCGAGGCCGAACGCGCCGCGCTCCTGCTCGGCGCCGCCCACCGGCTGCGGCGGTCGCTGGGCGTCACCCTCTACGGGCCGTTCCTGAAAGCCCACGACGACACCGTGCGGCACCTGCGCCAGGCGCTGGGCGAGGCCGCCTACTCCGACGCCCACCGGCGAGGAGCCACCGCGTCGGACCCGCTGGAGCTGGCGTTGGGGAGCTGAGGTCGGGGAGCTGAGCGCGGCGGATCCGCGGGGCTCACTCGCCGTGCCGCTCCCGCTGGGCCCGCCACCAGTCGGCGGCGCGGGCGATGTCGGGGCCGGAGGTCCACAGGTCGGCGGGGTCGTCGGGCATCAGGCGTTCGCGGAACCGCCCGAGGTGGCCCGAGCGGCGGCCGCCGACACTGAGATGCCTCCACTCCAGCGTGCCCGACGTCTCCCTCTCGTGCCGCGTGGCGTCGAGCAGCTCGACGACGTCGGTGGGCAGGCCCGGCTCGTCCGGCGGAAGCTTCAGCGCCGACCGGACGGAGCCGTGCTCGTCGCCGTACAGGATCCCCACGGCGTTGGCGGTGGTGATGCCGGCCCGCTCGGCCAGTTCCCGCGCGGTCCCGGCGTCGGCGGGCGGGGGGCCGTTCTCGGCCCGCAGCCGCTCCAGGCGGCGCAGGAAGTCCGGGCTGAACCGGCTCTGGGGAACGGTGGCGACAGGGGGCGCGCGGTCCGGGAGCCGGGCCGGGCGGAAGCGGCCGTCCGGTGAGAACTCGACGGCCACGAACAGGTCCCGCCACAGGCTCCGGTCGCTCACCGTCATCAGCGCGCCGTCGGGGGTCCGCCACAACTGGAGGTGGGAGTGGTCGGGCCCGCCGAACGGCCGGTCGAACCAGAGCACCCGCCAGCGTCCGCTGCCGTCGCCCAGCGGGGTGTTCGCGCGGGCCCGCAGAGCGTCCAGGGTCCACTCCCGGTGCGGGGTCCACGGCCACAGCCAGGACAGCGCGAGGCCGATCACGTCCTCGGCCCCCTCGCCGATCGTTTCGGTCGCGTCGATCCGGTCGAACGTGCGCAGGAGCACCGGCTCCGGCGGCTCCGGGCCGTCCGCCGCGGCCTCAAGGAGATGTTCGCAGACCAGCCGGAGTGTCACCATCGGCCGCAGGTGGCGTGTCGGCAGGTCGGGGGCGGTCTCCAGGAGCGGGAACAGCGGCGGGCGGGGCGCCGCCCCCTCCCCGGTCAGCAGCCGGTGCTCGGTGAACAGGCAGCGCACCGCGCGTTCCAGGCGCTCGGCCACCGCGTGGGCCAGTTCGGGCGCGGTGATCCGGGGCACCAGCTCCTCGACGAACCCTCCGCGCCGGATGGACCGCACGCCGGACCTGGGTAGCACGGGCGCCATCAGGCGCCGGACCTCCTCCCGGTCCAGCGACCGCAGCCAGGCCGAACCGGCCGGGTCCACGGCGTCCCGCGCGTCCCACGCGGCGGGCGGGGGGACCTCCGCCTGCCGCGGGGTGAAGGCCGTGGTGAGGATCTCGGCGCCGTCCGGCGCGGTCACGGTGATCACGCCGTCGCGGAGCCGCACGGTGTTCCGCTCGGTGGCGCCGGGGAAGGTGACCCGCCCGGTGCCCGGCGCCTCGGGGCGGGCCGTGCGGGAGCCGGGCTCCAGCGTCAGCACGTCGCCTGCCGGCCCCTCCACCAGGAACGTCTGCCAGCGGCCGCCGGGACGCTGGCGTGACACGTACCAGGACGTGCCGTCGTACCAGGGCATCAGATCGGCCGGGCAGGAACCGAGGGGGAGCTTCCAGGCGCCGCCCCGCCCGTCCGACGCCACGGCCTCGCCGTCGTCCCGGACGGTCACGTACGCGCGGTGCTGCAAGATGGACCGGGTGCCGCTCCTCCATCCGGAGCTGTACGCCGGCAGCACCGCCCGGATGCCGATCTCCTCCGGGATGCCGGTGCGCAGTTCCGCCAGCAGCGTGTCCACGGGGTCGCCGATGCTCAGCCCGCTCAGGAATCCCGGATTGCGCCGGAGGAACGGTGAGCCCTTGTCGGCCAGCCAGGACAGGCCCCGGTCGAGGCGGGACAGGTCGCCGGACTCCAGGTCCGCCCGCAGGGTCGCGCGCAGCTCGGCGTCGGGCGCGTCGTACCAGGGGGCGGGCGTGGGCGGGACCGCCGCCGGGTCGGTGCCGGACGGCGGCTCGCCGGTGCGCGGGAACAGGTGCTGCTCGCCCTGGTCGGCGAGGCGGAGCAGCGTGGCGGCCGGGCAGCGGCGGCCGGTGGTGGCGAACCACTCCGGCGGGAGGCGGGCCCCGGCTCCCGCGTCGGCGAGGATCTCCAGCCACCGGTGCCGGGTCTCGTCCGCGGGCGGGTCGGGCTCGGCCGCGACCAGCAGGTCCAGCAGCCCGCCGTCCCGGGCCGCGACGGCGGCCAGCGCGGGCGCGGCGGCCGCCCAGATCGTCGGCGGGGCGCCGGGCAGCAGACCGTCGCGCAGCAGGCGGGTGGCGAGGAACCGGTCCTCGTCGTCCTTCGCGAGCCCGGCCGCGGCGGCCAGCCTCCGCAGGTCGGGGAAGACGCGGGCGTAGGGGATCAGACCGGCGGCGAAACCCGCGCAGACCACCGCGCGGAAGCGGGCGTGCGCCTCGCCGGGCGGGAAGTGCGCGCTCAGGGCGCCGGCGTGGTCGCGCAGCACGGTCGGGGCGACCACCCCCGCCGGGACGAGTTCGAGCAGCACGCCGTGCAGGCGCTCGACGTCGGAGGCCCCCTCCTCCTTCCCGGTCTTCCGCGCCTGGGTGAACGCCCACGTCGCGACCTCGGCGGAGCCCTCGGTGGAGACCTCGGCGAGCGCACGGCAGGCCTGTTCGTAGAAGGCGATCCGTTCCGCGGGCGGTAGCGGGGACGCCAGCTTCCGCAGGCCGGACCTGAGCTTGCGAGGATGGTCGGTGGAGGCTCCGGCGACCAGGGCTGCCAGTTCGGGGGTCACGATGATCGATTATGTCGGCTCCGGGCGGCGGGCGGCGAAGCGCCACCGTCCCGCGATTTTTCCGCGACGCTGTCGAACCGGGCGGTGGGCCGTTCGTCTAGGGGGTGAATCCGGCTCACCCCACGATCTCCAGGAGCAGACGATGAGCTCGTCCCCGAACCCCGAACCCGCGGTCTCCGAGCGGGCGTTCACGCCGGTGCTGAACACGATCGACATCGTCGTGTCGGACCTGCGGGCCGCGATCGCCTTCTACGCCCGCCTGGGCCTGGACTTCCGCGTCGATCCCACCTATCCCGACCACGCCGGCTGCGACCTGCCCGGCGGGCTGCACCTGATGCTGGACACCGAGAAGTTCCGGGCCTCGGTCCACCAGGAGGCGGGCTGGGACCGCCCGACCGGCGACCCGCGCACGTTCCTGGCCTTCCAGCTGCCCGCCCCCGAGGCGGTCGACGCCGCCTACGCCGACCTCACCGGCGCCGGGCACCGCGGGGTCCAGCCGCCGTGGGACGCCTTCTGGGGCATGCGGTACGCCACCGTGGCCGACCCCGACGGCAACGGCGTCGACCTGTACTGCCCCCTGCCCGCCGACCCGAACGACGCCCGGTAACCGACCGGTCCCGCTTCCACACAGAGGAGGAGACGCGTTGAAATACGTGCTGATGTTCGCCGAGACCGAGGAGTTCGCCCAGCGCCTGGCCGCGATGAGCGAGAGCGAACGCCAGGAGGAGTTCGCGCGGGTCGGCGAGTGGTTCGCCGAGCACGCCGCCCACATCACCCACCACACCCGCCTGCAGCCTCACCACACCGCCACCACCGTCCGTCTCACCGGCGACCAGGCGGTGGTGACCGACGGGCCGTTCGTGGAGGGCAAGGAGGTGGTGTCCGGCTTCGCCGAGCTCGACGTGGCCGACCTGGACCAGGCGCTGGCCATCGCCGCCGCGTGGCCCGGCTGCCCGGTCGTCGAGATCCGCCCGCTGGTCTGAGGTCCCGCGGCCGATGGACCACGGGCGGGAGCGGGCGCACGGTGAGCTGACCCGCGTGCTGCGCGAGCACGCGGGGCGGCTCACCGCCTCCCTGGTGCACGTCCTGGGCGACTTCGCCGCCGCCGAGGACGTGGTCGCCGACGCCGTCGAGACCGCCCTGCGCCGCTGGCCGGTCGACGGCGTCCCCGACCATCCCGACGCCTGGCTGCTGACCGTCGCCCGCCGCCGGGGCCTGGACGTCCTGCGCCGCCGGACGGTCTACCGCGACAAGCTCGCCCGGCTGGACTGGCCGCCCCGCGGCGACCCCGACGACCGCCTGAGACTGGTCTTCGTCTGCTGCCACCCGGCGCTGCCGCGGGCCGGGCAGATCGCGCTCACCCTGCGCGCGGTGTGCGGGCTGACCACCGCCCAGATCGCCGCCGCGTTCCTGGTCCCCGAGGCCACCGTGGCCCAGCGCCTCACCCGCGCCAAACGCAAGATCGCCGAGGCGGGCATCCCCTACCGCGTTCCCTCCGACGCCGAGCTGCCGGACCGCCTGGACCAGGTCCTGGCGGTGGTGTACCTGCTGTTCAACGAGGGCTACCTGACCAGCGGCGGCGACCGTTCCCAGGCCCGCGACCTGGCCGACGACGCCGAATGGCTGGCCGCCCAGCTGGCCTGGCTGATGCCCCGCCGGGCCGAGGTCCTCGGCCTGCTGGCGCTGATCCGCCTGCACCAGGCCCGCGCCGACGCCCGCTTCACCCCCGGCGGCGACCTGGTCCTGCTGCGCGACCAGGACCGCGGACGCTGGGACCGCGCCGCCATCGCCGAGGCGACCGCCCTCCTGGAACGCGCCGCCGCGCTGCGGTGCCCCGGGCCCTACCAGCTCCAGGCCGCCATCGTCGCGGTCCACGCCGAGGCCCCCGCCTGGGAGGCCACCGACTGGTTCCAGATCACCGTCCTGTACGACATGCTGCTGGCCCTGGCGCCCTCCCCGGTCCACCGCCTGAACCGCGCCATCGCCCTCGGCCACACCCCGCCGCCCCACGGGGGACCGGCCGCCGCGCTGGCCGCGCTGGACGCCCTCACCCCCGCCGACCGGCGGGCCCTGGAGCGCTACCCCCTGCTGCACGCCACGCGCGCCGAACTCCTCCGCGCCCTGGACCGGCCCCGGGCCGCCCGCGCCGCCGACCGGCGCGCCCTGGAACTGGCGACCAACCCCGCCCAGCAGGCCCTGCTCCGCCAACGCCTGACCTGGGATTGACGGATCACAGAACGGGCATATCATTCCAATATGGCGATTGATTCCGATTGTGGAATGAGTACGCTGGACGAGCTGGCGCCCGCGGCGGCGCTGTTCCACTCCCTGGCCGACCCGGTGCGGCTGTCGATCGTGCAGCGGCTGGCCCGCGGCGAGGCCCGGGTGGTGGACCTGACCCGCGACCTCGGCCTGGCGCAGTCCACGGTGTCCAAGCACCTGGCCTGCCTGCGCGGGTGCAAGCTGGTGGACTACCGCGCCGAGGGCCGCCAGTCGTTCTACTCCATCGCCGTCCCCGAACTGCTGGACCTGCTGCGCTCGGCCGAGCGCCTGCTGACGGCCACCGACCGGGCGGTGGCGCTGTGCCCGACCTACGGCACCGACGCGGGGACGCGGGCATGACCACGGTCTCGCCAGGCCCCTCACCCCAGCGCCGGGCGGCGCTGGCGCGGCGGGTGCGGCTGCTGGTGGCCGCCACCATCGCCTACAACGTGATCGAGGCGGTCGTCGCGGTCACCGCCGGGACCCTCGCCTCCTCCGGGGCGCTGATCGCCTTCGGGCTGGACTCGGTCATCGAGGTCGCCTCCGCGGCCGCGGTCGCCTGGCAGTTCTCCGCCCGCGACCCCGAGCTGGTCGAACGCCGCGAGCGGCGGACGCTGCGGATCATCGCGGTCTCGTTCTTCGCGCTGGCCGCCTACGTCACCGTCGACTCGGCGCGGGCGCTGCTGGGTGACGGCGGGGCCGCCCCCTCCACGCCGGGGCTGGTGCTGGCCGCCCTGAGCCTGGCCGTCATGCCGTTCCTGTCGGCCGCGCAGCGCCGGGCCGGCCGTGAGCTGGGATCGGCCAGCGCGGTCGCCGACTCCCGGCAGACCCTGCTGTGCACCTACCTGTCGGCGGTCCTGCTGGCGGGGCTGGCGGTCAACGGCCTGTTCGGCTGGGCCTGGGCCGACCCGGTCGCCGCGCTGGTGATCGCGGCGGTGGCGGTCAGGGAGGGCCGCGACGCGTGGCGCGGCGACGCCTGCTGCGCCGTTCCGGCCCCCGCCGCCGCGCAGGGCGCAGACCACGGTTGCGCCTGCTGCGCCTGACGTCCCCTGCTCCCCTTCGGACCCCGCGCTCAGCCCTTGCGGCGCGGGCGGACCGCCTGCTCCGCCCAGAACGGCCGCATGACGCGTCCGATCGCCTCGGCGACGACCCGCAGCTCGCCGGGTTCGAGGGGGCCGAACACCTCCCCGCCCACCTCGTCCGCGAGAGCCCGGGCGCGGCGGTGCAGCCCACGTCCCGCCGGGGTGATGCGCACGGCGTACCGCCGCCGGTCGGCGGGGTCACGGGTGCGCTCGCACAGCCCGCGCGCCTCCAGGTCGTCCACCAGGCCGACCATCAGGGTCGGGTCCAGCAGCAGGTAGGCGGACATCTCCTGCTGCGACAAGGTGCCGGAGGAGTCCAGCATCGCCAGCACCAGGAAGTGCCGGACGCGGATCCCCAGCGGCTCCAGCGCCTCCTCCAGGCGCTGCTCCAGCCACCATCCGCACTTGGACAGCTGGAAGCCCAGCACCGAGGCCAGTCCGGCGGGCAGGTCGCGGGTCGGTTCGGCCATGCCGCAAGGATATGACCCGTCAATCATCCATTTCCTCAACCGTAGAAATATTCGATTATCTGTGTATGTCCCCTACGCTCGGCCTGTTCGGCCTCAACATGAACACCTGCGCCGACCCCGGCGCCGCCGCCCGGATCGCCGCCCTGGCCGAGGAGCTCGGCTACGACTCGCTGTGGACCGCCGACCACGTCGTCCTGCCGAGCCCGCGCGACGCGGTCTCGCCCATGGACCCCGACGAGCCGATCCTCGATCCGCTGGTCGCGCTCGCCCACCTCGCCGCGCACACCGAACGGATCCGCCTCGGCACCGGCTGCGTCGTGCTGCCCCAGCGCAACCCCCTGGTGCTGGCCAAGCAGCTCGCGAGCGTGGACGTGCTCAGCGGCGGGCGGCTCGTCTTCGGCATGGCGGTGGGGTACCTGGAACCCGAACTGAGGGCCCTCGGCGTCCCCGCGGCCGGACGCGGGGCGCGCGCCGACGAGTACCTGCGGGCGATGCGCTCGCTCTGGCACGACGACGAGCCCGCCTTCCACGGGCGGCACGTGGACTTCGCGGGCGTCGACACGCGTCCGCGTCCGGTGCAGACGCCCCTCCCGGTCGTCGTCGGCGGGCACAGCCGACGGGCCCTGCGCCGCGCGGCCCGCCATGGCGACGGCTGGTACGGATGGCTGCTCACACCGGACGAGGCCGCGCACCACGTCGCCGCGCTGCGGGCCGTGGAGGCCGAGGAGGCCGAGGAGGCCGGGGAGGCCGAGGAGGCCGGGGAGGGCCGCGGGCCGCTCCAGGTTCAGGTCACCCCGCGCCGCAGGATCGACGCCGCCGCCGTGCGCGCCTACGGCGAGGCGGGGGTGGACCGGCTCGTGATCGTTCCGCCGAGGAGCGCGCCGCTGGAGGAACTGGCGGCCTTCGTCGAGGCGAACGCGCCCGCCCGGCTCGGAGCGGCACGCCTTGACCTCAAGTGATCTTGAGGTTCTAGCGTCGTGGTGTTGCCTGACGACGGAAGGAACATCATGACCATTCTGGTTACCGGGGCCACGGGGAACGTCGGCCGTCAAGTGGTCAGGGAGCTGCTCGGCGGGGGCCACCGGGTGCGGGCGCTGACCCGTGACCCCGCGCGCGCCGACTTCCCCCGGGAGGTGGAGGTGACGGCCGGGGATCTCGCGGTGCCCGACAGCCTGGCGTCCGCGCTGGAGGGCGTGACCGCCGTGCACCTGATCACCTTCGACGCCCGGGACGGCGCTCCGTTGCGCACCGGCGCGCAGATCGCGCGGATGGCCGCCAAGGCGGGCGTCCGGCACGTGACGATGCTGTGGAGCGGCGAGCCGGGTCCGGTCGAGGAGGCCGTGGCGGCCGAGGGGCTGCCGTGGACCACCCTCCAGCCGCAGGAGTTCATGTCCAACGCCCTGCTCTGGACCGAGTCGGTCCGGACCGAGGGCGTGGTGCGCGAGCCGTTCGGCTCCACCCGCAGCGCCATGATCCACGAGGCCGACATCGGGGCCGTGGCCGCCAGGACGCTCACCGAGGACGGTCACGCCGGCCGGGAGTACGTGATGACCGGTCCCGAGGTCCTGGACATGCCGCGGAAGCTGGCCGTCCTGGGCGAGGCCCTCGGCCGCGAGATCCGGTTCGTCGAGCTGACCGAGGAGCAGGCGCGCGAGCGGATGCGCCGGGCCGGGGCCTCCCAGGAGGCCATCGACCACGTCGTCGGCTGGTACGCCGACCCGCCGAAGGAGGCGTACACGGTGACCGACACCGTCGAGCGCGTCCTCGGGCGCCCGGCCCGGACCTTCGCGCAGTGGGCGCGGGAGAACGCCGACGCCTTCCGCTGAGCACGTCCCGCGAACCGGCCGTGGAGGGGCGAGCGGCTCGACCCCCGCCCGTTCACGGCCGGTTCCGGAGCCCGGCCGCCTGTCGGCCACGTCGCCGCCACGTGATTCGGCACAATGACCGGGTATGCCTCGCGCGGTGGTCGCCGGGCGGGGCGCACCGGACGACGACGAGGAGAGACGCCATGGCGAGCATCACCGAGGGACTGCGGCGACGGGCCCCCGAGGAACGCCAGAAGCAGATCGTGGACGTGCTGGTCGAGGCGTTCTCCGACCTGATGGAGCGCAGCCCCGCCGAGTTCCGCCGCCGGTTCCGCAAGATGGCCTCCGACCCGTTCGCGTTCTACCGGGGCAGCGCGTGCCTGTTCTACGCCGACGTGGTGCACGACGACGACCCGTGGGCCGACGAGCGCACCTCGCGGGTGTGGATCCAGGGCGACCTGCACGCCCAGAACTTCGGCACCTACATGAACGACGACGGCGTCTTCGTCTTCGACGTCAACGACTTCGACGAGGCGTACGTCGGGCACTTCACCTGGGACGTCAAGCGCCTGGTCGCCAGCGTGGCGCTGCTGGCGTGGAGCAAGGCGATCTCCGACGACGACATCCGCCGCCTCATCGAGACCTACGTGCGCGCCTACGTCGACCAGGTGCGGCAGTTCGCCGAGCACGCCGACGACTACGCGTTCGCCCTCACCCTGGACACCGCCGACGGGTACGTGCGCGACGTGCTGGTGCAGGCGCTGGCGTCCACCCGGATCGGGCTGCTGGACGGCAAGACGATCGTCGAGCAGCACGAGCGGCGCTTCCGCAGCCGCGCGGGCGTGCGGCGGCTGGAGGACGACGAGCGCGCCAGGGTCGAGAAGGCGTACCTGGACTACCTGTCCACCATCCCCGAGGAGAAGCGGTTCAAGGGCCTCACCTACCGGGTGAAGGACATCGTCGGGGCGTCGGGGTTCGGCATCGGCTCGGCGGGCCTGTCGGCCTACAACATCCTGGTCGAGGGGCACAGCCAGGCGCTGGAGAACGACGTCATCCTGTCGATGAAGCAGGGCAACGTCGCCGCGCCCAGCCGCGTGGTCGACGACCCGCGCATCCGCGAGTACTTCAAGCACCACGGGCACCGCACGGCGGTGTCGCGGCGGGCGCTGCAGGCCAACACCGACCCGTGGCTGGGCTACACCGAGATCGACGGCGTCGGCTACGTGGTGCAGGAGCTGTCCCCCTACGAGGAGGACCTCGACTGGTCGGCGCTGACCGAGCCGGACGAGATGGTGTCGCTGCTGGACGACCTGGGCCGCGCCACCGCCAAGATCCACTGCGTGTCGGACAGCGACTCCGACCACACCCTGGTGGGCTTCCAGGTGGAGGACGCCATCACCGCCGCGATCGGCGACGACGAGGAGGCGTTCGTGGAGGCGATGGTGGCGTTCGGCACCGAGTACGCCGCGATCGTCCGCGACGATCACCGTCTTTTCGTGGACGCCTTCCGCAACGGCCGTATCCCCGGCCTGTAACCCCGCCTCAGGCCGGGTCCGCTGCGGGACGCGACGGATGCGAGCCGTCCGTGCCCCGCAGCGGGTGGCGCGTCGTTCAGTTGCAGGCGGCCGTCGACGCAGCGGCGACCCGGCAGCGGCCGGGTGACTTGGGCGGCTTGGGCGGCTTCTGCTCGTGCCCGGGCTTGTTCGGCGGCTTCTTGCCCGAGGGCTTCTTGCCGGGAGGCTTCTTGCCGGGAGGCTTCTTGCCCGGCGGCTTCTTGTGCGGCTTGTGCTTCTTCAGGCAGTCGCGCAGCGAGTCGATCCTGCCGTCCAGGCCGTCGATGTAGTCGCGGCGTCCCTTCTTCCAGCGTCCGGGGTCGTTCCGGTGCGCCAGGTGGCCCTTGTACTTGGTGGAGTCACGGTCCACCTCGATCAGGACGTAGGGATGGCGATCCGACGCGGTCCGGTGGCACACCTTGACCTTGTGGTTCCTGGGGTTGGCGACCGCGGCCGCCTCGGCGGGCGGCGCGATCAGGCCGCCCACGAGCACGGTGGCGAGGGCTGCGAGAGCGCAGTTCGCCATGCGTTTGATGAACATCAGGTTTCCCCCGAGCAGCTCAGCTTGTAGTCATATGACTACGAGGAGTGATATCTCCGCAAGGTGCTACCCGGCGCTTGCGCCCCTACACGCCTGAAATGACGGGAGCGGGAGACCCCGCCCACAGATGCTGTGTGGCATAGGAACGCCAGGGGCGCCAACATTCGGAGAGGGCCCGGACGTCGGCGGGGACGGCGCCGTTCGACAGTCTGCGCAGCGCGTGCCGGACCTTGGGGCAGCGGGCCGGGAACACGTCGGGATCGCCGAGCACGCGCATGCGGATGTGGTCGACGACCAGCGGGTCGAACCCGGGAAGGTCGAGCAGCCGCCGTCGCGCGTGGCGGCGGTCGGCCCCCGGGTCGAGCCGGAGGTCGCCACCGGCGAGGGCCGCGGCCAGCGCCCGCAGCGCCTCGCCGCGGCCGGGCGGCGCGCCGGGACCGGCGTGGTCCAGGGTGGCCAGGGCCGCCGCGTCGGGGAAGAGGTGGGTGACGGCGCCGACCGGCACGGGCAGCGGTTCGGCGTGACGCCGGATCAGCGTGGCGAGAGCGGCGTCCCCGTCCAGCAGCAGGCGGGCGGCCAGCTCGGCGGCGTCGGGATGGCCCGGCACGCGGCGGCCCGGGCGGGCGGCGACCAGCGGCCGCAGCAGCGGGTCGGCCTCCAGGAAGGCGGTGATGGAGCGCTGGTCGGCGTCCAGGTCGAGCAGCCTGCGGCAGCGCTGGACGGCCGTGGTGAGGTCGCGCAGATCGGCCAGGCGGATCTCGCACCCGACATGGTCGGCGCCCGGAACGGGCCACAGCGCGACGGTCCCCGGCCCGTGGGGGAGGGACAGCGAGCGCCGGAAGACCCCGTCCGCGTACTCCTCGACGCCGGGCAGGGGACGCGCGCCCAGGAACCCGAGCAGCGCGGGCACGTCCAGCGGCGGGCGGTAGGCCAGCCGGAGCGGGACCACGCCCGGCGCCGGGGCCGCCCCGGAACGCGCGCGGGCGTTCCGCAGCGCGGTCGGGGTGGTCGCGAACAGGCGCCGGACCGTCTCGTTGAACTGCCGGATGCTGGCGAACCCGGCGGCGAACGCCACGTCGCTGACCGGCAGGGCGGTCGTCTCCAGCAGCAGCCGGGCGGTCTGGGCCCGCTGCGCGCGGGCGAGGGCCTGCGGCCCGGCGCCGACCTCGGCGACGAGCTGGCGGTGGATCTGCCGCCGGCTGTAGCCGAGACGGCCGGCCAGCCCCGCCACGCCCTCGCGGTCGACGACCCCGTCGGCGATCAACCGCATCGCCCGGCCGACCAGGTCCGCCCGGGAGTTCCACTCCGGTGAGCCCGGGGACGCGTCCGGCCGGCATCGCTTGCACGCCCGGAACCCGTTGACCTGGGCGGCGGCCGCGGAGGGGAAGACGCGGAGGTTCTCCGGCCTGGGCATCACGGCCGGGCAGCTGGGACGGCAGTACACGCCGGTCGTGGTGACGGCCACGAAGAGCCACCCGTCGAACCGCGGGTCCCGGCTCTCGACCGCGCGGCGAACATCCTCTTCGGCGATCACCGGGCCAGTCTGCCAGCGCGACCGGGACCGCTCCGGCGGTGATCGGACATCGACGTCCCGCGGGGGAGCGGGACGCCCGCCGCCGGGGTCGCCGTCCGATCACCGCCAGCCCGGCGGCCCGCCGCGCCGACAGGATGACCGGCATGTCCACTCAAGATCACGTTCTGGGGACGCCGGCCGCCTACCGGCGCGTGCTGGCGGACCGGGACTTCCGCCTGCTGTGGGCGGGCTCCACGGTGTCGCTCGCCGGAGACGGCATGACCTTCGTGGCCCTGGCATGGCTGGTGCTGTCCCAGCCCGGCGGAACCGCGCGCCTCGGGCTCCTGACGGTCTGCTTCACCCTGCCGGTCTTCGCCGGCGGCCTGCTGGTCGGGCCGCTGCTGGACCGGTTCGACAAGAGGCACGTGCTGGCCGCGGACTGCGTGCTGCGCGGCGGGGCCGTGGGGTCGCTCCCGCTGGCCGCCGCCGCGGGGGAGGCGCCCGCCTGGCTGCCGTTCGCGGTGGCCGCGGTCCACGGGCTGCTGAAGATGGTCCCGCTGGCCGGTTTCCCCGCCGCGATCCCCGATCTCGTCCGCCGCGCCGACCTGGACGCCGCCAACGCCCTGGAGGCCCTGAGCTTCGGAACGGCCGGGGTCGTCGGCCCGTCGCTCGGCGGCCTGCTGATCGCGGGCGTCGGGGCCCCGCACGTCCTGGCCGTCGACGCCGCGTCCTACCTGGTCTTCGCCGTCGCGGCCCTCGCGGTGCGGCGCCCCCTGACGCCCGGCCCCCGCGCCGGCGCCGCCACGACGCCGACGGCACGGCTGCCGGTGCTCCTCCGGGACCGCCTCCTGGTCGCCACCACGCTCGCGTTCATGGCCTTCAACGTCGCCGAGGGGATGCTGCTGGTGGTGGCCCCCTGGCTCGCCAAGACCCACCTGCCCGGCGGCTCGTCGGCCCTGGGCCTGCTGCTGGCCGCCCTCGCCGCCGGCGAGCTGGCCGGCGGGGCCGTCGCCGGCCTCTGGCGGCCCCGCCTCGACCCCCTGAGGGCGCTCGCCTTCGCACAGCTCGCCGCCGGCGGCGGCTTCCTGGCGGTGCTCCTGGCCCCGCGCCCGTGGGGCGTCGCGGCCGGGTTCCTGGCCATCGGCCTGTTCAGCGCGCCGATGACGGTCTGGGCGCAGTCACTGCGCATGGAGCGGATCCCCGGGCCGCTGCGCGGACGCGCCTTCAGCGCCCTTCGCACGCTGATGCAGGCGACCCCGCCGCTGGGGGCGGCCCTCGCCACACCGATCCTGCGGAAGGAGGACCTCGCCCTGGCCGCGGCGAGCATGTTCCTGGTCGCCGCGGCACCGGTCCTCATGCTGCTCGCGCCGGGAACCCGCCGTCCCCCGGACTGAGCCGCCCGGCGGCCGATCACCTACGCGTCGCGCCACGGCGAGGCCGCGACCATGTCGCTCCACGTCGGCATGTGCGCCGAGGGGACGCGCTGGCGTACCAGCTCGCCGGGAAGCGACATGGGCACGCCCTTGGCCGGGTTCGCAAGGACCTGCGCGACGACGGCGTCGGCGAAGCGTTCCTCCAGGTCGAGGCGGGGGAACCGCGCGTGCACCTCGTCGGCGAACCCCGGCGGCAGGAGGTCGGCCCCCTGGCCGGACATGTCCACGGCGATGCCCCGTTGGGCGAGCGCCACCTCCGGTTCCCTGCGGCCGGCGATCCCCGGTGAGGTGTGCAACGCGATCGCGTCCCACACCACCCGCGTCCGTTCCTCGCCGACGCCCCGCTCGCGCAGGAACCGCACGGCCAGGTCGGCGCCGTCGACCTCGAAACGCTGGTCACCGTCACCGTCGTCGGTCAGGCCGACGTCGTGCAGGAGGCAGGCGAGGAACAGCAGCTCGTCGTCGTAGTCGTCACCGGGCTCCAGGCCCTCCCGCGCGGCCATGGCGCTGCCGAACAGGTAGCTGCGGAGGCTGTGGTGGGCCAGGAAGGGTTCCTCGATCCGCTCGACGAACTCCCGGGCACCGAACGCGACCTCGGTCGCCGGGAAACGCATCTCGAATCCGGGCATGATGAACCGACCTTTCTCGAACGGGGGAGGACCGGGCGACGCGCGGCGGCCACGAAGGCGCGCGCCGCGCTCGCGGCACGGTTCCGAGCCTGGTGCAGCCGGAACACGGCCGCAACGCCCGGCACCCCTCGGATCGCGCCATCCCCGCCGGGGTCAGACGCGGCGGTGGCGCCAGTCGCCGATGGCCGGGCCGCCCTCCAGGACGGGACGTCCCCGCCTGCCCATCTCCGCCAGCAGGTGCGCGCCGAGCGGGTCGACGTTCAGCTCCGGCCGCGCGTCGATCTTCAGGCGTTTCCCGGATTCGAGGACCAGATGGTAGGCCAGCACCTTCCCGGCGTAGGGCAGGCGATTGCCGCCCGCCGCCCGGGAGAGGACGACCCGGTCGACCTCCGCCCAGGTGACGCAGCGCAACCGGCCGTTGGCGTTCTGCACCAGGCCGTCCCGGAACACGTGGGTGCGCACGACCGCCTTGGGGAAGACGACCACCGCGGCGGCCGCCAGCCCGAGCGCGACCGCGACCGCGTACAGCCAGAGCCCGGCGAGCCGCGCCAGGCCCGGGGCGTCGGGGCCGACCGCTCCGACCAGCCAGTTGAGCGCGGGCAGCAGGGCGAACACCGCCGCGACCACCACCGCCAGGGCCAGGAACATCTCGATGGGGTTGGCGTTCTTACGGGTGGCCACGTGCGGGCCGAGCACCCGCTGCCCGGCGATGCGCGTCACCCGTCCCGACGGGCGCAGCGGCTGGTCGCCCCACCTGCTCAGCCGTTCCCCGAACAGCCGGATCAGCGTCAGTCCCAGCAGCGCGCTCACCAGGCCGCCACCGGCCACCAGCAGCACGGTCCGGCCCGCCGCGCCGAACGGCCACATCACCAGGGCCGCCACGAACGCCACCAGACCGGCGACGAACATCACCAGCAGCAGGCATCCCAGCGCGTTCGGCACGAAAGGGCCGGGTTCGGGGGACTTGCGGCTCATGGTCATACTCTGGCAGCACCGGGCATGGCGCGTCCGGGACCCGGCCCGTACCCCGCCGCCCCGTCACCGGCTGCCCCGGGGAAGGTCCGGGCCGCCGCCGGCTCGGTGCCGGATGAGAGTCATCCCAGGTCGGGACATTCCCGGCTCCTCTCCAACGCCTCCCGCGCGTGCGACCCGGGGCATGCCGCCACGGCCGGTCGCGACCTGGGGACATGGCCGCGACCGGTCACTCAGAACGCTGTCAGCGGCTCGGCCGTGTACGCCCGGTGCAGCGCCTCCAGGAACGACGGCGCCTCCGGCAGCGCCACCTCGCCGATCCGGTGCACCGCCACCCCCGGCGTCCAGGAGTTCATCACCACCGCGCCTGCCAGCCCCGGCAGGTCGTCCACGCGGACCTCGGCGACGCGCTGGGGCACGCCCAGCCCCTCCAGCCGGCGGCGGACGACGCCCATCGTGGTCCCGGCCAGCATCTCCGCCCGCGGCCACACGACCGCCTCGCCGTCCCAGAACGCCAGGTTCCAGATCGTCGCCTCGCTGAACCGGCCCCGCCGGTCCACGAACGCCGCGTCGTCGAACCCCCGCGCGACGGCCTGGCGCAGCCGGTGGGTCTTGGCCACCTCGCCCACGTGCTTGACGGCGGGCAGGTCGCGTTCGTGCTCGACGACCGCCAGCGCCAGCGGGCCGGAGGGGCCGGAGGAGGGCGGGCCCGTCCGCACCAGCACCTCCGGCTCCGCGTCGGCCGCCGTGAACTCGCCCGCAGGCGAGTAGACCGTCGCCACCAGCGACACGTCCCGCGGCCCGGCGGCGAGCGCGGCCCGAAGATACGACCGCACCCGCTCGTCGGGGAGCGCCCGCCCGAACAGCTCCAGCGACGCCGCCCGCAACCGCGCCAGGTGCAGGTCCAGCCCCCGGACGAGCCCCCCGCGCACCTGCATGGCGGTGAAGTGGGCGAAACCCGCGAACGCCAGCGGCGTCAGGTCCGCGGCGGTCGCGGGCCGTCCGTTGCGCTGGACGACGTACTCCTGCTCGACGGCAACACTCATCGACATCTCCCGGTCAGTCCCCCCGTCCGCACCGGACGGATCCATGACCGAGCCTGCCGCGCTGTGCGGAGGACACCCAGATCCCGGCTGTTCCTATGACCGCCGGTGTCAGGAACACCGCCGCGATGCCGGGAACGCCTCACCTGGTCGAGGAGCGCCGGCCCCGCCGGCACGGCGCGGCGGGCTCATCCGCCGGACACCTGCCCGTTGCCGAGGGCCCGCCGGTCCGGGTCGGCGTAGGCGGAGGCCTGCAACGTGTACAGCTCGGCGTACAGGCCGTCCTCCGCCATCAGGGAGGCGTGGTCGCCGTGCGCGACGACCCGGCCGCCCTCCAGGACGTAGATCCGGTCGGCGTGGCGGACGGAGGCGAGCCGGTGGGTGATCAGCAGGACGGTGCGGCCGTCGGCGTGCTCGCGCAGCCGCTCGAACAGCTGGTGCTCGGCGCGGGCGTCCAGGGCGGCGGTGGGCTCGTCGCAGATCAGCAGCGGGGCGCGGCGGTAGAAGCCGCGCGCGGCGGCCAGCCGCTGCCACTGGCCGCCCGACAGCTCCTGCCCCTCGGCGAACCGCTTGTCCAGCAGCGTGTCGAACCCGTGCGGCAGCCCGTCGACCACCTCGTCGGCGCCGGAGTCGGCGGCCGCCGCGCGCACCTCCGCCGCCACGCGGGGGTCGGTCAGCGGGTCGCCCATGGCGATGTTGTCGGCGGCGGTCATCGGCCAGTGGGTGTGGTCCTGGGCGATGACCGCGATGTGGCGGCGCAGCCGCTCGGGGTCCAGGTCGGCGACGGCGACCTCGTCCCAGTGGACCCGGCCGTGCTGGGGGGCGTACAGCCCGGCCAGGACCTTGGCCAGGGTGGTCTTGCCCGAGCCGTTCTCGCCGACCAGCGCGACGATCTCGCCGCGCCGCAGCCGCACCGACACCTCGCGCAGCGACGGGGCCTCGTTGCCGGGGTAGGTGAAGGTGACGTCGGTGGCGGTGATCTCCTGGAAGCCGGTCAGCCCGTCGGCGGCCGCGAACGCCCGGTCGCGGCCGCGGCGGATGCGGCGGTCGGCCTCCGCGCAGAACGACAGGTAGTCGCCGAAGTACAGCCCGTCCTCGTAGCAGCGGTTGAGGGCGTAGACGAGGTTGATGAGGGAGGACTGGCCGGTCTTGATGGCCAGCACCGCGGTCCCGGCGACGGCCAGCGGCATCACGCCCCGCCACAGCAGCACCCCCAGCGCCGTGTACATCAGCGCGGTCGCCACGCCCTTCAGGACGTCGCCGTAGACCTGGGTGAGGGTCTGGCGGCGGGCCAGCCGCAGCAGCACGGCGCGGATGTGGTCGGCCAGCAGCGCGTAGCGCTCCAGCAGGAAGTCGCGGACGGTGAAGGAACGGACCTCGGCGGCGTGGCGGCGCTCGGTCATCAGCTCCTCCATGATCCAGCCGCGGCGGCGCACCTCCACCAGCTCCAGCTGGGTCAGGTAGCCCAGCCGCGCGGCCCGCACCGCCGCCCAGCCCTCCGGCAGCGCGGTGACCAGCAGCAGCGGCAGCAGCACCGGATGCAGCACGCCGAGGGCGCCGGCGGCGGCGGCGACGCCGATGGTGGCGGTGAACAGGTCGACGGCGTGGTCGACCATGGACGCCGCCGAGTCGACGCCGCGCAGCCGCGCCCGGTGCAGGTCGTCCAGGAACGCCGAGTCGTCGAGCGCGTCCAGGTCGACGCGGGTGGTGCGCTCGTACAGCCGCAGCTCCACCCCGCGTTCCACCTGGGGGCGCAGCCGCGCCTGCGCCCACTGCGCGGCGGCCGCCAGCATCGCCCGGGCCGCGACCGCGCCGCCCACCAGCAGCAGCGCGGGCGCGGCGGCGCGGACCCGGTCGGGCGTGGGGCCCGCCGAGAACAGCGCGGTCAGCACGCCGGTGGTGGCCAGCAGCCCGAACGCGGTGAACACCCCGGCGGCGACGTTGAGCACGATGGTGGCGATCAGGTCGCGCCGGTTGGCGTGCCAGGCCAGCCGCATCACCTGCGCGATCAGCGCGGGCAGCCGCCGCGCCATGGTGAGCGTGCCGGTCTCCGACAGCTCCACCGCCTTGGCGTACCACTTCACCTCGGCGAGCCTCGGTCCGATCGGCGGAGCGTCCTCGGTGCGCCGGCGCCGCCGCGCGCGGCGCAGCCGTTCCCACAGTCCCATGGGTCCGACCCTGTCGCCGGTCGCCCCGGAGGAGAAGGGCGTTGGACGCACTGGCCGCCGCACGGCGGGTCACATCCGCCCGACCGTCGCGCCACCCGACTGCGGCGTGCCGGTCATGTCGGGGGCGGGAGCGGTCCGAGGGCCGGGGCTCCTTCGCGGCGGCGGGTGCGGAGGAGCCCCGGGTCCCGTCAGCGGGCGAACGCGATCGCGGTGCCCGCGCTGATCACGACGGAGAGGACCACCAGCACCAGCGGCACGCTGAGCGGGTTCTCGCGGCGGGGCGCGGCCGCCTTCCGCCGGTGGGCCTCGTGGCGGGCCACCAGCCGGGGCTTGGCGGGCGGCTCGGGGACCGAGCGTTCCGGCGGCCGGGCGGGCGGGCGCGGGACTGGAACGGGCGGAGCCTCGGGCGGCAC
>NZ_BCQR01000130.1 GCF_001552175.1 Actinomadura kijaniata NBRC 14229
TCGGGGTGAGCGACACCGGCCCGCCCGGGCACTCCGCCACCACCTGAGCCCAATCGGCCCCCAGCGTGTTCCAGTCGGTCTGGGCCAGCAGCACACGCGGATCGGGCAAATCCTTGATCGTCACGCGGCGAGTATGCCGTCCGTCCCCGACAAGCAAGGCATGCATGGCTAGGAGGGGGTTCGGGCCCGCCAGTGAGGACGGCTTCGGACACTGACACGTGTGATCACGGACTGTTGTGGCGGCTCGCCGTGGCTTATAGGAGTCCGGGGCCCTGAAGCAGGACTGCGCCACGCCCCAGACGAGCCGATGCTGCGCGCCGCCCGCGCCGCCCACCAAGCTCGTCTCACCGGCGCATCCCCAGCACTCGCCGGCTTTGAACACCTGGCACCCCAACTCGATCCCGGCTACCGAGACTGGCTCCGCGAACAAGCCATCGTCGTGCGGATCTGGCAGTCGCAGGTGGAGCTCGACGTACGGGTGCCGCCGCGGCAGCCGTTGCAGTCGTGCCACAGCGTCCTTGATCTGCTGATCGGACACGATCTCAGGATGCCGGTGACGATCAATATGGTCGCCGCCGGGTAGCGCCGAGCGAACAAATGTTCGATCATGGCGTCATGGACGCAGGCATGGATGCAGGTCGAGACGCCATCGAGACCCCGCTCGCCGTCCACGGCGCCACCCGGCATCCCGTCCAGAACCCGGCCATCTGGATCCGCCTGGCGGGAGCATGGCGGCCCGCCCTGATCGACCACTGGCGGCCCGCCCCCGGCGGGTGGCTCGCCTGGATCCACCACCCCACCATCCCCGGACGCAGCGGCCCCTGGGGCCTGTATGCCTACGACCCCGCCACCATCCGACAGCGACTCTCCCACCTGCCGCCCGACCAGTGGCGCCGCACCTGCAGCGCCGAGACCGCGGCCGCCTACCAGTGGGGCCGCGGCGGCACCCGCAAATGGGGCGAGCCCCTACCGCCGGCGCCCTGCTGCAGCGCGGCGGTGAGCCAGGCTTATGTCGTTGAGGGCGCGCTGGTGTGCCTGCCCTGCGGGCACAGCACCACCATCACGTGAGTTCTCATCGGTTTGCGTGCCGGAATTTTCCCAGGTCAAATCCGCGTCGTCCCGGCGTCCGAGTGACGGTTTCCGCCTGCGTGGTCTCCGCAGCCGCCTGACCCGAAGACGCCTCGAAGCAGGGTTGCCTTCTTTGCGGGGTGAACGCAAAGATCAATCATGGCGTTGCCCCAGCCTCTCCTGGACTTCATCGGCCCTCCCCTGGCGCCCCCGGTGCCGCCCGACTGGGATCTGATCGCCGGGTCGCTGGGCACTGGTCTGCCGGCGGACTACATGGAACTGGCCGAGACCTACCCGATGCTGAAGTTGGGCGACTGGCTGTTGATCGCCCACCCCTCGGTCCCACCACCCGACCACGACGTCGACAACCTCTCCACTCTTCAGCAGTGGGCGTTGCAGAGCCGATTCGTCACCGATCGCCAGGTCAGGGAGCTGCACATCCACGACCCGGCGACGGGCCGAACTCACGTGCGCCCCCTTCCGCAAAACACTCTGCCCTATCCCGCCTACCCCGAGCCGGAAGGGTTGATGGCGTGGGGCAGTGCCGAGGAGAGGGGCACGTGGTGTTGGCACACCCGAGGACATCCCGACAGCTGGACGGTCGTCATTGTCGACAGCGACATGGCGTGGGAGTACCTGGGCACCACCACACAACTGCTGAGCGATGTGGCCACAGGCCAAGCAGACAGTCCCCTGATCCCGGCAAGTCTCGCGCGGTGCGGCAGCTGGACCGAGCAGTTCCTGGTATGACCGAGTTTCCCTACCTGGACAGATTCCGGGCGCGGGTGTCCCCTCCGCCCCGCCCCACCTTCGGCACGCAACCCTGGGACCAGGTGTTCGCCGAGCTCGGTACCCAACTCCCCCCGGATTTCGTGGCGTTCGTCGAGCTGTATGGCGCCAGCTCGTTTGGGAACGGTTTCCTGTTCGTCGGCGACTCCCGGCAGGATCTTCAAGCGTTCGGGAAGAGCTACGCGCAGCTGATATGCGAACAAGGAGACCGCTACCGGCAGTGGCGCAAGATGTCCTGCGACCTTCACCCGATGCCCGCCTGGCCCGAACCCGGAGGCTTCCTGTCATGGGGCGGGGACGTGGACGGCAATGTATTCGGCTGGCTCACCCAGGGCGCACCGCATCAGTGGCCGACAGCTGTCTTCGGTCGGCAGCTCCCCGACGGCATCATCGACCACGTCCCCATGACACAGTTCCTGTGCGGCTGGCTGACCACCCCGATCACCTATCCGCACTGCTTGCCAACGCTGCCCGGACTGCTGGATGACGAAGACCTCGACGACAACGAGGAACCCAAGCCCCACATCGTCCGCGAGCTCATCTGCCGGAGCCTGTGACCAACCTGCAAACGGCCCGACCTTCGGGCTGTTTGACCTGGTCGGCAAGGCGCTCACCCCACCGATCCGCGACCTGGGGAAGATCACGCTGGTGCGGGTCAACTCGCCGACGGCGACCACCACGGCGTTCCCGCACGCGGGGCCGCTGCTGGGACGACCTGCTGCGCATGGCCGGGTCACTGAAGTTCCCGCTCCTCAGCGCCTTCCTGCGCGGCTGCGACGCCAGCTTCCCCGCCCTCACCGAAGCCCTCACCATCCCTGTTCAACGCAGCGCCGAATCCGTCGGACCGACCCCAAGAACCGGACCAGCCGCACAGCCATCCTCCGAAGCGCATGCGCCGTCCTAGGCTCATGCGCAGTGAGCCGGCGCTGCTCCACTTGCCCGCAAGCCGCCAGACAGCATCGCCTCAGGTCATGACCTCTACTACCAGTCGCTGTAGCGATCCTGCTCAGGGGCCGACTCGTCCACGATGGCTGCGTCGGCGATGAAGATGGCGAGCAGGGGCTGCCAAACCACCGCTCTGTAGGGCGGCACTACCGTCGAGGGGAGCCCGTGGGCTATCCGACGAGCTGCTGACGTGCCCTGGCTATCGTCTTTGCTGTGTCGATCGTTCCAAGGATGCAGCTGTGGGTCCAATCCGGAGGAGGGCCCTTGGTTGTAGTGCCGCAAGCTGTCGTTGAGACATGGGACTCGACCCCGGGCGATCCAGATGTCGATGAACCCACCGGATGGGGCGACTACGAGCGCGCCTGCGAAGTCGACGACCACCTGGGCATCGTGGATGTTGAGGGCACACAAGCCCTCGTCCTTGGCGACATGCCGGACATGACCACCTACTTGCCCGAACGTCAGCTGTTCGTGCGATGGCAAGGCGCAGAATCCGAGGCCTGGCTTCTCGGCTCTATCGATCGAGCCCTGGACATGGCCATCTGGCAGTGCGAGGTCCGGTGGACCGTCCCTGGGCCTGCTCTCCTTTTCGACTCGGCCTGGCCAGGCGCCGACCTGAGCGTCCATCAGCCAGGCAACCATCTGGCGGTCGACCTTCTGCCAGGCACCTACCGGGTGCGTCACTCCTCGGTCGAGCCCGATACCGACACCATGGTCGGGCTGGTGCAGCTCGAGCTCCTCGCAGACTAAGAACCTCTCAAACGCGACCCGGTCGAACACGGCAGGGCGCCCCAGGCCGGCGGTGGCCGCACTGGCTCTCGCCTGGGGCGGTCGCCAACCCGTGGAATCAGACGTCCAGGTCGGGGGTGTCCAGGTCAAGGTCGTGGTAGGCGGCGATGGCGCGGGCGGCGGGCATCCGGGTGCGCCACGCCTGCTCGTCGACGCCCCGATAGGAACTGGTCGGCATCGGCGGCAACTCGACGCCGATCCGGTCGCTGTCGGGGTCGCCGGAACGGGCCTGCCATTCGCGGCGCCCGCCGTAGGTGGTGCGCCGCAGCGTCCCGGCGACCTGGCCGCCCGGGGCCACCACCCGCCACCGGCCCTCGTCGGCCTCAGCCTGGGACTGCACCAGCCGCCACCCCGCCGGCAGCCCCTCGATCGGCTCGTCGCGGTGGATAGTGGCTTGGCGGCGGCGGTGCACCGCCTCGGCCGCCAGCGCCCGCAGCGCCGCCGCACGCGAGGCGAACCCGTCGTTCTTATAGCCGGCAAAGACCAGCCGCTGTCGCGACCGCTGCTTCCCCTCGGCGGGCGTGTGCTGGGCCTGCCAGACGGCGCGGTCGTGCCGTCTGGACCACTCCCTGGCGACCCGCCCCACCTGCGTGGTCTTCTTCCACCACAGGACGTAGGCCTCCACGTCGGGATCGGCCTGGGTCATCGTCCACTCCCCGCCCAGCCCCGGCACCTTCTTGTGCCGCAGCGACGACGGCGAGACCGGCGTCGACGACGTCGAGGCAGTGGCTGGATGGACGGGGGACGGGGGCTCAGGTCGACGGTCGTCGTGCCCCGCCGGAGTCTCACGCTCAGGGCCAGAGGCTGCGGGGCGCATCGCGGTGGACCCGTTCGGCACCGCCAGAGCAGTCGGCACGGCCCGTCCGTCATCGACAGCCTGCAGCTGCTGCGGCGTGGCGTTCCGCACGGCGGCACCAGACACCAGGTCCCCTTCTGTTTCGTTACCGCTTTCGTTACCGGTGGGCGGGGCCGGCGTAGCGGTGCGGGCGGTCTCGCAGGCCAGTGCGGCCAGGCGATCCACCAGATGGTGGGCAGCGGCCTCGGCGTCCAGGTCCGGCGCGGCGGTCGCCACCGCAGCGACCAGACGGCCAGTGACCTGGTTCAGCTCTTTGGCGAGTCGCTCGGCCTCCTGGCGCATCAACGCCGCCTCGTCGTTCTCACCGCTGTTCCCACTCTTGCGGCGGGCGGCGCGGTGCGCGGCGACCCGGCAGCGTGTGGAGCAGTACCGCCCGGGGCGACCACGTCCCTTGGGCTCCACGGGCCCAGCGCACCACGCGCACTCAGCACCGGTCGGGCCAGCCGTCATCACACCCTCGTTTTCGTTACACATCCGGTAACGAAAACGAGCCTACAGCGAGCGCGTAACGAAAAACCGAGCTTGTAACGAAAAACGATTCGACAGGCCCGGGCGGGGACCTCCACCAGCTCGCGCAGTGCGGAGATCAGAGGGAACCACGCGGAGCGATCATGAGGCCCCCATCGAGGTGGCGCCGCTGGGGTGGTGGCCGATGGCGGCCGTGGGTGGGCGCCGTTGTGCGGTTGAGTGGTAGTGGTCGGATTGCTGTTCGTAGAGTCGCAGAGTGGACCTCCCAGCCCCGCGTGTTCAGTCTGACGAGCCGGAAACACCAGCAGCGCCCGGCTCGCGCGGCCCTGCGGGGCGAGTTGCTGGTCCGGGTGGTGGGGCACGTTGGGTGTGGTTGCTGGATGGGATTTCGGCCGTGCTGGTGGTGGCGGTCGGCGTGGCGATCAACCAGGTCCTCAACAACGGCCAGTGGGCTTGGTGGTGGCTGGGCATCGCGCTGGTCCTGGCCGTGGTCGCCGCCGTGGTCACCCACAAGGCTGCCGGTGCTCGTATCCCCGCACGTCAGCCACCAGAAGGTTCAGCAGGAACGCGGAATGTGTTCTCGGGGGGTACTGCGTCGCAGCTGGTGCAGGCCCAGAATGTGACGTTGCACCAGACGTTCGGGGACGTCCTCTCGGCATCGGGGCTGTTGCCGCCGGTGACCCAGGTCGACGGAGCCGGGCTGGTGGGCCTGCCACGGCGGCCGGCCCAGGTGTTCGTCGGCCGCGACGACGCACTGATGGCCGTGGGCCGCACGTTGAAGCACGGCCAGGCGGGAGTGATCACACAAGCGGTGGTCGGGCTGGGTGGAGTGGGCAAGAGCGAGTTGGCTTTGCACTACGCCCACGCTCGGCGCGGCGACTACGACCTGGTGTGGTGGTTGCTGGCCGAGACCAGCGAGGACATTCAGGCCGGCCTGGCCGGCTTGGGTCGAGCCCTGGCTGCGCCGGTCTCCTCGGCGGCCGCCGCCCAGGCTCCTGCTCCGGAGGCGGCGGCTTGGGCGTTGGCCTGGCTGGCCGCCCACGACCGATGGCTGCTGGTGTTCGACAACGCCGAACATCCCGACGATCTCCAGCCTTACCTGGGGCGGCTGAGTACTGGCCATATCCTCATCACCAGCCGCCGCGCTGCAAGCTGGAGCGAGATCGGTGGCACCGTGCTGCGGCTGCCGGTGCTGAGCGACGCTGACGCCGCCGAACTGCTCACCCGTGCCCTTACCCATCCCGGCACGACCCCAGCCGAGGACCACCATGACCGGGATGGGCGAGAGGGCAGGGCGTTGCACGAGCTGGCCGGGGAGCTGGGCGGGCTGCCGTTGGCGTTGCGGCAAGCCGCCGCCTACATCGCTGCTACCCCTGGCATGACCGCCACCGAGTACCTGCGCCGGCTACGCGAGTCCCCCCGCTGGGCCCTGGCCGCCACCCCTACCGGCCCGGCCGGTCACTCCTCGGCGAACCGGTCGGCGCGCAGCGACGAGCAGGTCGTCGCCGCCACCTGGGAGGTGACCATGGCCCGCATCGGCCAGGACCATCCGGTCGCGCCGCGGGTGCTGCGGCTGATGGCCTGCTTCGCCCCCGACGCTCTGCCCGTCCACGTCCTGTACCGGCTGCCCGACCACGACTCCACCGTCACCGACCAGACCCAGGTCGAGCAGGCACTGGCCGCCCTACTCACCTACAGCATGATTGACCAGGACCCTGGCCGCCGCCACGTCAGCGTGCACCGCCTGGTTCAAGCCGTCACCCAAGCCCAGCTGAACCAAGCCGATAAGGCCGATGACCAGGCCACCGCCACCAAACTCCTCGTCCATGCGCTACCCAACAACCCCGAAACGATCACCTCCTGGCCCGCTTTCGCCGAACTCCTCCCGCACGCCACCCACCTGCTGGCACCCCACTCGCCCGCCATGGCAACCGTCCTGGACTACCTGGACGTCAGCGGCGACTACCGCACCGGCCGCGACCTCCAACGCGCCCGCACCACCGCCCTACACAACATCCACGGCCCCGACCACCCCGACACCCTGGCCGCCCGCCATAAACTCGCCTACTGGACCGGGTGGGCGGGTGATCCGGTTGCGGCCCGCGACCTGAACGCCGAGCTACTGCCAATCCGCGAACGAGTCCAGGGGCCTGACCACCCCGACACCCTGACCATCCGCAACAGCATCGCCTACTGGACCGGGCGGGCCGGTGATCCGGCGACGGCCCGTGACCTGCTCGCCGAGCTACTGCCAATCCGCGAACGAGTCCAGGGGCCTGACCACCCCGACACCCTGACCACCCGCACCAACCTGGCCCGCTGGACCGGGTGGGCGGGTGATCCGGTGACGGCCCGCGACCTGTTCGCCGAGCTACTGCCGATCCACGAGCGGGTTCTGGGGCCTGACCACCCCGACACCCTGACCACCCGCCAAAAACTCGCCTACTGGACCGGGTGGGCGGGTGATCCGGTGACGGCCCGTGACCTGCTCGCCGAGCTACTGCCGATCCGCGAACGAGTCCAGGGGCCTGACCACCCCGACACCCTGACCACCCGCACCAACCTGGCCCGCTGGACCGGGTGGGCGGGTGATCCGGTGACGGCCCGCGACCTGTTCGCCGAGCTACTGCCGATCCACGAGCGGGTTCTGGGGCCTGACCACCCCGACACCCTGACCACCCGAAGCAACCTCGCCTATTGGAGGAGGAAGGCGCGCTTCCGTCGACTCACACGCTGGGCTCGGCGGTCTCGCTGATCCAGCGCGACCAGACAAGGTGGCATACCACAAGGACGAACCGGCACCGGGCCGGTGGGACCACAACCGATCCAGACCCATCGCCGCTTGTCTGTGGTGCCGCGCTTCTTGGGAACGGCCCGGATGGCCCGCGATGCCCCGCTGAAGAACGTAGGACGTGACTGGCTGAGGGGCGTACTTTCTGCCTCGGTATTTGTCGTGTCGGGTTGGCCCGGGAGTTGGTGTTCGGGACGTCGACCGCCTGCTGCGTGCGGCCAACTTCGGACTTCGGGAATCTTCGGCGCCGCCCGGCTGGGTGTGGTCGGCTGCGCCACAATGGAGGAGGTGACGGCGGGAGGAATGATGCAGGCGGCCGAGCACAACTCCTATGGCGCGTGGCTGATCGGCTTCCTGGACCTCACCTCCGCAGGGAAGGCACGGGGCATCCAGGTGGAGTCGCCCCTCGGGGAGCCCATCGACACATTGTGGACTCCGGGCGTCCGCTACCTGGTCCGGCAGGTCCCCGAGTTGGGCGGTGCGTGGGCGCGCTGCCTGCCTGACAACCTTCCCCTCTTCATGCTCCTGCAGAATCCCGAGGCTCTGGCGCAGCCACCCCAGCCCGAGGCCGTGCTGGTCACCAGCCCGGCCCGGTTCGACAACACCCCCGAACCCGCAGTGCCGACCTGGGCTCCCGGCCTGGACGGTGTCGGTCCGTCCTTGCAGGGAGCCGACGGTGAGCTGGTGCGGTGGATCCTGCTGGACGGCTACGTCTACGACATCCGCGACGACCTGTACGGCCAGCCTGGCCGTTGGCCGGTCAACGAGTGGCGCCCAAGACGTTGGGCGAGGTCTTTGGCAGCCCGTTTGACCTGGCGTGACCGTGATTCCGTTCGCGTGACCTCAGCCGACGCAGCGGTAAGGACGCCTCCACAAACGCAAGGCCCAACACTTCCTCGCCTTCGCCTGCATAGCCGCAGTCCTCATCGGCTATCGCCGACTGGCCTGGCTGCTCAGGGCCTGAGCCGGTCCTGCTGCACATCGAAACAGACCAGCCCCATGGATTCGGCCACCGCTGCCGCGTATGCCGACGCCTCCTCGGCCATGCTCCACCGCAAGGGAAAGTAGATCAGCGGCCCACAGGCCTCGTCGATCAGTGGGCCGGTCGACCAAGGCGAGGTGTCCTCCTCATCCTCGGTGAGGTCACACCACCGCTCAAGCAGCGCGGCCACGTAAGCCGCGATGCGCTCGGACGGAGGTTCTTGCGTCTCGCCGTCGATGTAGCGGTCATACAGGGTGCTGAAAACCAAGCCGGCGGACTTGTCATCGGCTGGTCTATCGCCCTCCCAGACAGCCAGGTCATAACTCATGCCCGGAGGCTCTCACACCGCACCGACACCCACCCGAGCCGTACTGCACCTATCTCGGGCGGGTGTGGCTCGTTCCCAGCGGGCCATCCGCGCAGCTCAGCAAGGCGTCCTCGGTGCCCAAGGGCGCACAACAATGCGAACTCATCTGCCTACTCGCCCCACGGGTCTTCGACCTTCCCTCGGGCCTCCAATCCGAGCTGACGCAGGCGTTCAGCCCCTTCCTGGTCGCCCGCCCGGCGATACAGCCGCACCAGCTCCCCCAATGCGCTGGCGTCCCCGGCGTCGGCGAGGTCATCCACTGCTTTGGTCGGCCACGCCGGATACCCCTGGAGCGCACCTGCGCGTTTGGCAACCCGGCCTCAGCACGACCAGCGCGGTGGGATCCTGGCGGTGATGAGTGGTTCGGCAACCTGGGGCGCAGGCCGCGCAGCCAGCGCCCGACGATGAGCAAGCGCGCATCTTGAGCGCCGCGCCAGAGGTCGGCATTCCCGTCGGCTGCCATCCCCGGTGCTTGACCCCACGTCCCCATCTCCACTGGCTGGCCGAGGACGAACGGGAGGTGGCCGAGGCCGCCCATGCCAGCACCTGCAGACCCATCCCGGCCAGGGGCGAGGACCCGTGCGGCTGGCTACCGATCGCGTGAGCTGACGATCCTCGCGCGCGCCGAGGTGAACAAGGCGTCGGCGTGCTGGCCCAGGTCTGCAAACGCCGCAACGTGGTGGAGTGCTGTTTCAACCAGCTCACGTACTGGCGTGGCATCGCCACCCGCTATGAGCAAGACCGCCGAGTCCTACCAGGCCGCCATCACCCTGGCCGCCGTGCTGTTGTGGCTATGAACTTTGACGACACAACCTAGCGATTTCGCCACCACCGAGGCGGTCACGGCGATCACCCGGATCACCAGCGGGAACTTCCGCCTGACCAGCCGCCTGGTCGGCTAGATCGACCGCATCTTGCGGATCAACCAGCTCACCATGGTCACCAAGGAGGTCGTCGAGGCCGCCCGGCAGAACCTGGTCATCGGCATCATGTGAGGTGGCGTCCCAGACCAGGCAGAAGGCTTCTGGGCCGCCTGCGGCCGATCCCGGACTTCAGTGCGGCTGATGCAAGGTGTCGGCGAGTTGGTCGACCAGTGCGGCTTTGGTGGTTGCGGTGGTGATGCGCCTGGTCTCGCAGCCGTCGGTGAACAGGATCAGGGTGGGCAGGGCCATGATCTGGTAGCGGCGGGCCAGTTCGGGGGCGTCATCGAGCTTGACCGTCGCCACGCGCAACAGCCCGGCATGGTCGGCGGCCAGGTCGGCCAGGATCGGCATCAGCGCCTGGCAGGGTCCACAGCCGGTGGCCCAGAACTCCACCAGCAGCGGTTGGCGCGTGGCGATCAGGCGCCGGTCGAAGTCGGCGGTGCCCAGCGCGGGCAGGGTGGTGTTGACGGTCATGGCTGTCCTTGTCGATCGGTCTCCGCACGGGCGGCAGGGTGGGCGGTTGGGCGGGCGGCGAGGTCGGCAGGGGTGTGGGGGCGGGTGGCGGTGCCCAGGATGTGCGGGGCCGAGGGGAACGGGGGGCGGGTCTGGGGCCAGTCGACCCGCCGCAGATCCAGGTCGGTGAACCCGGCACGCTCGATCGCGGCGGTGGTGTCGGTGGCCAGGTGGCAGCCGCCGTTCAGCAGCGGCCAGACGGTGGCGTCCAGGGCCCGTTGCACCCGGCGCAGCGCGGGGACTCGGCGCGGACGTGCTCGAAGACGTGCAGTTGCCCGCCGGGCTTGAGGACCCGGAACATCTCGGCCAGGGCCGCCTCGCGGTCGGGGACCGAGCACAGCATCAAGCACACCACGACCGCGTCGAAGGTGTGGTCGCCTGCGGGCAGGTGTTCGGCGCGGCCGTCGGTGACGGTGACCGGCACCGGGACGGCGGCCGCGGCGTCGGAGGCCAGGCGACGCAGGTAGGGCTCGGGCTCGACCGCGACCACGCCGGTGACCTGGGGCGGGTAGTGGGCGAAGTTGGCGCCGGTCCCAGCGCCGACCTCCAACACCCGTCCGGACACGCCTGCCAGCAGCGCCCGGCGGTGCTCGTTGACCCCGCCGCGCTCCATGGCGGGGGCGGTGCGGGCGTACATGCGCGCGAACAACGGATGCCCGCGCCACCGGTCCCGCTGCCGCTCCTTCGGCCGGTCGGTCGGCTGGTCGGGCTGTTGGGCTGGGGTGCTGTGGGGATTCATCGGCGACGCCTCCTGTCGGCGGGCCCGGGTTGGGCACTACCCTCAATTCGGGAGGCTACGACATAGTGAAGTTACTACACAATGATGCAGGTTCCGAATCTGAGGGTATCTCTGTGCCTGCCGCGTCGACTACATCCGCTGCGCCTGCCGAGCAGGGTTCGCGCGGGTCGGGGCATGCGCTGGAGAAGCTGTTCTCGCTGGCGGTGGTGACGCACCAGTTCATGGAGGCCGGGCTGACCGAGCGCGGGCTGTCGCGGGCGCGGGCGACGGTGCTGTGGAATCTGCGCCGGGGTGGGCCGATGCCCCAGCGGGCTCTGGCGGCCGCGATCGAGGTCAGCCCGCGCAACGTGACCGGGCTGGTGGACGCGCTGGAAGCCGACGGGTTCGTGGCCCGGGCCCCGCACCCCCACGACCGGCGCGCGGTCCTGGTGGACCTCACCGACCAGGGCCGCGCCACCGTGGAGGCACTGGGAGACGAATACGACCAGGGAGCCGCCTGGCTGTTCGCGGGCGTGGAGGAGCGGGACCTGGCCGGGTTCGTCACCGTCGTGGACCACCTGCTGGAGCAGATCACCCGGCACGAGTGCTGAACCCTGGCCGGACCGGCGGCCGATCAGGAACCGGGACTGCGGGGCGCGGCGGTGCCGGTGGCATGGGTGCGGGCGGCGGTGGCCAGCAGCTCGGCGGCCCGGTCGACGTCGGCGGCGGTGGTCCAGCGGCCCAGGCTGAGCCGCAGCGCCGAGGTCGCGCGGTCGGTGCGGTCGTGGCGGCCCTCATACATCGCCGCCAGCACCGGCGAGGGCTGCACGACGCCGGAGTGGCAGGCCGAGCCGGTGGAGGCGGCGACGCCGGGGACGGCGGCCACAAGGTCGGTGCCGCGTGCGCCGGTGATGCCCAGGTTGAGGGTGCCCGGCAGCCGCCGCTCGGGGTGGCCGTTGAGGTGAACGCGGCCGGGCAGGCGTTCGGCCAGGCGCTGGTGGAGGCGGTCGCGCAGGTGCCGCAGTCGGCCGGGCCCGCCATCGGTGATCTCCTGGGCGGCCAGTTCGGCCGCCGTGCCCAGGGCCACGGCCAAGGCGACGTTCTCGGTGCCCGCGCGCAGGCCGCGTTCCTGCCCGCCGCCGGGCACCAGCGGCTCCAGCCGCAGACCGGGCCGGAGGTACAGGGCGCCGATGCCCTTGGGGGCATACAGCTTGTGCCCGGCCAGGCTCAGCAGGTCCACGCCCAGCCCGGTCACGTCGAGGGGGATCTTCCCTGCGGCTTGGGCAGCGTCGGTGTGCAGCGGGACGCCGTGGGTGCGGGTGATGCGGGCCAGTTGGTCGAGGGGCTGGAGCACGCCGGTCTCGTTGTTGGCCGCCATGATCGACACCAGGACGGTGCGCGGGCTGATCGCCGCAGCCAGGTCGCCCGGGTCCACCAGGCCGTGGGCGTCCACGGGCAGGTGGGTGATCTGGGTGCCGTGGCGGCGGTGCAGGGCGTGGCAGATCTCCAGCACCGCCGGGTGCTCGGTGGGCTGGGTGATCACCTCGGCCCGGCCCGGATCAGGGTGGGCCAGCACCACTCCGGCGATCGCCAGGGCGTCGGCCTCAGACCCGCTGCCAGTGAACACGACGTCGGCCGGCTCGGCGCCGATCAGGGCAGCGACCTGCGCGCGGGCACGACCCAAGGCAGTGCGGGGCTGGTCGGCGTAGGGGTGTCCGCTGGAGGGGTTGCCGAAGTGGGTGGTCAGGTAGGGCAGCATCGCCTCGACCACACGCGGATCGACCGGGGTGGTGGCGTTGTAGTCCAGCAGGATCGGCCCCTGGCGCAGCCCGGGCGGGACCGGGGCGTCGCTGTGGTCGAGCGGCCCGGCGGTCATGCGGGACTCCCGGAGACGACGGGCAGGCCGGCCAGCCGCCACTGGGGCAGCCCGCCGTCCAACGGAAAGGCGCTGTAGCCGTGCTCGCGCAGCACCCGCACCGCCTGCGGGGCCAGCACGCAGTAGCGACCCCGGCAGTAAGCGACGATGCCGGCGCCGGGCGGCACCCGGTCGGCCAGCTCGGCCAGCCGGTCGGCCAGCTGCCCGGGCGGCAGATTGAGGGCGCCGGGCAGATGCCCGGCGGCGAACTCGGCCGGCGGCCGCACATCCAGCACCACCACCTGCCCGGTCTCGATCCGCCGCGCCAACTCCTGCATCGAGACCGGTTCCAGCGCCTGGACGTCGCCCAGGTAGTCGCGGGCGGCGCGGTTGGCCCCGGCCGACCGCGCGGCGGCGAACCCCTGCATCTGGTCCACCAGTGCGACCACCTGGTCGTCGGTCAGCCGGTAGAACACCTTGGCTCCCTGGCGGCGGGCGGTCACCAGACCGGCCGCCGCCAACGTCTTGAGCTGGGCGGAGGTGTTGCTGACCTTCATCGCGGCCGCCTGCGCCAGCTCCTCCACGCTGCGCTCGCCCTGGGCCAGCAGGTCCAGCAGCTCTAGGCGGGCCGGGTTGGCCAGCGCCTTGCCGATCTTCGCGAACTCCTCGTACACCCGCGTCTTCGGCGACGCCGTGTTCCGGTCCGGGCCTCCCACCAGCAACCTCCAATATTCTTTGGAATATTGTAAGGCTAATCGGGGGATGCCCCTTCGGCGAGGATCCGGGAGACCCGGCATGGACGACCAGCTCACCTTCGACACCGGCATCGACTTCGACACCGGCATCGACTTCGACACCGGCATCGACTTCGACACCGGCATCGGCATCGACAACGCGCCGCCGGACGCGGCCCCGGCGGCGAACCTGGGCGGCTCTGCCCATGGGCATTGGGAAGACGTCTACCGCGATCGCGGTCCCGCACAGGTCAGCTGGTTCCAGCCCGAACCCCAACCCTCCCTGGACCTCATCCGCGCGCACGATGCCCAAGGCCGCGGCTCGGTTATCGACGTGGGCGGCGGCGCCTCCCCGCTGGCCGCCCGGCTGATCGAGACGGGCTTTGACGACGTGACCGTGCTGGACGTCTCCGAACACGCGCTCCAGCAGGCCCGTGCCGCCGCCGAACACCAACCCGGCGCCGACAAGATTCACTGGGTGCACGCCGACCTGCTGGCCTGGCGACCCGACCGCACCTGGCGCCTGTGGCACGACCGGGCGGTGTTCCACTTCCTCACCAACCCAGAAGACCGTGCCGCCTACCTGGCCGCCCTGCACCGCGCCCTGGAACCCGGTGGCGTTGTGGTGCTGGGCACCTTCGCACCCGACGGCCCCACCCACTGCTCCGGACTGCCCGTCGCCCGCTACGACGCCGACCAGCTGGCCGCCGAACTCGGTGCCGACTTCACCCCGTTGCTGTCACACACCGACCGCCACCACACCCCGGCCGGTGCGGAGCAGCCCTTCACCTGGATCGCCGCCCGCCGCGCCTGAACCCTCCCGAGCCTCACCTGCGCCGCTAGTCACCGAAAGGCGCTTGGGCGCGCCGGGCGTACAGGTCATAGCCGGTGTCCAGGAGCGAGGTGGCGGCCACCATGGTCCAGTACAGGCCGCTCACCGATCCGGTGACGCGGGCCAGCGCGAGGTCGTGTCCCTTGGCCGACCTCCCGGGCCGATACCTCCTTGTCCAGCACGCTCAAGGTGCCGTGGGTGTCGCCGTGGGCCAGCGCGCTGCCGGCGCTCCAGACCAGCTCGGCCGTATCGGCCGGGATCTGGGCCTCGATCGCGGCGTCACGGACCATGTCCCGGTAGGAGGCCGGGGTCTGCTTCAACCTCTGCTCGGCCTCAGCGTCCTCTGCTCGGCCTCAGCCTCGGAGATCCCCAGCGTGGTGGCCAGCAGCGTGGTGAGCTCCTGCAACGTTTGCTGTTTGGTGGGGGGCCCGGGGCGTTGAGCAGCTCGCGCATCTTGAAGGAGGCGCGGACCTCGTTGCGCTACATCGCCAGCCGCCGGGTCAGGCGCGTCGCCCGATCCTGAGGGCGCAACAGCCAGGGCCTTCACTGCTGCGAACCAGTGGCCTGGTGGCCATAGGCGTCGTCGACTGCGGTCAGGATGCGGTCGCGTGCGGTCTGGGCCGAGCACAGGTCGGTGAGCACGTAGTAGGCCAGCCCTTCGGCCAGGGCGGCCAGGGCGATCGCGGTGGGGAGCGGGTCGGAGACGCCGTCATGGGCCAGCAGGTCGGCGAGTTGCTGGTGCAGGCGGGTGTAGTCGGCGTGCAGCCGGGTGGCGATGGCCGGGTCGGTCAGGGCCAGGGCGGTGAAGGCCTGGCGCACCCGCATGTGCACGTGGGTGTCGGGGTCGTGGGGGATCAGTTCGGTGAGGACCACGGTCAGCACCTGGCGGGAGGTGGCAACGTCGCCGGTCCTGGCGGTGATGCGGGCGGCCGACAGCGCGTTGGCGTGCTCGAAGGCAGCCTGCAGGAGCCGCTGTTTGGTGGGGAAGTAGTGCTGGACGCGTCCGGCCGACACGCCCGCGCGGGCGGCCACCCGGCTCTGGGAGACCGCAGCCAGGCCTTCGTCGGCGACCATCGCCAGCACCGCCTCGGCGATCTCGGCGGCGCGCCGGTCGTGGTGGGCCCCCGGCCCTCGGGTGCGTCGCTCCACCGGCCCTCCCCGCTTGTCGATGCGCCCCCATCGGATTGACCTAGATCCGGGGGATCGCCTACCGTCAAACCCTAGCAAAGCAATGTGACCGCATTGCTTTGTGGGAGGGGCGGGCATGACCGACGACAAGACGAGCACCCGCCACGACGGGGGCGCGGGCGGGACCTCGGTGGCGGGGGTGGTGCTGGCGCTGGTGTGCGCGGCGCAGTTCATGGTCGTGCTGGACGTATCGGTGGTGAACGTGGCGCTGCCCGCCATTCAGCACGCGCTGGGATTCACCTCGGCGGGTCTGCCGTGGGTGGCGACCGCGTATGCGCTGGTGTTCGGCGGGTTCCTGCTGTTGGGCGGCCGGTTGGCCGACCTGTACGGGCACCGGCGCGTGCTGGTGGCCGGGCTGGGGTTGTTCACATTGGCGAGCCTGGTCGGCGGGCTGGCGGCCACGCCCGGCACGCTCGTCGGCGCGCGGGCCTTCCAGGGCCTGGGCGCGGCGGTGCTAGCACCGGTGACCTTGACGGTGCTGACGGCCACCTTCCCCGAAGGGCCCCGCCGGACCCGGGCGCTGGCGATCTGGACGGCGGTCAGCCTGACCGGCGGCGCGGCGGGCAACCTGGTGGGCGGCGCGCTCACCCAGTACCTGTCCTGGCGCGCGATCCTGCTCATCAACGTCCCGATCGGCGCGCTGGCCCTGGTCGCTGCGCTGCGCTGGCTCACCGCCGCGCCACCGGACCGGCCGTCGCGCGGTCTGGACGTGCCGGGCGCGCTGCTGGCCACGCTGGGCCTGGGGGCGGTGACCTACGCGCTGTCCACCTCCCACAACGGGCTCGGAGCCGCGGGGATCGCGGCGTTGGGGGCGGGGCTGGCGACGTTGTCAGGCTTCCTGGCGGTGGAGGCGCGGTGGGCGCGCTTCCCGCTGCTGCCGCCGGGGCTGTTGCGGGTGCGGGACGTCTGGCTGGGGAACGCGGTGATGCTGCTGGCCGGGGCCGCCTTCCAGGTGCCGATGTGGTACTTCCTGACCCTGTACATGCAGAACGTGCTGCACCTGAACGCATTGCAGACCGGCCTGGGGTTTCTTCCCCACACCGTGCTGATGCTGCTGGTCGGGCTGCGCGTCACCCCCTGGCTGATGCGCAGGATCAGCGCCCGCGCGCTGATCGCGGGCGGAGTGCTGGTGGCGGCAGCCGGATTCGCCTGGCAGAGCCAGATCACCACCGCCGACACCTACTGGTCGGGCGTGCTGGGACCCGCGGTGCTGATGTCGGTGGGCGGCGGCCTGTTCAACACCCCGCTCACCAGCACCGTGGTCTCCGGGGTGGACGCCGCCGACGCGGGGGCGGCCTCGGGGCTGATGAACACCGCCAAACAGGTCGGCGGCGCACTGGGCCTGGCCGCGCTGGTCGCCGCCACCAGCGGCTCGACCCCGACCGGGCAGGGAGCAGAGCAGACCCTGGTGGCCGGGTACGGGCAGGCGTTCGCACTCACCGCCACCGTGCTGGCGGCGGTGGCGGTGCTGGCGTTGGCGCTTCCGGCCCGCCGCGACGCCCTCGAACCCGAGGTGGGTCAGGAGTCGACGGCGGTGTCCTGATCGGGTTGAGCCCGCGTGGTGCCCGGCGAGAGACCCATGGCCCGGTTCCCCTGAGCAGGGCTCAATGCGCTTGAATGTCCATATGCGCCTATGAGCGGCGGTGCCGCTCACGGACTGGTGTGCCGGGAAGTCGGGTCGGCGTTGCGTCGCCACATGCCCGGAGCCATCGATGACCATACCTGCCCAATACCCCCACCGCGTGATGCCAGCAACCACGCTTTCCGTCAGCTCCTGGTGGACAGGCCGGTCTTGATGCCTCCATCGCCGGAGTTCGATGGGCGTGCTCGGGTGAGTGGCCGATTCGGTGATTCCGAGCAGCTGCGATCCGCCATCGCTTCGCTCCTGGACGCCTGGTCACTTCCCGCCGCGCTGCTGGACCCGGTCCTCATCGCCACCTGGGAGGCGATCGCCAACGCCATCGAACACGGCGGCACCGCCTCTCCCCTCGTGGAGTTCCATCGGGCCGACCACGGCGTCTTGACGGTGACCGTGACCGACCAGGGCTCCGGTTTCGACCCGGCTTCCAGCCCTGACCCCATGGCGCCCAGCCGCCGGTTCGAACCCGGAGGCCGGGGACTGTTCATGATGCGGCGATGCATGGACGAGGTCCATCACCATTCCCCCACACAAGGCGGCACCATCGCCGTGCTGCGCAAATTCCTGCCCTGAAGACCAACAACGCCCTCACCACGCGCCTGGGAACCTTCTGATCATGCCGGGCGACCAAGACCGTGACTCACTTGGTGTCTTGGCCGTGACAGGTCGGGGGGAAGGCGAGGCCGAAAGCCAGGAAGAGCTCGGCTTCGCGTTCATAGCGGCAATGCATGCAACGAAACCCATACAGCTAAATCACCTCGTGTTCCACTGCCCGCAAGATGACCGTCCGACTGATTCGGGAACGTGGGACCTCGATGACCGTCGCATGTCGTCATGCCCCCCGGCGCAGTCAGATCAAGCCTGATCTGGGCAGGCGCGGGTCGAGCTAGGGTGACCTCGTGTTCACGATGATGATCGTCGTCTTGGGCGGCGCTGGGCTTGCGGCCGGCGATCTGGGGCTGTTCGGCTTTGTGGCAGGAGCTCGTGAACGCGATTACCTAGCCGTCCTCGGCAGCCTGCTCGCCCTGGCAGCCGGCGCGGGCTTCGGCTGGATGGCCATCCAGGTCGGCTCGGTGAACGATGCGATCACCACCAGCCGGGTCGACCGCGTCCGCGCGGTCAAGTGCACCGCTGAAATCCTGAACGCCAAGGACGAGCGCGTCCGGATCAACGAGACCGACGTCTACCGGTTCCGGGTGCGGGTGCAGATTCCCTCCCCCGCGCCACCGCCCTCAGCGCCCGCTACGTCGCCGAGATCGTCAAGGCCGCGGCCACCGACGCCGGGCAGCCGCCCGAGGTCGTGCAGCAGCTGGCCGCACACTCGCTGCGCGCCGGGATCGCCACCGCCGCCGGCGTCGACGAAGCCCGCGTCGGGCGCCTGCTCGGCCACGCCGGGACCATGACCAGCCGCTATGACCGCCCGCTGTGGGACGGGATCCTGCACCAGGCCGTCTACGCCTGGATGCGAGACCACCCGGCGGTGTGCACTCCAGCCTGACCCGCCGCTCGTTCACGCCAGGGCGGGTCGCAAAGTCCACGTGAAGATTCTTTCGGACCAGAGGTAACGCTGGGGGCGCTCCTCTCTTCTACCAGACGTCACACGCGTCGACCCCAGAGAGGACGTGATGGCCGATGGATCCTGGTCTGTTGGAGACAGTACAGACGGCACTGCAGTTTCTGACCCCCCTGCTGGGCACGGCTGCGACAGTGGTGTCGAACCGGAGGTCGAACCCAAATCGGCAACGGAACGAACCGCTGCGGCGCACCTCATGTCCGTGCGACCTGCCCGCGGACCAGCGGTCGGCCACGGCCATGTCCGGGCAGTCCCACATCAAGCCGATGGACACGAACATCACCGTTCGGCAGGTGACGGTCGTGACCATCACCCAGATCACGGTGGAGCCGCGAGGGGATCCGTCACCGATGACCGCGCCCTTCGCGAAACAGCCGCTGACCCGTCCCGGTCAATCCATGGCCGCGTTGTCGGCCATCCCGCCAGTCTTGACCGGATGGAACCGGAGGCGTTCTACCAGGTAGATCGATGAATTCCTGGATCACGGTGGCTGGTCTCACCTGGGTGAGCGTAGAGGGCCCTCTTTAAAGAATCATGGGAAGGCCCTGACCATGGCCTCCCCGACCGTTGCGATCGCGCCCGGCCTGACCCTCACCGAAGCACAATTCGAGACCTGAATCGCGCCGCCTGATAAGCGCGAACGTCCATCTGGGCCGAATGTCAGTATTTGAGCTCTCCTTTCATGGCGATGTGCTCTCTTTTGAGAGCATCCACACGTAGTACCATTTATCTTCCCGAATGGAGAGCTTGCTGTTTTCGGCCATGGCCTGGAGTGCCGGGAGCCAGCCGCCAGCTGCTCCGACTGCCGTCACAACCGCAGCAAGGGCCGGACCATAAACAGCCGTCAAAACTGCAGTAGCCGAACCAACGGCAGCTCCGGTGACGGCCACTGCTCGCTTTCGGTTCACCTTGGCCATCTCTGCCCTGGTCGCGCGTACCTGATCAGCGATATCCAGCCCAATCCGCACGAGTTCACGTTCCGACTGGACGGCGTTCAACGCGTCATCCATGCCAAGAAAGCTCATCCGGAGAAAATCCCGGAACCCCACGTATGATTGGAATTCTTCCACGGTAATTCGACTGAAATTTTTCAGGTCAACGTTCTCAAGAAAGGGGAGATCTATCTCGAGCACCGGCCGTACGATCTTGCTTTTTACTGGATGTACTCCCGAGGCGTCGACAGCTCGACCGTCTCTGATCAAAAGGTCGATCGACCTGATCGCCTGAGGATTTTCGTCCGGTGTCGCCCCACTCTCGGAGGACGCCGTTTTCCTAGACGAGTAACCGGGCAGATACCAGGCGAGGCCGGCTCGAAGCAGCGGTTCGCAGTCCAGGACCCATCGTCCAAGCAAGTCGAGGTCCGGGCAATGCATTCCATAAAATTCATCCACCGGTCCTTCTTGGCCGGGATAGGGTGGCATGGCCATCCCTCCCGCATACGCACACGCCGCGTTAGCCATGTCACCCCGAAAATTGCCGTCTGATATCCTGCCCAGCTCGGTGTATATTCCGCTGCAGCCATGGGATAGCAGCAAAGTGTCGGCGACGAGAGCACTGCGCTTGGTGACTTCCCCAATGCTGGAGTTCTCGAGCGCCAGGCCAACATAAAAGCGGGACCTGGATAGCCTCTTTTCGTCGGCGATGCCTGTGCGCCACTGACTCCACAAGTGTTGACCATAGGCGATGGCTACTGTACGCGGGTCTGCGCGCTGCTCGTGAGTAAGTGTTTTGAAGAAGCGTTGCATCCTGCGTGCCACGATCCGATTCTGAATTGCGTCATTACGCCGGAACACAGAAAGGAACCTCGCATGCATTAGTCGGATGCATCAGAGTGTACGCCGGTCCGCTGCTGCTGGACGCTCCCTTCGACGTATCCGCCGAACCGCAGGTTCCCCTTACGCCGAGCAGGTGCTGCACCGTTCCCGTCGTGACGCCTCCCTGCGTGAGAAGCTCCTGTGACGGATGCTGTATGAGACGCCCGCGCGCTCAAGGCCTACGCTGGGGCAGCGCCTATCACCCGCGCCTCCGGCAGGAGCCTGGTCGTCCACCACCACAAAGTGAAGAACCAACGCCTGGCCGCTGCTGGCTATATCTGAGCCTTCGCCTCGCTGAGAACACCCGGCGCCCGCGCACACTACAACCACCGCCGCACCGTCGGGGACCGCCACTCCAGCGCTTTGCGCAACACCTTCAACCGCATGCTCGGCTGCCTGTTCCACTGCCTCCAGACCAGCCAGCTCTACGACGAAACGATCGCCTTCGGACCACGACTGGCGGCCGCAGCTTGACACCTTAGGCAGATCGGATGTCTAGAGGCGACAGCCGCGTCGGCCGAACACGACGGTTGTCTATGTCTTTGTCTACGCCCCCGCGCGCCTGCATGTAGGGCGGCGCGTACACAAAAGACGTAGACGTAGACGAACGCGCCACGGGGCCGCGACCGGCGCCTGTGGGTGGAACCTCGCAGCGCGGTGGCGGCCCCGCGTCGGCACGGGCCGATCATGACCCGCGCGGCCGGTCACCCTGTACCCCCGAGAGGCCGCGCGGGCCTGGTGGCGTCGTTAAGGAAACCCACCAGCATCCAGGATCCCGGAGGCCACACCAGCCTCAGAACCGATTTCACATAGCGACAAAACACCAGCGCACCAACACGACGAACGACACCAACAACGACAACTACAAGCACAAAGCGCATCGAGCGCCACTAGTACCGCACCGAAGCCGATCATGAGCTGACCGTCAGGCCCAGTGGGGGCCGCCCGAGATACAGACGGCGCTCGCCACGATCAGGCAAGGCTGACGCTGCCTACTCCTGGCCGGGCAGATCCAGTCCCGATCCGCATGCCGACGTCGGGCTGGCCGGGACCGTCACGTGCGCGGCCGCGACACTTGGACTTCTTACTCCTGCTGGTCATCGGGCTGGGCCAGCAGCCGGTCATAGGCAGCCAGATCCGGGGGCGGCCGGTGGTCGGCGGGCAGGCGCCGGAGCACCTGCGTCAGGGCGGGGTCCCCGATGCCGGAATCCTCAGCCTTGTCGGCCGCCCGCGTGGTGGTGAGCGGGACCAGGTCCACCCGGCCGTCGTCCACCTGTGCGAACCGGTAGGCCGCGAGTGCCAGGTCGGCCACCGCGGGCGTGGTGGGGTCGGCGGGCCAGGCCACAGCGAACGCGTCGGCGGTGGGGCTGTGCACGATCAGGCGGCCGAACGGATCGTAGCCGTGCCGCACGCCGTTCAGTTCGTGGCCGTAGAACAGCCCGGCCAGCAGCGCAGCGTGCTCACGGTCCTCAGGCCGGGGCCATGCATCAACAGCAAGCCCTACCCGGTTCAGCATCCTCGGGCGGAGCAGCCCTCGCCGTGATGAGACGCCCTAGGCGCATCCATAATGGTTTTCGCGAGAAGCATGCCAACCAGTGAGGAGCGCGCTGTGTGGATCGCAACGTCACTGCCGTACCTGTCCCCTCGACGAGAGGGTGAAGTCGACCCCTGGTCACAGGAAGCGGCGCAGGAAGGACGAACCGGCACTCAGAAGATCCGCGAGGTGGTCACGGAGACGCCACCTGTCGAGGTGGCGAGGGCGCTGGAGTTGCCGGAAGGAGCGCCGGCGGTGGTCCGGCGACGCACGATGTTGCTCGATGATCGGCCGGTCGAACTGACTGACTCGTGGTACCCGACCGACATCGCGGCCGGCACAGCGCTCGCCGAAGCGGGAAAGATCAAGGGTGGCGCCGTGACGCTGCTTGCCGACCTCGGCTACGAGGTACACGAATCGCGAGAAGAGATCGAGGTTCGTGCTGCGACACCGCAGGAGGCCGCAGAGTTGAGACTGTCAGCAGGGGCGCCGGTGATCGTTCTACGGCGGACGTGCTTGACCGCGGATGAGAAGCCGTTCGAGGCGTCGGTGATGGTGATGGTCCCCGAGGGTCGTCGCCTGCGCTACCGGTTGATTGCAGGCTGATCGGTGACGCGACGAGCTGACGAACGTCCGCCCTATGAGCAGATGGCGGCGGACCTGCGAGCCCGGATCATGGCAGGCGACCTTGAACCAGGGACCCAACTTCCGTCGACGGCGCGCCTCGTCGAGGAGTTCGGAGTCGCCAACACCACGGTTCAAAAGGCGCTGGCGACGCTCAAGGGCGAGGGCTACCTCACCAGTCGCCAGGGCAAGGGCGTGTTCGTCCGTGATCGCCAACCGTTCCGGGTCGAGGTCGGAACCTACTTCGAGCCGGAGCCGGGCGGCTACTCCTATGAGCTGCTCGAAGTCGCGGAAGTGACACCGCCGGCTGAGGTCGTCAAGGCGTTCGGGCTGGAAGCGGCCGAGCAAGTGCAGATGCGTAAGCGGCTGCTGAGGCATGGCGGGCGTCCGGTCGAGGTCGATTGGTCGTACTACCCGTTGGGTCTGGCTCGCGGTACCGAACTGGCCGAGCCTCGCAGGATTCGAGGCGGCGCCCCGCGCGTCCTGGCCGAAGCGGGATACCCGCAGCACTACTACGTCGATGCGGTGTCGGCAAGGATGCCGACGGTCGAAGAGGCTGAACTGTTGTCGCTTCCGAACGTCCCAGTGATTCGGCAGTTCCGAACTGTCTACTCCGACGGAGACCGCCCCGTCGAGGTGTCGGTGCTGGTCAAGGGCTCTCATCTGTACGAGCTGCAATACCGGTCGTCTGTCTGACTGCTTCGCCAACGGTCCCGATCGCCCCGGTTTGGCCTCTTGAGCACTTCTCGCGATAGGCGTTAAAGTCGACACACGTTCAGCACAGAGAACGTGACAGAGCGGCTTTGCCTCGGCGTGCGCGGACAGCGCATCACCAGGCGAGACAACTAGAGAGCCGCCGCGCGGTCGGGGCTGAGATTGGGAGACCTCCCCCGACCGCGCGGCTTCCACCTCGCTAGGAGGTCGACATGACGATACCCGGCGGCGAGAACGCCGCCCGTGTTCGCCAGCACAGGACGGACGATGACTTACTCGCCGCGCTGCGGCGCGAGTTCACCGGTCATCGCATCTGGCGTTCGACGCGCTACGACGACAAGCCCGGCGACTGGGTCGCCACCCTCCGTGACCCGAACGTGGGAGTCGATCCCACGGTCATCGAACAGACTCCCGAGGAGTTGCGGGAAAGGCTCATCGAAGAACGTCGCCGTGCGCAGGGCGGGCCGGCCGCCGAAAGGTGGGGGCTGTGACGACCGCGACTATGAACAGGCCGGCGGTGTTCGCGGTCGCCGATATCGGCACCGAGCAGGTCGTCGCCGACATCAAGCGGCATTTCCCCGGTGTCCTCGCCTGGTTCGGCGAGTTCACGGGCAAGTGGTGGGCGGTGGTCGATGACCGCATGATCGAGGCGGACACCCCCGGCCAGCTTCACCAGCAGATCAGCGACGCGAGCCCGAAGACGATCGTCGGTGTCCTGGTCGAGGAGACGGGCGCCGTTGGCTCTGCTGCGCCGCCGCCGTGGCCGCTTCCCGCGCCACGACCGCCTGCGCCCCTGCGGGTGAACGCGGCACGGCGGGAACCGGCGCCTCGCTGTGTCGACGTGCTGCCCCGTCACGTCGACGTGTCGCCCCGCCGAACCGAGTCGGCCTACCCGCCGCCGTTCCCCGAGCCCGGACGTTGGCGGCGATTCACCGACCGGCGCCGTCGGCTGTTGGGCATCTCGACGGGTGAGGACTGGTGACTCCTACGCCCCCTCGCGAGATCTGGATCTCGGGCGAGACCTGCGCCGCTCTGGTCGAGGAAGCCATTCGGGAGGCGTTGACCGGCCGGTTCTTCAAGGTCACGGTCAAGGACGCGGTTCGGGTCGGCCAGCGCAAGGCCGAGGAACTGCTCGTCGACTACGACCGGGCCGACGACGAGCCGGGCCACCACCGGGGACTGGCCAAGCTCGATTGCCCGATCGAGTGTTTGGGCCTGACGGCGCATGCCTGCAACCGGCTCAAGGCGGGGCGTGGCCTATGGCCTGATGATGCGCCACAGACAGTCGCCGACGTGCTCAAGCTCGTCAAAGCCGATCGGCTCCGCGACATCACCGGTATCGGACAGACCCACGCCAGAGAGATCACCAGCGCCCTGCGCCGCAACGGTCATCCCACCTGCCCCAACGACGACCACGATCACACCAGGCCTCCATCGCCGAAGACGCAAGAGCAACTCGCCCCCGACTCCTAGGAGTGCTGTCCGATGTACCAGAACGCCGACCGGCTGCCCGCTGCCCCGCCGCCCGCCAACGCGCCCCACGTCGCGCCCCACGTCGCGCGGCCGTGGGGCCTGCGCCGCATGGCGCCCTACCCCCACACGATCGACGTCGGAGTGATCGCGACGCAGATCGACCCCGTGACGCAGACGGGCGCCACCAGCGACGGCGAGCTCATCGAGGCCAAGCACAAGAAGTCCAACACGGGCACGGAAACGAAAACGCGGACCTCTTCGGACGGCGACCAGGACGAAGACCACAGCCAGGACGCCGACCAGGACTGATGACCAGACCTCGCCCCGTACTCGTCGTCACCCAACCCGACGACGTGACCGCCGACATCGTCGTCGCCGAGCTCAACCGGCGCGGTGTGCCCCTCCTACGGTTCGACACCGCAGACTTCCCGCACGCGCTCAACCTGTCGGCAAGGATCGACGGCGACGGGCTGCACGGAGTCATGACGACCGCCTCACGCTGGGTCGAGCTCGGCGCGGTGCGGTCGCTGTACTACCGGCGCCCGCGCGGTTTCGCCTTTCCCGGCCTCGACGAGCAGGACGCGCGGTTTGCCACCCTGCAAGCCCGCTACGGCCTCGGTGGCGTGCTGGCGTCCCTACCTGACTGCCTGTACGTCAACCATCCCCACGCCATCGCCGACGCCGAGTTCAAGCCCGCGCAACTCGCCGTCGCGGCCGACGTCGGGTTCACCATCCCGCCAACCCTGATCACCAACGACCTCGACCAAGCCCGGACGTTCGCCGCCGAGCAAGGTCCGATCATCTACAAGCCGCTTCGCGGGAGCTCGTACCGCGAGGGCGGCGCGGCCCGAACGATCTGGGTCACCGAGGTTGACCCCGCCGAGCTCGACGAGTCGGTCGAGGCAACCGCGCACCTGTTTCAAAGCCGGGTTCCGGCCGTCGGGCACCTGCGGGTGACCGCGATCGGCAACCGAGTGTTCTGCGTGCGGATCGACTCCGGCGACCTCTTGGATTGGAGGCAGAACTACGACGCGCTCACCTACACCGCCACCGACCCGCCGCCCGAATTTGGGGCCTGCCCCACCTCTCTTGAAATTTTCATGCCGGGACATCCTTTCGCCGCATTCGCGGCAAACTGTTCACTGCGCCAAAATCCCGTCAGAGTACTAATTTCGAAGCATGTCGTCATGAGTGCATTGAGTTAACCGCCTGCTCTATAGCTATCAGATCACTCATGCTATTCCAACTGAAGCTCGGCTATCTATCGCTTGCCCAGCCAGACGAAATCCTGCTCGACCAAGGAGTTAGCTATCTAGACCTCCAAACTCTCCGGGAAGAATTCTGGACGCCCACAAGTGAATATCCTCCGGAGCGCAGTCCGCACATCTTCCACAACTCCACTTTCGACGTGAAGTCGGAGAGAATATTCGGACCCCTCAAGCCCAAGATCCCGCACAGCACGCTCGGCGAACTTCAGATAAAGCACCCCATCCCTAAGAGAGACGGACTTGACGTTCCCATAAACAGTAAGCGAATTCTCGCTCACCGTACAATAGGACTCCCCTTCGGGCCAGTTGCTATCTTCAATGTAATCGTCGTTTCTAAGATCGCATTGGAACATAAATCCTCGCCCCATGCCATCTTCTAGGGATTCCCCAAATCCCACCGCTAGAAGCGGATACTGGTTGATGATTTCTACGTCATGAACGCTAAGTTCAATCATCGAGATACTCCTGTATTTGCAGGCCTTGCCCACCATTGCCGCACGTTAGTATCTGGATCCAACCAAGTGTACACCCAATTGGTTCCGGTATCGGCTGCAGCTTGCTCCATGGATATCGCACAAGAAATACACGGAGGAAGAGTTCCCTCGACTAGATATGTGTCACCCGGGATGGCCGGATGCTGCCCAAGCAGGGGATCATCACTCTTATTCATATCCCAATAAGGGTACGGAGAACCAGCATCTCGAGTGGCTCTCGCCTCCGTGTGAGTTACCAGGTTATTTCCCTTCCAGCGACCCTGCGCCTTTTCTTCAGGAATAGGATTGCCGGACTGCCATGTCGTCGACCCCCCTCGTTGCCTTCCTGCCGAATCATAGACAGTTACAACGGCTGTATGACCACAAGCATTGTGAGAGAGAACCGCAGTTCCGCCCGCATAGACATAGTAAGTGTGGTCGGTGTCGACAGTGAGGTTGTGGACTCGCTGGTGCTGGGCCCAAGTCTTGATCGCGGTGATCTGAACGTGGGTTCCAACGCTGGTGCGCAGCCACATTCCGGGCTTGAGTTCCCTGGCTTCGACCCATCGGCCAAGCCCTGGAACCCAGAAGGGGTGGTCATCGGTGGCGGTCAGGGTGCTGGCTTTGGCGCCCCTGGTGCCGTCGGTGTCGATGGTGAGTTGCACCAAGTTCTTGGCCCCGGTGCTGGTGAAGGTGGCCGTTACCGTCCGGGCCTGAGTTTTGCCGGTTTCTGAGTTGGTCGCTGTGACCTTGTCTCCGACTTGGAGTTTGTCGATGGGTTTGTGTGAGCCGTTGGCCATCAGCACTGGCGTGCCGGGGACAAAGCTCCTCTTGCAGGTGGCGCTGGCGGAGGGTTTGGTCAGGGAGACCTTGTCTCCGGAGGATCTCTTGCCGCCGGCGGTTTTACCGCTTCCTCCGCCGATCTTGGAGGCGATCTTGGGGATGACGCGTTTGAGGAGTGGTCCTGCGATCTTGGTGGCCAGGCCGCCGGTGGCGTGGTTGGCGACCTCGGTGATGGCGCCCTTGGCGGCCGCTTTGAGGAAGCCTCCTGCTGTCCATTGGTCGCGTGGGGTGTGCTGGGCGTGGTTGACCATGCCATACACCGCTCCCGCGGCGGCGGCGCAGGCTACGCCGCCGGCGCCGGTCCAGCCGATCGCGGCGCCGCAGCCGATGCCGACGGCGGTGGCGGCGATGGTCGCGCGGTGTTTGCTGATGGCCCGCGAGGAGGATCGGAACGGCTTTTGGCGGTAGCGGGCTAAGGGTCGTGTTCGGTGCAGGGTGTTCGTGCGTTCGTTTAACGAGCGTTTGACGAACGTCGCCAGGACGCACCGCCGCATCAGGGCCTCCGCGCGCCGTGTCCGATTCGAGCGTTCGTTTTCCCGTTCATCTTGGGCCGTCCTCTACCGCCGTTCAGATACGCTGCACGAGACGTTTGATGAACGGAGGTGGCGGCTCAATGGCGCTCATCGGCCTGGTCCGGGTCAGCACTGACAAGCAAAGGACCCAGCGGCAGCACGACGCCCTCGACCCGATCTGCCTGAAGGTCATCGAGGAGAAGACCAGCGGCAAGCTCGCCACCGCCGATCGGCCCGACCTGCTCACCGCGCTGTCCTACATCCGTGAGGGCGACCTGCTCACCGTCCAGGAGGTCGACCGGCTCGGCCGCAACCTCCTCGAAGGACTGATCGTCCTTAACGATCTGTTCCAGCAGGGCGTTGGCGTGAAGGTGCTGGAGGGCATCGCGGCCGGCGAGCACACCGAACGGTCCTTCCTGCTCGACCTCGCGCTCGCGTTGGCCGAGGACCGGCGCCGCGACATCGTGAAGAAGACCCTGAACGGCCTGGAGGCCGCCCGCAGGCAAGGCAAGGTCGGCGGCCGGCGCCCCGTCGTCGACGACGACAAACGCGCCGCGATCCTCGACCGCCGCCGGCGCGGGGAATCCATCCGCGCCATCGCCGCCGGGGTGAAGGTCTCTGTCGGCGTCGTCCACAAGACCCTCGCCGAGGCCACGGCATCCGCCGACCAGGGAGCCCCCCGTGAGCAGTGACGACGACCGTCCACACCGCCCGGAAGACAAGCCGCTTCCGCCGGCGATGCGCCATCATGCTCCAGTGCTCAAGAGCCTGACCGAGATGAGCGAACGCGAGTACTTCGCGAACGTGCGACGACGACTGCCGATGTACGTGATCGGGGGGCGGCTGGACCGGCTGGAGGCGTTTCTCGCCGGCTATGACCAGCACGCCATGCGACACGGCGGCCCAGGCTTGGAGGGCTGGACTGACTGGCTCGTCGCCAAACGCGGCCAAAGCTGCAATCACGGCTGGTCAGGCCACGTCCGCCACATCGCGCTTCCCGACGGCTGGGATCACTGGGACCTACCGGAAGAACAAGAGCAACTCGTCATCACCACGCTCTTCGACCTGCTCGACGAATACCTTGCACTGCGCGAGTCGGACTGACCTTCCGAACCCGGACCGTGCCGGGCCATCTGTCGACCCATCTGAGACCTCATCAGATGCAATAGCGATCGCTGCCGGCAACCCAACGGCCGCTGGTCGACCCCCGTGTCCGCGGGTCGTGCTGGTCTGCGTCGCCACCACTTCATGGCTTTGATGCCGGCATCGCGCCGGGGGCTGCGTCCTCTTCTCGGGTCGGGTCGTGGAAGGGGCGCAGGCCGGCGGTGACTTCGGCGCGGGTGAAGGCGTAGCGGCCCAGGAAGTTGATGTGCTCGAAGGCGATCGGTGAGAGCCGGGAGCACATGTCGTCGGTGGCAGGGAACCCGCCCTTGCGGATCTGCTTGACGGCGGCGTCCAGGTAGAGACTGTTCCACCACACCACCGCGTTGAGCGCCAGGCCGAGCGCGCCGAGCTGGTCCTCCATCCCTTCGCGGTAGCGCTGGCGGAGCTGGCCGCGGTTGCCGAAGGCGATCCGGCGGGCGAGGCGGTGCCGGGCTTCCTGGGTGTTGAGTTGGGCGCCGATCATGCGGCGGTAGCCGTCGTCGGAGATGAACTGCAGTAGGTGCAGCGTCTTGAAGATCCGGCCGTAGTGGGCGAACGCGTCACCCAGGCCGGTGGGGCGGCCGTCGCGCGACAACATCCGGATCAGGTCGTAGGCGCGGACCTGGCCGGTGGTGAGGGAGCCGGCCACGCGCAGCATGTCGGCCCAGTGCGCGCGGATCCGGTCGAGGCGGACGGCGTGGCGAGACATGTGATCCAAAGGCCCGTAGGTGGCGCGGGTGTTGGTGCGCCACAGCCGGGTGTCGCCCAGGTCGGCGATGCGCGGGGAGAACTGGTAGCCGCAGATCGCGAAGAGCCCGAACACGATGTCGGAGTAGGACGCGGTGTCGGTCACGACCGTCTCGGGGCGCGGGCCGCCGTCGATGGTGTGGATGGCGTCCAGAATGAACAGCGAGTCCCGCAGCGTGCCGGGGACGACCAGGCCGCCGATGCCCATCACCTGGTCGTTGACGACGTTCAGCCAGGTCGCGCCGCGCTGGCGGCCGAAGTAGATCGGGTTGTGGCCGGTGTGCAGGTTGGCGACCGGCACGATGAACCGCAGCCCGTCGGCCGAGGCGATCTGCCCGCCGCCCCAGCGCTTCACCAGGTCGATCCCGGCCTGTTCTGCGATCAGGCGGGCGTTGGCCGCCGAGATCGTCTCGGCGCGCACATATCCCTGGTCGACCTGCTGCAGGCGGGCGCGCGTCAGCGCGGGCACGTTCGGCTTCTCGATCGGCACCAGCCCGACGTTGCACGCCTCGGCCACCAGCAGCCCGCACAGGCTGACCGCGAAGTCCTCCATCGGCGAGTCCGCGCCGGAGATGTGGGTGAAGTCGGCCGCCAGCCCGGTCCGGTCGAACACCTCCAGCAGCAGTTCGGGGAAGTCCACCCGCGGCAGCATTTGATCGATCAGGGCCCGGAACTCCGTCATCAGCGGCGGCTCGGCCAGCGGCCCGAGCTTGTCCACCTGCAGGCGACCGCCGACGAACTGCACCGCGGTGTTGCCGCCGAGGCCGTCCAGCACCCGGGTGTAGGCGCCCTCCAACGCGCTGGCGAGTTCGGCCAGGTGCCCGGCCTTCACCGCACGGAACTCGATCACCTCCAGCAGCAGCTCGATGAACTGCTGCACCGTCCGGTACCGCTTGACCAACTCGGCCCGCCACGCCGCCGCGGCGTCATCATCGGTCTCGGGCACGAACGAGGCGATCACCTCCACCGCCGCCGTCAGCTTCTCGCGCGGCACCACCCGCTCGATCTCGTTCCACACCTCCGCCAGCGACACCAGGCGGTCCTCGGTCGCCTGCGGCGCACTCATCAAGATCTCCATCGCCGAGGCGACGTGCCGCGCGGCGCTGCGCAGCTTGGGCAGCGTCCGCAGCTGCTCGGCCTTGCCCGCCCGCTCGGCCCGCGCCAGCAGGTTCGAGGTGATCAGCAGGTCCAGCACGTCCAGGGCGTCATCGATCGACGCGGTCTGAAGATGCCGAACCGTGGCCAGCAGCGTCGCCGTCTGCCGCCGCTCCTCCAGGTCCCGCAGCGTCGGGGCCTTGGACGCCATCCCGTACCGGGCCAGCGAAGCCAGCTTCACCGCCGGCACCGGCTCGGTATCGACCTGCCCGGCCCCGATCCCACCGATCTCTGAGACCCGGTCCAGCTCCCGCACCAGCACCCGGCCCGACGCCTTCACCGGCGACGTCCGCAGCCGCTCCAGCTCCGACACCCGACGATCCTCCGGCACCGCCAGCAGGCCCCGCAGCGCCACCGCGGTCTCGGCCGGCGTCCGCTCGGCCAGCAGCCCGTACAGCCGAGCGTTCTCGGCCCGACGCACCTCGCTGACCAGCCGGGTCAGTGTCGTGACCCCGGCAGGCAGCAAGATCCCGGCCTCCAGCATGTACACCACCGCCCGGTCGAACAGCGCACGCGGACCCTCGGTCGTCGACCACACCCGCGCCGCGATGAACGCCCGCACGTCCTGCTCCCGGTCAGGGAACTCCGACAACCCCAGCAGGTCACGGATCTCCCAGGAATGCTCATAAGCGGTCTTCGGCCGGGCCAGATAGTCCCGGGCGCACGCAGGATCGACCCCCACCTGCTCGGCGGCGAACCCGACCACTTCCGCCGGCACCTTCAGCGGAGCGTCCGTCAGGAACGTCCCCAGCATCCGCACCGTGCCCCACTGCACCGCCCACCCGAGCTTGGTCGCCGGGCGCCGCTTGCCCTCCACCACCGCCCGCGCCTTCGCGTCCAGGCGGAAGAACTGCTCCAGCTCACCGACCGTCACCTCAGCACGGAACCGCCGATATCGCGCGACCTGCTCATCCGACAAGAAATCAACTGGCATGCCCAGGAACGTAGAGCCCCACCGACCACGCCAGACCCGCCGTCACCGAACCGTCGCCAACCCAGTCGGGCTACCGCCAAAATCCGGTCCGATCCTCCTCGTGGGCCGAGCTGCCCGCCGATGACGACCTGGTCGCCGCCGCAGCGGCGGTCCAGACTGTGACCGTGCAGAGCAACCTGTCGTCTGATCTGCCGAGCAATCTTTTGTCCCAGGTCAGTGCGGCCGGTTGCTGCTCGCGGGTCGGTGCTTGGTCATTCATCGTTGTGGCGATCGCAGGTCCTGGGGGTGGTGATCTGGTGCAGCAATCCCACGGTGGTGCCAGTGGCTCCGCCACCGGTCAGCAGCGCCTGAGCCAGTTCGCTGTCGCTAGCCAGCGCGAGCACAGCAGCGAAGGTTCCGACCAGCAGTGCCACCAGGACGATCAGGACCAACCGGACGTTCTTCAGCGCGGCCCAGAGGCGAGAAGGCTTGTTCACAGGGCAACCTCCATCAACGGCCCGGCCGGTGGCCGGAAAGGGGGGATACACCTATGCCTAGGTGCTGGCTGAGCGGCGATCCCCCGGCCGCGGAGGACAGAAAAGTACGTCCTCTGCAGGCGGGGGGTGGGCGGCGGGCGGTGACCTATGAATCCGGGTTGAGTAATCGTCCCGAAAGCGGCAGTAGGTGATTTTTGGTGTGACTTGCGGTAAGGATGCGAGGGTGACCAGTGGCCAGGAGGAGGGCACCAGCCCGGCCGATGAGCTCGCGGCTCGTCTGGCTGCAGATGCCGAGCTTGTGGCGTTGCTGGCCAAGCACGATTTCGCAGGTCCCCAGTACGACCGGTTCGAGCACCAGTTGGTTCGTTACGCCTGGGCGGTGCTGATGGCCTGGATGGTTTCTGGAGAGATCTTCATGAGGTGCCGCCGCAAGGGCATGCCGTTGCGGTCTCCGCCTCATCGATTCACCCAAGAGGACCGCACGGGGTTGGCTGCCGACACCCTGGTGCCCGCCGTGGTGGATTTTCGGCGACGTGCCCTGGTGGGTGGTGGATGGGATCACCGCCGCGGTGCGACGTTGACGACCTACTTCGTCGGTGGGTTGCCCGCTCACTTCGCCAACGCCTATCGCAGATGGCTCACCCAGCAGAAGGACACCCACGAAGAACTACACCCCGATCCCGCCTCGACGACGGATGCTGTGGGCTGGTCGGCCTTCGACAGCGACCCGCAAACGATCATTGGTATTCGCGAGGTGGTCCGTGCGGAGCTGGCCGATCTGGACGAAACAACCGCGCAGGTCCTGACTCTCACTGCCGAGGGGTACCAACAGAGTGAGATCGCCGAACTACTCGACAGCACACCCCGGGCGGTCGAAGGGATTGTGCGCCGCCATCGTCAGCGGATTCGGCGGATGAAGGAGGGGCCATGACCGGGCCTGTGTCCCCTGGCGAGTCCGATGCCACTGCGGCCAACGCCGAAATTGACCGTCTGCTTGCACGGTCCTCGCTCGGAGGTCAGGGAGCGAGCTTGCTGAGGCAGCGCGGGTCACCTGTCGATGCCGCGTTGATCCAGAGCCTGGCCAACGACCAGGACGCCCTCGTCGCGGCCGACACCACGTCGTTCGCCCTGTCTCAGGAGCAGCTCCACTCGGTGCTGGAAACCTTGTCCGAGCGCGAGGCGGGCGTGGTGGCGATGCGGTTCGGCCTCACCGACGGCCAGCCCAAGACCCTGGACGAGGTCAGCAAGGTGTATGGGGTCACCCGTGAGCGCATCCGCCAGATCGAGTCCAAGACCATGTCGAAACTGCGGCGCCCCTCCACGCAGCCGTCCGAACCCCAAGCAGGCGACTGAGATATTCAGCTGAGCCAGCAAACGGCCAAGTCAACGACCGTATCGGAACGACCGACGGCGACACGACACCACGACGTCCCACCGGCTGGCACCACCATTCATCGGAAGCTCGCTGCTCGCGGGCCGAGCAATCCCGGTTTGCCCCGGCCGGTCAGAGCCTGGAAGCGCTTCAGCGCTTGGAAGCGCTTGCCGCAGCACGCACCCGGCAACCATCGTGCCGCGCCGGTGGATAGGCCATACGACAAATAGCTCGGCAGATCAGATGACACGAACCGTGGCACGTCACAGTCCAGATATCGACCTGGACGCCGACATCGCTGTCGCGTTGATCGCACTGGCCGAACTCCACGGAAACCTGGTCGCCGCCCACGACTGCGCCCAAGCCGAGGACTACACCGCCTCGATCGCGCCTGGCCGGTGACCACACCGGCCGCGGTCGACCCTTCACCAGCAAGGTCCCCACCCGACGGTGGAAGCCCTGCGCCTGCGGGCGAACGTCCACCACCGCTGCTTCGGCTGAGAGGACGCTCTATGACCGCCACCTCACCCCCACCCATCAGCCCCCGCCGCCTGGAAGCCCTGCGCGCCCTGACCGAACGCGGCACCAAGCATGAACGCGCCACAGCCGCCGCCAAGGCCGCCCCGTACGCCGACCTCCCCGACACCCCGACCCTTGATGGTCTGCGGGAGTTCCTCACCGAGACCTTCACCGTCTCCATGCGCGGCGGCTACGGCACCGCCCGCCGAGAGGCCGCCATCACCTTGGCCCGCGCGCACGACGTGCAGGCCTCCCGACCGCCGGCACCGTCGTTCTGGCGCGCGGCCCCACCGCCCGACGAGGTTCGGCTCCACGGTCGCCGCCCACTGGTGGAGTATCTGCTGGACCGGCTGCCGACCTTGCTGGAGCAGATCGAACACGACGCCACAAGCGCCCGCCGCCACTACCGCGCCCACCTGCGTCGCCTGCCCGACCACGAACGCCCCGCCGGGATCGAATCGGCCTGCCGCGCCTGGACCAAGGACTTCTTCGCCGGCTGGGCCGACAACTACGCGCTCCGCCTGTACACCGCGCGGATCCGGGAGCTGCCCGCCGCTGCTCCACCGTCTGGCTCACCCACCGCCCCAATCAGCACGAGGCACCTAGCGTGCGACGAGCTCGTCCTCGGCGGCCGGGCCGCCGGCAAGACGGCCGCGGCCGCCAGCGACATCACCGGCGCGGCGCTGCTGACCCGCGCCGCCGATCCCCTGACCCGCGCCCGCGACCGCGCCGCGCTGACCCGCGCGGCCCGCCAAGCGTTGGCGCTGGAGCACCCACGGTCGTGACCGGCACGCCTGGACCCCCGGCGCCGTGCCCGACGGCCGGGTCGGCGAGCCGGTCCGCGACGGTCGGCGTGCGGTGCTGGTGCCCGAAGCGGTGCTGCCGCTTGGAGCAAAGCAACCCCCGGCGGGGACGGCGACCGGACCTGCAGGTGGGCAGGCACCCTGCGGCCAAGCAGGAGGCGGGGCGGGAAGTCGCCGTCCCCGCCGGGGGCC
>NZ_BCQR01000131.1 GCF_001552175.1 Actinomadura kijaniata NBRC 14229
AAGCCGCTGCGGCAGGTGATCGAGTCGATCAACCAGACGTTCAAGGGTCAGTTGGACCTGGAACGCCACGGTGGCCGAACCGTGGCCGGGGTGCTGGTGCGGGTGGTCAGCCGGGTGTTGGCGCTGACCGCGGTCATCTGGCACAACGACCACACCGACCAGCCGGTCAAGCGATCCTTGATCGCCTACGATCACTGACCGCCACAACGCCTCCTGGAATCAACCATCTAGGGGAGGCGCCGCCGGGGCCGGTGGCCGGTCAGTCCCGGGCGCGTCCGGCCTCGTAGACGGCGCGTGCCCGGGGCAGCAGCGCCCGCCAGACCGGCCGCCACATCCGGCCGGGCAGGAACCGGCTGCGCTCCTCCCGCGCGACCCGCCCGCGCGGGTGCCCCTTCCAGCCGGCCGGCCCGGCGTCGTAGTCCCGGCGGTACTCGATCAGGCAGACGTGCTTGACGTTCTTGTAGCCGTAGTGCGCCGGGGCGACCAGCCGCATCGGCGCGCCGGTGTCGCGGTCCAGTCCCGCGCCCGCCAGCCGGTCGGCCAGCAGCACGCCCGGCGCGAGCGCGTCCTCCAGCGCCAGCGTCGAGCGGTACCCGTCGAGCCCGCCGAACGTCACCCACCGCGCGCCGCGCACCCCGACGCGTTCGGCGAGGAAGGCGTGCACCGCCGCGAACGGCACCCCCGACCAGCACAGGTCCGGCGCGCTCCAGGTGGTGACGCAGTGCAGGCCGGCCCGGAGCTCCACCCGGCCCGCGAGCCCGGCCAGCTCGGCGGCCGCGAGCTGGGTGGGCCGCCGCACCAGGCCCGTGACGGTCACGGCGGGCCGGTCGGGCACCTCGGGCCGCACCGCGAACTCCGGAAGCCCGAACGGAACGTGCTCGGCGACCCGCTGGCCGGGCGGCAGACCCATGACGCCCCCTTTTGGAGAGAAGTCTCTAATAACGGGGACCCTACCCTTGGCTGCCATGGGACGACCACCCCGCCATGACGAGGACGCCCTCCTCGACGCCGCCGTCGCGCTGGCCGCCGCGCACGGCCCCGGCGGCGTCACCGTCGCCGCCGTGGCGCGCGCCGCCGGAGCGCCGAGCGGCTCGCTCTACCACCGCTTCCCCAGCGCGTCCGCCCTGCTGGCGGCGTTGTGGCTGCGGACCCTGGAGCGCTTCCAGGAGGGATTCCTCGACGCCCTGCGCCGTTCCCCCGAGCACGCCGCCCGCCACGTCGTCGCCTGGAGCCGCGCCCACCCCGAGGAGGCCCTCGTCCTTCTCTACGGCAGCGCGGGCTTCGGTGAACCCGGCTGGCCCGCCGAAGCCCGCGACCGCCTCCAGGCCGACAACGCCCGGATCGCCGACGCCCTCGGCGCCGACGAGCGGCTGACCCTGGCCGTGGTCGACGTCCCCTACGCGATCGTGCGCCGCCACCTGCACGCGACGGGCGCGATCCCCGCCACGGCGGAGGACCTGGCGGCGGAGGCGGCCGCGGCGCTGCTGCCCGGCTGAGGCCCCGCCGCCTCTCCGGCGCGGACGCGATCGACCCTGGACGCCGACCGGTGCCGAGCCGGCCTGCGGCGCGTCCGCGCAGGTGCCGCCGCGCTGTGACGGTAAACGCCCCGGCCGACGCGATGCCCCCCGGCCGCCGGGGTGGGGGCGGCGCTCCGGTTGCGGAAGCCCTGGCGACCCGGCCGGAGTCCGGTGTGTCGCGCGGGTCCGTGCGGTGATCGGCCGCACGGGTCGGCGGAGATGTTCACGCGTGGCGGGGGCGGCGCGTTCCCGACCGCCGCCGCCGGTGCGTGCCGTCCGGCCGGTTCAGGTTCGGGCGCGTTCGGTGGCCGCCGCGGGTTTCCTCAACGCGCTTCCCATGACCCAGCGCGTCCAGGGGATCTGCCAGTGGCCCCAGCCGTTGTTCCACTCCAGCGGCCGGTCGGTGCCGGTGATGAGGACCACGTCGCCGCGCAGCGTCTGGTCGTAGAACCACCGGGCGAACTCGGGGGAGGCGTTGACGCAGCCGTGGCTGACGTTGGCCCGCCCCTGCTGCGCCACCGACCAGGGCGCGGCGTGGACGTACTCGCCGCTGGCGGAGATCTGCACCGCGTGCCGGACCTCCTTGCGGTAGTAGCGCGGGTCCCTCCTGTCGGTGACGCCCATCCAGTCCGACGTCATGATCACCGGATCGCCCTTGGCCATCGTCAGGTGGACGCCGCTGGTGGTGGTGTAGGCGCGGGTCCCGCCCTTGCCCGCGCTGATCCCGGCCGAGCGCACCGGGCGGCCGTTCACCCGCACCGTCATCCGGTGCCGCCGCACGTCCACCACGCTGATCCGGGACGGCCCCACCCGGAACCCGGCGACGTGGTCGGCGGCCCCGAACACCCCCGGCGCCGACCGCACCCCGGCGGTGTGCGCGAGCAGCGTCACGCGCTGCCCGGCGGGCCAGTACCGGCGCGGCCGGAACACCGCCTGGCGGGCGTCGCTCCACCGCCACGCGCCGGCGACCCGGCGGCTCATCCGCACCTCCAGGGCGCGTTCCACGGCGGCCCGGTCGGCGATCGGCCGGTCGAACGTCACGATCAGCGGCATCCCGACCCCGACCGTCTCGCCGGGGAGGGGCGTCACGTCGGCGATCCGGAACGTCTGCGCGGGCCGCAGCGTGGTGAAGCGCGCGGTCGCGCTCCCGGCGGTGCCGGTCGCGGCCACGGCGTGGACGGCGCCGGGCCGCAGCGTCCACCTCGACCGCCAGACGCGGCGGTCGGCCGACAGCCTCCCGGGGACCGGCCGCCCGCCGGCCCTCGCCGCCACCCGCGTCAGCGTCCCCCGCAGCGCCGTCACCACGATCCCCCTGTCGGGCCGCGCGGCGGCCGTGCCGTCGGCCGGGGTGACGGTGATCGCGGGCGGGACGGACGGGGTGGCGGGCCCGGCGGCCCCGGCGGGCCGTTCCCGCACGGGGTCGTCGCCGCCGCACGCCGCCGACGCCAGGACCGCCGGCACCAGGGCCGCCAGCGGGACGATCAGCCGCATCGCGCGCCCCGGCGGTCGTTCTGTGACTGAGTATTCACGCAGAGTGATGGCACAGGGAAAAAGTAGACGTTGATCGCGTTCCGGGGCGGCGATCCGCCGCGGTCCGCCGGTCTCGATTGGGAAACGGGCGCGGCCCCCGCCGGAGGGCACGGATCTTGACGCGGTCTTGACGCCGCTACCGGCCGATCCGGCCGAAAGGGATGGTTGGGTGTATTCCGCCTGGTGTCGTGACACTGAAAGGGGCCGCCGTGGGGGTGCGCGGCACGTTGCGCGTCTATCTGGGCGCCGCGCCGGGGGTCGGCAAGACCTACGCGATGCTCGACGAGGGCAACCGCCGTCTCGGACGCGGCGCCGACGTGGTGATCGGCCTGGTCGAGACGCACGGCCGTCCCCGCACCGCCGAGCGGATCGGGAAGCTGGAGATCGTTCCGCGCCGGGGCACCGAGCACCGGGGCGCGACCTTCACCGAGCTGGACGTGGACGCCGTCATCGCGCGCCGCCCGGAGGTGGCGCTGGTGGACGAGCTGGCCCACACCAACGTCCCCGGCTCCCGCAACGCCAAGCGCTGGCAGGACGTCGAGGAGATCCTCGACGCGGGCATCGACGTGATCTCCACCCTGAACGTCCAGCACCTGGAGTCCCTCAACGACGTCGTCGAGCAGATCACCGGCGTGCCGCAGCGCGAGACCGTGCCCGACGCGGTGGTGCGCCGCGCCGACCAGATCGAGCTGATCGACATGACCCCGCAGGCGCTGCGCCGCCGGATGGCGCACGGCAACGTCTACGCCCCCGAGCGGATCGACGCCGCGCTCGCCCACTACTTCCGCGAGGGGAACCTCGCCGCGCTGCGCGAGCTGGCGCTGCTGTGGCTGGCCGACCGGGTGGACGAGGGCCTGGCCCGCTACCGCGACCAGCACGGCATCACCCGCCGGTGGGAGGCCCGCGAACGCGTCGTCGTCGGCCTCACCGGCGGCCCCGAGGGGGAGACGCTGATCCGCCGGGCCGCCCGGATCGCCGCCCGCGCGCGGGGCGCGGACCTGCTGGCGGTGCACGTGGCGCGCAGCGACGGGCTGGCCGAGGGCGCCTCGCCGCGCGAGCTGGCCCGGCAGCGGCGGCTCACCGAGGACCTGGGCGGCACGTTCCACCAGGTGGTCGGCGACGACGTGGCGACCGCGCTGCTGGAGTTCGTGCGCGGCGTCAACGGCACCCAGCTCGTGCTGGGCTCCAGCCGCCGCCGGGGCTGGCAGTTCGCGCTGGGGCCGGGCGTCGGGGCGACGGTGGCGCGCGAGTCCGGCGACGTCGACGTCCACCTGGTCACCCACGAGCGGGTCGGCCGGGGGCGTGGCCTGGTCCACGTGGCGGGCAGCCCGCTGTCGCGCCGCCGCCGCGCCTGCGGCTGGGCGCTGGCGCTGCTGGGGCCGGTGCTGCTGACGCTCGGGCTGCACGCCGTCCCGCAGCCGGGCCTCGGCGCCGACGTGCCGCTGTTCCTCGGCCTGACGGTGGGGGTGGCGCTGGTGGGCGGGCTGTGGCCCGCCGTGGCGGCGGCGGTGGTGGGCTTCCTGCTGCTCAACTGGTTCTTCACCCCGCCGGTGCGCACCCTCACCATCGCCGAGCCGCGCAACGCGCTGGCGCTGGCGGTGTTCGTGGCGGTCGCGGTGGCGGTGTCGTCGGTGGTGGACCTGGCGGCCCGGCGGTCCCGGCAGGCCGCCCGCAGCGCCGCCGAGTCCGCCACCCTCGGCCTGCTCGCCACCAGCGTGCTGCGCGGCGAGCAGGCGCTGCCCGCGCTGCTGGAACGGGTCCGCGAGACGTTCGGGGTCCGCGCCGTGGCCCTGCTGGAACGCGCCGACGACGGCTGGCGCCCGGTCGGCTCCACCGGCGAGGACCCGCCGGCCACGCCCGGCGCCGCCGAGGTCACCGCCCGCGCGGGGGAGCGCTCGGTGCTGGCGCTGTGCGGGCGGGTGCTGCCCGCCGCCGACCGGCGCGTGCTGTCGGCGTTCGCCTCCCAGGCCGAGGCGGTGCTGGAGTGGCGGCGGCTGGCCGAGGAGGCCGCCGCGGCGCGCCGGCTGGCCGAGGGCGACACGATCCGCACCGCGCTGCTGGCGGCCGTCTCGCACGACCTGCGCACCCCGCTCGCCTCGATCAAGGCGGGGGTGAGCGGCCTGCGCGCCACCGACGTGACCTGGGACCCCGAGGACGAGGCCGAGCTGCTGGCGTCGATCGAGGAGTCCGCCGACCGCCTGGACGGCCTGATCGGCAACCTGCTCGACATGACCCGCCTGCGGACCGGCGTGGTCACCCCGCTGGTCCGCGCGGTGGCGGTGGAGGAGCTGCTGCCGGTGGCGCTGGCGGGCGTTCCGGACGGCAGCGTGCGGATCGAGGTCCCCGAGGACCTGCCGCCGGTCCTCGCCGACCCCGGCCTGCTGGAGCGCGCCGTCGCCAACGTCGTCGAGAACGCCGTCCGGCACGCCCCCGACACCCCGGTGCTGGTCACCGCCAGCGCCCTGCCCGGCGGCCCCGGATGCGGCGGGGGCCGCGTCGAGCTGCGGGTGGCCGACCGGGGCCCGGGGGTGCCCGATAACGTGAAGAACGTGATGTTCGCGCCGTTCCAGCGGCTCGGCGACGCGCCCCGGGGCACCGGGGTGGGGCTCGGGCTGGCCGTGGCGCGCGGCTTTACCGAGGCGATCGGCGGCGACCTGCACCCCGAGGACACCCCGGGCGGGGGACTGACCATGGTCTTCACCCTGCGGCCCGCGACCGGCGACCAGGCCGGTGACCGGGCCGGTGACCGGGCCGGGGACGAGGTCGGCGACGGGATCGGCGACGGGAAGGAGAGCGCGTGACCCGCGTGCTGGTGGTGGAGGACGAGCCGCAGATCGTCCGCGCCCTGCGCATCAACCTCAGGGCGCGGGGCTACGAGGTGGACGCCGCCCCCGACGGCCGCGCCGCCCTGGACCTGGCGGCCCGCCGCCACCCCGACGTGATCCTGCTGGACCTGGGCCTGCCCGACATGGACGGCACCGAGGTGATCCGGGGGCTGCGGGGCTGGCTGACCGTCCCGATCATCGTGCTGTCGGCGCGGCACGCCTCCGCCGAGAAGGTGCGGGCCCTGGACGAGGGCGCCGACGACTACGTGACCAAGCCGTTCGGGATGGACGAGCTGCTGGCCCGGCTGCGCGCCGCCGTGCGCCGCGCCGCGCCCGCCGAGGAGGCGGCGGTGGTGAGCACCGAGGCGTTCACGGTGGACCTGGCCGCCAAGAAGGTCCGCCGGGACGGCGCGGACGTCCGCCTCACGCCGACCGAGTGGCACATCCTGGAGGTCCTGGTGCGCGACGCGGGCCGCCTGGTCGGGCAGAGGCAGCTGCTGCGCGAGGTGTGGGGTCCCGCCTACGAGAAGGAGACCAACTACCTGCGCGTCTACCTGGCCCAGCTGCGCCGCAAGCTGGAGCCGGACCCGGCCCGCCCGCGCCATCTGATCACCGAGCCGGGGATGGGCTACCGGTTCGAGCCCTAGTCCCCGGGAAGGGGCCGCGACTCCGCCGTCCGGACGGTCCGTTTCGTCCGGTCATGCTTTAAAGTTCGAATCATGGACGAGGTACCGGCCGGACGGACGACGGCCACCGGGCAGGAGCGCGGCGGGTTGCGGCGCTTCCTGCGGCGCATGACGTCGAGCAAGGCCGAGATGGAGGCCGAGGAGCTCCAGCAGTCCACCCGGGCCGAGGAGGCCACCCCCATCACCGCGTGCGCCGCCCGCAAAAGGCACTGCGTCGCGGGTACGCTACGGACCGTGACCCTGCGTCCCCGCGGCGGCGCCCCGGCACTGGAGGCCGAGCTCTACGACGGCACCGACGTGATCAACCTGGTCTGGCTGGGCCGCCGCAAGATCGCCGGGATCGACCCGGGCCGTCGGCTGCGCGCCGAGGGCCTGGTGAGCCTGCAGGACGGGCGCAAGGTCATGTTCAATCCCCGGTACGAACTGCGCGGCGGCTCCTGACCGCCGGGCTCGACGACAGCGAGGACAACGGTCCGTGACCTCTGACACGACGCCCACCGCCACCGGCGAGGACGCCGCGCCGAAGAACGCGCACGACACCGTCGAGGCGGCGGTGCGCGCGCAGCTCAGCAAGGCGCTGGGCGGGGTGCGCGGCATGGCCGAGGCGGCCGTCCCCACCATCGGGTTCACCGCCACCTTCGTGACCACCCACGAGGTGAAGCTCTCGGCGATCGTCGGCGTGGCAGTCGCGGCGGTGCTGGTGGTGGTGCGGCTGGTCCAGAAGAGCAGCGTGCAGTTCGTGCTGAACAGCCTGTTCGGCATCGCCATCGCGGCGTTCTTCGCGGTCCAGTCGGGCAAGGCCGAGAACGCGTTCCTGCCCGGCATCATCCTCAACGCCGCCTACGCCGCCGGGATGCTGCTGTCGATCGTGGTGCGCTGGCCCGTCGTCGGGTTCATCATCGGGTCGGTCACCGGCGACCCGACCGCCTGGCGCGCCGACCCCGGCATCGTGAAGCTGTGCTCGCGGCTGACCTGGCTGCTGCTGGCCCCCTGCCTGCTGCGGGTGGCGGTGCAGTACCCCATCTGGCTGGCCGACGGCGACCAGAGCGCGCTGCTGGGCACCGCCAAGATCATCATGGGCTGGCCGCTCCAGGTCGCGGCGCTGGCCGCGATGGTCGGGCTGCTGGCCCGGGGCCGCACCCCGCTCCGGCCGGAGAAGGCCGCGTAACGACCGGCCCCCTCGACGACCGGCGCGGCCGGGCCCCGTCCGGGGCCCGGCCGCGCCGCCTCCGTCAGCGGGCGCCCAGCAGCGCCGCCAGCTCGTCCTCCACGTCCTGGCTGGCCACGAACATCAGCTCGTCGCCCGGCTCCAGCGTGTCGTCCGGCTGCGGCACCAGCACCCGGCCCTCGCGCAGGATCGCCACCAGGGCCGTGTCGCGCGGCCAGCTCACCGACCCGACGCGCTCGCCGCCCAGCGGGGCGTCCTCGGGGAGCGTCAGCTCCACCAGGTTCGCCTCGCCCTGGCGGAACGTCATCAGCCGCACCAGGTCGCCGACGCTGACCGCCTCCTCGACCAGGGCCGACAGCAGGCGCGGGGTGGAGACGGCGACGTCCACGCCCCACGACTCGTTGAACAGCCACTCGTTCTTGGGGTGGTTGATGCGGGCCACCACGCGCGGCACCCCGTACTCGGTCTTGGCGAGCAGCGACACCACCAGGTTGGCCTTGTCGTCGCCGGTCGAGGCGACCACGACCTGGCAGCGCTCCAGCGCGGCGTCGTCCAGCGAGGCGATCTCGCAGGCGTCGGCCAGCAGCCACTCGGCGCGCGGCACCATCTCGACCTTGATGGCCTTGGGGCTCTTGTCGATGAGCAGGACCTCGTGGCCGTTCTCCAGCAGTTCCTGGGCGATGGAGCGGCCCACCGCCCCGGCCCCGGCGATCGCGACGCGCATCAGTGGTCCCCCTCCAGCCGCGCGGCGACGGCCGCGTTGATCCGGTCCAGGTCGTCGGCGCGGGCCATGATGTGCACGATGTCGCCGTCCTGCACGACGGTGTCGGCGTCCGGCACCAGCGCCTCGCCCATCCGCGTCAGGAACGCCACGCGCGTGCGGGCCGCCTCCTCCAGCGCGGTGACCTTCTCCCCGACCCACTGCGCCCCGGTGTCCAGCTCGGCCAGCACGACCTGGCCCGTCGGGTCCCGCCACAGCGGCTCGGCGCCCTCCGGCAGCAGCCGCCGCAGGATCTGGTCGGCGGTCCACCGCACCGTCGCCACCGTCGGTATGCCCAGCCGCTGGTAGACCTCGGCGCGGCGGGGGTCGTAGATGCGGGCCACGACGTTGTCCACGCCGAACGTCTCGCGCGCCACCCGGGCCGAGATGATGTTGGAGTTGTCGCCGCTGGACACGGCCACGAACGCGGAGGCCTGCTCGATCCCGGCCTCGGCGATCACGTCCCGGTCGAACCCGAACCCGGTGATGCGACGGCCCCGGAACCCGCTGCGCAGCCGTCGGAAGGCCTCGGGGCTCTGGTCGATGATGGCCACCGAGTGACCCTTGTCCTCCAGGATGTGGGCGAGGGTCGACCCGACCCGCCCGCACCCCATGATCACGATATGCACGGCCGTTCCTTCCCCGGTACCCGGCGATCAGTCGACGTCGAAAGATCCTCGCCGGGCTGCAAAACTACACACCCGCCCAGGTCGGTTACTACCCAAGCGCGGCCCCGGCCAGCCCGCCGGGCGCGGCGCGCCCGGACGGGGGGCGTAAATCAGACGTCGATGTCAGAGGCTAGAGTCTCGTTGCGTGTCGAAGGCCTCGGACCTCGTCAAGCGGCTGCTGCTCGGACGCGCCCTGCGCAGCGCCCAGCAGCACGAGCAACTGCTGCCCAAGCGCATCGCCCTCCCGGTGTTCGCCAGTGACGCGCTGTCGTCGGTGGCGTACGCCCCGCAGGAGATCCTGATCACCCTGGGCATCGCCGGGCTGGCGGCCTACAGCTACACGCCGTGGGTCGCGGCGGCCGTGGTGGTGATCCTCCTGACGGTCGTGGCGTCCTACCGGCAGAACGTCCGGGCCTACACCAGCGGCGGCGGCGACTTCGAGGTCGCCACCGTCAACCTGGGGTCGAACTGGGGCGTGGTCGTCGCCAGCGCGCTGCTGGTGGACTACGTGCTGACGGTCGCGGTGTCGGTGTCGTCGGCGGTGGACAACCTGGGGGCGTTCGCCGGGTTCGTCGGGGAGCACAAGGTCGCCTCCGCGCTGATCCTGGTGACGATCCTGACGGTGCTGAACCTGCGCGGGCTCAAGGAGTCCGGGATCGCCTTCGCCGTCCCCACCTACCTGTTCATGTTCGGCATCCTGTCGATGCTGCTGTGGGGGTTCACCCGGCTGGCGCTCGGCGCCGACCTCAAGGCCCCCACCGCCGGCCTGGAGGTGCGCGGCGAGCAGGTCGGCGTCGGCGGGATCGCCCTGGCGTTCCTGCTGATGCGGGCGTTCGCCTCCGGCTGCGCGGCGCTCACCGGCGTCGAGGCGATCAGCAACGGCGTGCCCGCGTTCAAGAAGCCCAAGGGGCAGAACGCCGCCACCACCCTGCTGCTGCTGGGCGTGCTGGCGATGACGATGTTCTGCGGCGTCACCGCGCTGGCCTACCTCACCGACGCCAAGTTCGCCGACCCCACCCACGGCAGCCGCCTGGTCGACCCCGCGACCGGCCGGGACGTCTCCGAGCAGGACCCGGTGGTCGCGCAGGTCGCGCACACGGTGTTCAGCAACTTCACGCCGATGTTCGGGTTCGTGACGCTGATGACGGCGCTGATCCTGGTGCTGGCCGCCAACACCGCCTACAACGGCTTCCCCGTCCTCGGCTCGGTGCTGGCGCAGAACCGCTACCTGCCGCGCCAGCTGCACACCCGCGGCGACCGGCTGGCGTTCAGCAACGGCATCATCATCCTCGCCACCATGGCGGGCCTGCTGATCTACGCCTACGGGGCCGACGTGTCCAAGCTGATCCAGCTGTACATCGTGGGCGTGTTCGTGTCGTTCACCGTCAGCCAGACCGGCATGGTGCGGCACTGGAACCGGCGGCTGCGCACCGAGAACGACCCGGCCGCGCGCCGCGAGATGCACCGGGCCCGCTCGATCAACGCGTTCGGCCTGTTCATGACCGGGACGGTGCTGGTCATCGTGCTGATCACCAAGTTCACGCACGGCGCCTACATCGTGTGCATCGCCATGCCGGTCCTGTTCCTGCTGATGAAGAGCATCCGGCGGCACTACGACCGGGTCGCCGCGGAGCTGGTCCCGACCGGCGAGGACGTGGCGCTGCCCGCCCGCAACCACGCGATCGTGCTGGTCTCCAAGATCCACAAGCCGACGCTGCGGGCGCTGGCCTACGCCCGCGCCACCCGCCCCTCCACCCTGGAGGCCGTGACGGTCGCGGTCGACGCCGAGGAGGCCCGCCGCCTCCAGGACGAGTGGGACGTCCACGACCTGCCCGTCCCGCTGAAGATCCTCGACTCGCCGTACCGGGAGATCACCCGCCCGGTGCTGGACTACGTCAAGTCGGTGCGCCGCCGCAGCCCCCGCGACGTGGTCACCGTGTTCATCCCCGAGTACGTCGTCGGCCGCTGGTGGGAGCAGCTGCTGCACAACCAGAGCGCCCTGCGGCTGAAGGGCCGCCTGCTGTTCCAGCCGGGCGTCATGGTCACCAGCGTCCCCTGGCAGCTGCACTCCTCCGACCGGCTGAAGGGCCGCATGGAGCCGCCCGGCCCGGGCGCCGCCCGCCGCCCGCCCCGCGTGACCGGCCCGGAGCAGGACAGCGCGGTCGGTGGTGGCGGTATCGTTTCGGAACGTGACTGATCTCGGACCCGAACTGCTCGAACTCGAAGTCGGCAACGTCGCCAACGGCGGATTCTGCGTGGCCCGGCACGAGGGCCGGGTGATCTTCGTCCGGCACGCCCTGCCCGGCGAACGGGTCCGCGCCCGCATCACCGACCGCGCCCGCAACTTCCTGCGCGCCGACGCGGTGGAGGTCCTGGAGGCGTCCCCGGACCGGGTGGAGCCGCCGTGCCCGTTCGCGGGCCCCGGCCGCTGCGGCGGCTGCGACTGGCAGCACGCCTCCCTGCCCGCCCAGCGCCGGATGAAGGCCGCCGTGGTCGAGGAGCAGCTCCAGCGCGTGGGGGGCATCACCCGCACCGTCACCGTGGAGGAGGTGCCCTACCCGGTCGACGACGAGGTGGTGCCGCCGCCCGGCCTGGGCTGGCGCACCCGCGTGCAGTTCGCCGTGCAGGACGGCGTGGTGGGGCTGCGCAAGCACCGCTCCCACGACCTCGAGCCGATCGACGAGTGCCTCATCGCCCACCCCGGCGTGGAGCTGATGGGCATCGAGCGCAAGCGCTGGCCCGGCGCGACCTCCGTGGAGGGCGTGGTCTCCGGCGCGACCGGAGACCGGCTGGTGGTGCTGCGCGGCAACAAGAAGGCCCGCGTCCCCCGGCTGGACGTCCCGGTCCGCCTGGTGCGCGGCAAGCCCGAGCCCGGCCAGTCCCTGCCGTACGTGCGCGAGCAGGTCTCCGGCCGCCTCTACCAGGTGTCCGGCAGCGGCTTCTGGCAGGTCCACCCCGGCGCGGCCCAGCTGCTCGCCGACGCGGTGGTCGAGGCCCTGGAGCCCCGCCCCGGCGACATCGCCCTCGACCTGTACTGCGGCGTCGGCCTGTTCGCGGGCGTCCTCGGCGAGAAGGTCGGCCGCGACGGCCTGGTGGTCGCCGTCGAGTCCGACGCCCAGGCGGTCCGCGACGCCAAGTTCAACCTGCGCGACCTGCCCCAGGTCTCGGTCGAGCGCGGCTCCGTCGACGAGGTGATCAAGGGCCTGGAGTTCGGCCGCGCCGACGAGCCCTCGACCCGTTCCCAGAACAAGCGGGGCACCGGCCACCGCGGCGGCTCCCGCGTGCGCGGCGCCGACATCGTCGTCCTGGACCCGCCCCGCGCGGGCGCGGGCCGCGAGGTGGTCGGCCAGATCGCCCGCCTGGCCACCCGCAAGATCGCCTACGTCTCCTGCGACCCGGCCACCCTGGCCCGGGACCTGGGCTACTTCAGCGAGCGGGGCTGGACCCTGGAGAGCCTGCGGGCCTTCGACGCCTTCCCCATGACCCAGCACGTGGAATGCCTGGCGACCCTGGTCAAGGGCTGAACCACGACGCACGATCCCGGCGGGGGCGAGCGGCCCGTCCGGCCCTCACCCCACCGGGCCACCCTCCGGCATGACCGGGCGCGGGCGTCGGCTCACGCCCTGGTCAGGGTCCAGAACTGACCGACCCATGCCAGCAGCTCGACGAACATGAAGACCATGCCGACCACGAGCCACCACTGCAGTCGGCGGATCTTGAACTGGTTGGCGCGGGACCACGCACCGAAATCCTGTATGAGCGTGCGGTAGATGGCGTTGACGTCACGACCGTCATCGATGGCCTGCAACAGAACGCCCGGTTGAACGACGAAATCCCAGCCGCGTCGTGGAGCGACGATGGCCAGGGCGCTCACCAGGACGACGGCGAGGGCGACCATACCCACCACGGCCCACCATCCAAGATCTTGGTGCCGCTGCAGGGCGAAGCCTCCGAAGAAGGAGGTGACCAGCGCCGCGCCGGCGGTGAGCAGCGTTGCGCGGGTTCGCAGGCCGTCCAACGTGTTGATCTGCAGGGTCAGCACACGGAGCGCCTCGTCGTAGGCCACGATGAGCCGAGGGTCGGAAGCGGGTTGCCCAACAGGAGGAGTCGTCGACTCCGCGGACGTCGAGCCATCGTTGGTCACTGCTCGACGGTAGGCCAGAAAGCAACTCTTGCGAAGAGTGGCGCCAGTGATGGTCGCTGACACGTCCCAACGGTGTGATTCCATATGGCCGTCACCGGTGAACGGGATCCTTGGTGCGCGCGTCACACCCATGCCACCCCCAGCACCGGGAGCGCCCGTGATCAAGCGTTTCGTGATCCCCCTCGTCGCCGTGTTCGTCCTCGCGACCGCCTGCGGGGGCGAGGACGAGCCCGCCCGCGTTCCGCCCGCCGCTCCGTCCGCCGGCGGGGATGGCGCGGCCAGCGGGACCGCCCGGGAGGAGAGGGCCGTCGTGAAGCTCGCCGCCGAGAAGACCAAGGCCCGGGAGACGGTGTTGAACGCAGGTGCGCCGTTGTCCTGTGTGAAGGTCACCGTGACCAACCAGGGCAGGCGGAACGTCACCGTGAGCCCCCTCTACTTCTCGATCACCGACAGTAAGGGGAAGAAGCACCAGGGCGGCGACGCGCTCGGTGCGTACGAGGATCGGGTGCCCACCACCACCCTCGCGCCCGGGAAGAAGGCCACGGGCACGGTCTGTGGGAAGGGCTCGTTCGAGCCGAGGAGCGTTGCGATGACCGACGAGGCGGTTCAGGAGATCGCGCGCGTCGAGGTCGGCTGAGTTCCCGGTTTCGCGGCGAGATGAACCACAGAACGCGGGCGGCCCGCGGGCGGTCCAACGGGTATGCCACGCGAACCGACGGACCTTGCCGTAGATCTAGCCGTTGCTGATCTTTTCCGCACCGGAGGCCGGGTAGGCGGATTTCGGCGAAGCGATCTTCGCGATTTCCGGGTCCCGGTGGGGTGTGATGGCTAGGCTGGCCCGCGTTCCTCAAGGGCGTCGGCCTTTTCTCACCGCCGGAGCCCGGTCACCAGCTGCTCTGGGGGAGAGGGAGAGGGTGACCGACAGTACCCTCCGCGCACCGTCGGCGGAGGCGCGGGGGGCACCGTGGCCGCGTGACTTCACGCTGCTGTGGCGCGGCACGGCCGTCTCCCAGTTCGGGGCCGCCAACGCCGCGCTGGCCGGGCCCCTGCTGGCGCTGGCGCTGACCGGGTCGCCGGTGCTGGCCGGCTGGGTCACCGCCTGCGGGACGCTACCGCGCATCGCGCTGCTGCTCCCGGCGGGCGTCCTGGTCGACCGGTGGGACCGCCGCCGGGTGATGATCGGCAGCCAGCTCGCCCGGATCGCCGCGATCGTGCTGCTGCTGGGCGCGGTGCTGCTGCTGGACGCCTCCCCGTGGCTGATCGCGGTCTGCGCCGCGGTCCAGGGGGCCTGCACCACCTTCTACACCACCGCCGAGACCGCCGTCGTGCCCGCCCTGGTCGAGCCCGACCGCCTGCCGCGCGCCATCGGCCGCAACGAGACCCGGCTGCACGCGGCCGAGATGGCGGGGCGGTCCGGTGGCGGCCTGCTGTTCGGGCTGGGGCACGGCCTGCCCTCGCTGGCCGACATCGCCAGCGCGCTGACCGCCGTCGTGATGCTGCTCCGGATGCGGGGCCGGACGCCGCGCCCCGCACGGGCCGTCCCGGCGCGCTTCGGTGACCTGGTCCACGATCTGGGCGAGGGGTTCGGGCACCTGTGGGGCGACCGGCTCCTGCGGCGGGTGCTGGCGGTGTGCACCGTGACCAACTTCTTCTTCCAGAGCCTGCCCCTGCTGTTGCTCTTCCTGGGACGCGAACGCCACCTGCCCGGCGTCGTGGTCGGGCTGCTGTGCGCGGCGTCCGGGCTGGGCGGGCTGGTGGGCGCGTCCGTCGCGTCCCGGGCGGGGCGGCGGGTCCGTCCCACCCGCCTGGTCCTGGGGTGTGTGTGGGCGTGGGCGCTGCTGACCGCCGGACTGGCGCTCGCCGGGGCCGTCTCCTCGGGGCTGCTGCTGACGGCGCTCCCGCTGGCCTCGGGCTGCATCGGGTTCGTGGGGGCGCACCTGAACGTGGCCCTCGGCGTCTACCAGGCCACCGCGGTCTCGCCCGGCGTGCTCGGCCGGGTGACCAGCGCCAACCGGTTCTTCACCGGCGGCGCGGTGCCGCTGGGCGCGATGTTCAGCGGCTACCTGGTCACCTCCGAGGGGCTGCGGCAGGTCCCGGCGATCGTCGCGGTGGTGGTCGGCACGCTGGCGCTGCTGCTCACTCTGCGGACCGCGCTGGACGCGCGCGACGCGGTCGGGGACCGTTGGGGGGCTCTTCGGAACGCGGCGCGGGAACGAGCGGCGACGGCCCGGGCAACACGACGTCGGACACCGACCGCCAGCCCTCCAGGATCCGCCGCTGGGTCTCCTCTGCCGTCGCGTCCTGGGCCGCTCCCGGCTGCACGTGACTGAACGTCCGGCTGACGGCGTCGTTCAGGGCGTCGAGTTCCGCGCGGGCTTCGACCGGGCACAGCGGACGCAGCCGGGCCAGCGCCTTCAGCGTCTCGGTGTACTGCGCGCGGGCGCGTTTCAGCAGGTCACCGGCTGACTCGTCGGCGACGGCGATGGGGTGGGGGCGGCGCGCCTCCAGGATGAGCCGCGCGGTCACGCCGAACTCCAGCACCGCCGCCCGCGCCTGTTCGGTGACCTCCTCCAGCCGCTCCCGCCGGGCCCGCTCCTCGTCGGCGGCGCGCTGCGCGGCCTCGGCGGCCCGCTGCCGTTCGGCGCGGGCTTGCTCGGCGGCCAGGTTCTGCCGGGTGGTCAGGACCGTCACGACCCCGGTGATCAGGACGCCCAGCAGGGCGGCGGCCGCCGCGATCAGTGCCGTCGCCACCGGCGTTCCCTCCGCTGGTCGGCCATCTCCACCACGCGCTCGGCGTCGGGCCGCTGGTGCGGTGGCAGCGGCGGGTCGTCGGCCGTCAGCGCCTGCCGCGCCAGCCCGGCGGCGCGTTCCGGCTCGCCCAGCCGCAGCAGGGCGCGGGCGCCGGTCAGCAGCACCGCGCCGCTCCTGGGGTCCCGGGCCACCGCCGCGCGCACGCCGCGCCGCGCGGCCTCGACGTCGCCGAGGGTGGCCTGCGCCAGCGCCCGGGTGGCCTCGTCGGCGGGGGCGAACGGCCCGGACCTGGTCTGCGAGTACTCGCGCAGGGCGCGTTCGGCGAACGTCCGGTCGTCGCTGTCGGCGAGCGTGGCGGCCAGCGCCCGCTGCGGCACCAACGGGTCGTCGGCGCGCCGCACGGCCTTGTCCAGCAGGCTCACCGCCTGGGTGCGCAGCCCCGCCTGCCTGAGGGCGATGCCCAGCCAGGTCTGCACGGCCGGGTTGTTGGGGTCGCGGTGGATCGCGTGCTCCAGCCACCGCACGGCCTCGTGCGGGTCTCCGGCGTCGAGGGCGACCCAGCCGCGCGCGGCCAGCAGCAGCACCGCCCTGGACCGGTCGCGGATCCGGTCGAACAGCAGGGAGGCGGCCTCGTAGTGCTGCTTGGCGTCGTCCGGCCGCCGCCGGAGCAGGGCGATCCCGCCGAGCAGCAGCTCGGCGTCGGCGGGGGTGCGGGGGAGCGTGGCGGGCAGTTTCGTGGCGCCCAGCGCGAGCCGTTCGGCTTGGCCGAAGTCGCCGGTGACGAACGTGGCGGCGGCGGCGTCCACCATGCCCTCGGCGGTGGGGGCGGCCCGTGGCCACCGGTCGGGGTCCAACGGCCGCAGCGCGTCCTCCAGCAGTGGATGCCGCAGCCGGTAGGGGCGTGCGCGGTCCTCCGTCCACCGGACCAGCAGGTGCCGGTCCTCCAACGCGTGCAGCACCGCCTCGGTGACGGCCCCCCGCCCTCCGCCTTCCGGCCGGTGCAGCCAGTCGGCCAGGTCGCGGCGTTCCACGTCGTGCTCGGCGGCGACGTCGGCCAGCGCCCGTTCGCCGAACGCGCGCAGCGCCCGCCTCGACTCGGCGGACAGTTCAGGCGCGGTGGGTGGGTCGTGGGGGTTCCACAGCCCGGCGCACACCGTCTGCAACAGGACGGGGTCGACGTCGTCGCCCAGCCGCTCCAGCAGCTCGGACATCCACGGCACGTCGAACCGCCGCCCGGCCCCGCGCAGCGACCCCCGTACCACCTCCCGGGCGGCGTCGGGCCGCAGCGGTCCCAGCGCGAATCGCGCGTACTCGACCTCCTCCAGCCGTTTGGCCACGCGCAGCACCGCGTCCAACTCGTCGGTCCGCACCACCACCAGCAGATGGGTCCGGGGCCGCTGGAGCAGCGCCGCGCACAGCTCCTCCAGGAAGAGTCTCCGGTGTCGGCGCAGCGGCCCGTCGCCCCGGCCGATCCGTTCGGCCTGGTCGATGGCCGCCAGCGTGGGCTGCGCCGTACCGCGCCGGTCGGCCCGCTCGTGGTGGCGCAGGAACCCGGCCAGGGACGTGGCCGCCAGCCGCGCGGGCGACTCCTCGGGCGCCCAGGACTGCAACAAGGTGAGCAGGTAGGGGTTGGTCCGGGGGAGCGCGGCGACGGGATCAGCGGCGGTGGACTCACCGGGGGGCAGCACGTGGGCGCCCTCGGCGCGCAGCGCGGGAACGAGCCCGGCGCGCAGCAGCGAGGTCTTGCCGGTCCCGGTGTCGCCGTGCAGGACGGTGAGCCGGTGGGAGCGCCACAGTCGGGCCACCTCTTCGATCGCGTCGCGGCGGCCGAAGAACATCCCCTGCTCGTGCACGTCGAAGGGGCGCGGCCCGACGAACGGTCCGGAATGTCGCGAGGAAGGGGGAGAGGGTGCTGTCATGGGGACGGCTCTCGGTCACCGGGAATGGTGTCGTTCAAAGGGGCGGGAATCGGCGCAGGACTGTATTCCGCGAACGCCCCCGGCGCGTTCCCCTGGTTCTGCGATGATACGGCTCCCGCCGTTCGGCCGTGCCGCGACCCGCCATCCGACCGGTTCCGGCCGTCGGCGCACGGACCCGTTACGAGCTCTCGAAACTTGAGGTCACCTCCGTCTCGCCGGGGGACGGGTCGAGCACCTCGCGCAACGCCCGCGCGATGACGCCGTCGTCAAGATCGTCCAGGTCGTGGAGGGAGAGGCCGGAGATGTCGACAAGGCCGGTGGCCGGTACGGCGGTCTGCTCTGGCATACGCGCTCCTCGTGCGCCGTCATCTGCCTTCGATGGTCGCGTGCCGGTGCCGCCGCTGGCAATAGCGTGACCGCCATTCCAATATTCGGTGGCCCGGAAATGGCCGGAAAAGCAGCCGGAATTCGGGAGTGGCAAAGCGGCCTGTCCGAGGTCCGAAAGAACGCTTATTGTCTTTACCCTGGCGATTGATATCACGCCGGTACCGGGAGGCGGGTCGCGTGACGAGTGCGGAACCGACAGCACGGCGTTCCTCGGCGGTCCCCAGGATCTGGGGCCGGGTGCCACCGAAGAACAAGAACTTCACCGGCCGAGAGGAACTGCTGACGCGGCTACGGTCGGCGATCACCGGTGGCGGAGGCGACCAGGTCACCGCCGTTGTCCCGCACGCGCTGCACGGCCTGGGCGGGGTCGGCAAGACCCAGCTGGCGGTCGAGTACACCTACCGCTACCGCTCCGAGTACGACCTGGTGTGGTGGATCCCCGCCGAGCAGCCCGGGCTGGCGCGCTCGACGCTGGCCCAGCTCGCCTTGGAGGCGCCCGACCTGGACGTGCCGGACCCGGCCACGCGCGGCGTCGAGGAGGCCGCCGACCGGGTGCTGAACGCGCTGCGCCGTGGCGAGCCCTACGACCGCTGGCTGCTGATCTTCGACAACGCCGACGAGCCCGAGGAGATCAACGACATCCTGCCGCGCGGCGGCCCCGGCCATGTGCTGGTCACCTCGCGCAACCACCGCTGGGACAGCGTCGTGGAGACGCTGCCGGTGGACGTGTTCTCCCGGGAGGAGAGTGTGGCGTTCCTGCTCAAGCGGGTGCGCCGGGGGCTCACCGGGCGGGACGCCGACCGGCTCGCCGAGGCGCTGGGCGACCTGCCGCTGGCGCTGGAGCAGGCCGGGGCGTTGCAGGCCGAGACCGGCATGTCGGCGGAGGAGTACCTGCGGCTGCTGGAGGAGCACACCGGCCAGGTCCTCGACGAGGGCAAGCCCAGCGAGTACCCGCTGTCGATGACGGCGGCGTGGACGCTGTCGGTGTCGAACCTGCGGCAGCGCCGCCCCGAGGCGATGGAACTGCTGCGCTGCTGCGCCTTCTTCGGACCGGAGCCGATTCCGCGCCAGGTGTTCGCCCGGACCGACGACCCGGCCGTGCGGCCGGAGCTGCGCGCGCTGCTGAACACCCCGCTCGGGCTCAGCAAGGCCATCAGCGAACTGGGGCGCTACGCCCTCGTGCGGATCGACGAGGGCCGCAACATCCAGGTGCACCGGCTGATCCAGGCGCTGCTGCGCGAGGAATCGCCGGACGAACAACGGGCCCTCATCCGCGCCGAGGTGCACGCGCTGCTGGCCGCGTTCGCCCCGAAGGACCCCTTCAACGCGGAGAACTGGCCACGCTACTCCGAACTGCTGGCCCACGTCCTCCCCTCCCGGGCCCTGGAGAGCGACGTCCCGAAGGTGCGGGCGTTCGTGCTGGACGCGCTGAGCTACCTGTCCAGCTCGGGCAGCTACCGGTCGGCCAACCGGTACGTCGACACGGTGATCAGGACGTGGACGCGGGACAACACCGGCCCGCCGGATCTGGACGTGCTCAGGGCCCGGAGCGTTCAGGGCAACCTGCGTCGCGAGATGGGCCAGTACGAGGACGCCTACCAGCTCGACGTCAGCACGCTGGAGCAGTTGCACGCGACGGTCGGCCCCGAACACGAGTACACGCTGACCCTGCAGAACAGCATCGGAGCCGACCTACGGGCGCGTGGCGACTTCGTGGAGGCGCGCGAGCACGACGAACGGTCGCTGGATCTGCACCGGCAGGTGCTGGGCGCCGACAACCTGCGCACACTGCGGGCGATGAACAGCCTGGCCCTCGACTACGCCCTCACCAGCCACTACCCCCGGTCGAGGGAGTTGCAGGAGGAGGCGTTCGAACGACTGCTGGGGCTCGACCCCGACATCCCCCCGGTCACCCGGGTGGTCTTCTGGAACGGCCTGGCCCGCTCGGTCCGGCTGTGCGGCGACTACGTCTCGGCGGGCGACGTGGGCACCGACGTGTACTCCTTCGCCAGGCAGATGGGCACCGACCACCCGTGGGCCCTGCGCGCCGCCCGGGACCTGGCCATCGCCCGGCTGCGGGCCGGAGAGGTCGACGACGCCCTGGAGCTGGCCGAGGACGTCCACGGCCGCTGTGTCCGGCAGTTCGGGCTGGACAACCCCGACACCCTCGCCTCCGCCGTCAACCTGTCCAACGTCATGCGCACCATGGGCCGCCCGCAGGACGCGCTGACCCTGGTCCGCGACACCATGGACCGCTACCAGCGGATGTACGGTGAACGGCACCCCTTCTTCCACGGGTGCGCCGCCAACGTCGCGGTCCTGCACCGCGTGCTGGGCGACCCGGAGGCGGCCCGCCGTGTGAACGAGCGGGCGCTGGCGGGTCTGGAGGCCAAGCTCGGCCGCGACCACCACTACAGCCTCACCGTCGCCGTGAACCTGACCACCGACCTGGCCACGCTGGGCGAGCTGGAGTCGGCCGCCCGGCTCGGCCGCGGCACGCTGCGGCGGCTGCGCGCGGTGCTCGGGCCGGACCATCCGACGACGCTGGCGAGCGCGGCGAACCTGTCGGTCAACCTGCTGGCGTACGGGCTGAAGGACGAGGCCGAGTCGCTGCACGCCGACACCCTCGACCGGTACGCGCGGACGCTGACCACCGAGCACCGGGACGCCGAGGTCTTCCTGGAGGGACGCCACCTGGACTGCGACTTCGACCCGCCGTCGATCTAGGGCATCCGCCGGAGAGGGCTAGAGCGTTCGCTGGAGGGGCGGGAGGGGGCCGTTGCGGTCCTTCCAGGCCGCCAGGTGGTGGGCCTCGGCCGCGTGGGCCTCGGCCAGCGCGGCGGGTGGTACCGGCTCGGTCGCCCAGTCCTCCAGGGTGCGGGTCATGCCCGCCACGAACTCCCGGCCCCGTGGTGTGAGCCCGTCGGTGGCGGACAGGGTGCGGCACACCCACAGGGCGGCGTCGCGCCATCGGGCGAAGCTGGCGTGCGCGTGGGTCGCCAGGTCGCCGCTCTCGTGCTGCCGCTGCCTGCGCCAGAAACCGGCGATGCCCAGGTGGGCGTACGCGCCCTGGAGCAGGCCCGCGACCGGGCGTGGGTCGTCGCGCCACGGGGCGCGGTAGCGGGACCCGTCGTCGGGCAGCGTCAGCCGCACCGCGTCCAGCAGGCCGGTCAGCTTGACGTGCTGCACCTCGTGCGCGAACGTGACCGCGAAGAAGTGACGGTGCGGCGGCGTCGACAGCGCGATCGCGCCGAACGCGTGCTGGGTGGTCGCGCTGGACCGCCCTCCCGGCGGCACCGGGATCGGGCTGAGGGTGCGCACGAGCGCCGCGGTCTCCGCGCAGATCGTCCAGTGTCGGGGAACCAGCAGTTCCCACGCTCCGCGCAGGGTGGTCCGCCAACGTTCCGCCTCCGGCTCCGACAGCCGGTCGTCGCGGCGGGCGGTGCCGGGCATCCGGTACGGGTCGTGGTCGTCCAGCAGCAGGTCCAGGCGGCGGCCCCCGCTCTCGGCGGTCAGCCGGCGCAGCGCGTGCCAGCCGGGCGCGTCGCGGTGCGGGTCGGCCGGGACGGCGACGGAGACGTCGCCGCCGCTCACCGTCGCGCCGCGCGGGTCGACCCGCACCCGCGCCGTGGTCGCGCCGGGCAGCAGCGCGCGCCCCAGCGACGGCAGCGTCACCGCGCCGTCCCGCACCGGCACCTCGATCTCGGCCGGGAACCGGGCGCGGACCGCGGCGGCGGCCGCGAGCGCGGCCATCCCGGCGGCCCGGGGGTCGTCGGGGCGGTCGTTCTCCAGGGCCCGGGCGGTGCGCCACGCCCACACCCCGACGGTCGGGTACCGCAGCACGCGGTCGGCGGCGTCCCGGTCGTTCTTCTGGACCTCCTTGAGGAGGTCGTAGGCGGGCGCGGTGCGCGGGGCCAGGCCGCGGACGTGGCGGACCAGCAGCAGGTGCTTGCCGTACTGGACGGCGTTCAGCAGGTCGAGGGCGGCGGGCCCGCCGGAGCCCGCCGCGAGCGCGCGCAGGATCTCGTCGGGCACCGTGCGCGCGGATGCCGGGTGGAGCGACGTCATCGCCCGCCTTTCCGCAGCGCGGCCACGTCGCGGGCCACGGCCGCGTGGATGTGGGTGATCAGCCGGTAGAGGTCGGGGCAGTACACCGACGGGTTGCGGAAGCCGCTGCCCGCCCGGTGCCGGTGCGGGTAGAGACCGCCGCCGCACACCGGGTGCAGCGCGCAGGCCGTGCAGCGTTCCGACAGGGCGCGCACGCCGATCTGCCGGGCGACGACCGGCGGCAGCAGCAGCGCGGCGTCGAACGCGTCGCGCAGCACGTGCAGCGGCGTCGCGGCGGCCCCGTCGTAGGCGGCCTTGAGCGAGTCCACCTGCTCCAGCGACCCGTCGGTCTCCACCACCACCATCGCGGCGGGCGACAGCCCGACCGACTCGGTGCGCGAGGGACGGCCCAGCAGCAGCCGGATGATCTCGCCGAACATCCGGACGCGGGTCTCGCGGACCGGCGCGCGGTACCAGCGGTCGAACACCGCCGCCAGCCAGTCGCCGTAGGGGCTGGCCGGATCGCCGGGGAGGCGGCCCGGCGGCGGGGTGTCCCAGGTGCCGTGCGGCAGGTGGAAGTCCACCATGGGCGGGTCGAACGCCAGCAGCGCCTCGTAGGTGGCGACCGGGTCGTTGCGCAGGTCGATCGTGCACAGCAGGCCGCCGAACAGGTGCCGGTAGCGGGGCGCGGTCAGCCGTTCCAGCCCGGCCCGCACGTCGGCGTGGCTGCCCCGGCCGCCCTTGCGGCGGCGGTGCCGGTCGTGCCCGGCCTCGTCGCCGTCGAGGCTGACGCCGACCCGCACGTCGAACTCCGCCAGCAGCTCCAGGAACGGCGTGTCCAGCAGGGTGCCGTTGGTCTGGATCCGCAGCGCGCACTCGACGCCGCCGGGGACCGCCGCGCGCAGCGTCGCCAGGGTGTGGCGCAGGTGGTCCACGCCCGCCAGCAGCGGCTCGCCGCCGTGCAGGATGATGTCGACCGAGGTCAGGCCGTGGTCGCGGATGTGCTCGGCGATGCGGGCGGCGGTGCGCTCCACCACCGGCCGGGACATCCGGCGCGGCCGGGTGCGCCAGCCCTGGTCGGCCATCTCGTACAGGTAGCAGTAGTCACACGCCAGGTTGCAGTGGCCGTGCACCTTGACGATGAACTGCCGGAACGCCGTCGGCCGCCAGCCCTCCTCCAGCAGCGCGCCGACGTCGAGGTTCGCGGGCCACTCGGTCCCGGTCTGGGACTCGGACCCGACGTCGATGGCCACGCCGACCAGCTCCCCGATGAGATCCGAGCGCGGCACTGCGCGGGGTGATTGTCGCTGATCAGTCTGCTCTGTCAGAAAGGCCGTCAAACCTGGACGGACCGGTCCCGGTCACCCCCCCGTTCGGGGCGGGCCGGGTGACGCGGAGTTTGGACTGCTTGTGGGGGTTCTTCTCCCAGTCGTCCATCAGCCGGGCGGTCAGGCCGTGCTTTTCGGCCAGGGCCGTCAGGCTCTCGGTGCGGTAATAGAAGTCCTCGCGCAGGACGTGGTGCTCCCGGCCCGTGGTCCGGTTGAAGGTGAAGTCGAAGAAGCCGTCCGGGGCGAGCAGCCGGTCCACGTGGGCCAGGCACTCGTCGATGACCTCCGGCGGCGAGTGCGAGAAGACGCTGTGGGCGTGGATCACGTCGAAGTGCCCCTCCGGCAGGAACGCCAGGCGCAGGTCGCGGACCGGGGTCAGGTGCGGCAGGCGGTCCTGGAGGCCGTTCCGGGTCACCGTCTCCTGCGCGGCGAACAGGATGTCGGGGGAGATGTCCACGCCGTAGTAGTGGCCCGGCTCCAGGTGGCCGATGAACAGGTGGCCCGCGCGCAGGTTGCCGCAGCCGATCTCCAGCATGCGGTGCGACGGCTTCAGCCCGTGGGACACCAGGTAGTCGAACTGGAGGCGGCCGATCGCGAGCCAGTGGTCGTGGTCGGCGGTGCCGACGGCTCCGTAGGGGCTGCGGGCGGCGTCGGAGCGCATCACCGCGCGGTAGTAGGCGACGTGGTCGCGTGCGCGCAGCCGCAGCCAGGTGTCCCGGGCGAGGCGGCGGGCGTAGGGGGCGATGCGGTCGGGGTTGCGGGCGGCGTACCGGAGGCGGTGGACGATGCTGGCGCGGTTGCGGGACAGGCGATCGGTCATCGCCTCAGTGAAGAGCGGACCGGCCCGCCTGACAAGGACGGGGGCGGCGTGTCGGGAGGTGTGTCGACCCGGGGAGTCCCGGCACGCCGCGCCCCCGCCGGTCCTGCGCGTCCGTCGGCTCGGTGGTGCCCGCCGGTTCGCGGAGTGCCCGTCAGTTCGCGGGCTGCCCGTCAGTTCAGCACGGTCGCCCAGAGGGTGACGGCCGCCGAGGCCGCCGCGGCGAGCATCGACAGCAGGGCCACCGTGTGGCGGAAGCGGGCCTCCAGATGGCCGCGGGTGACCTGCTCGCGTTCGACGCGGGTCAGGCGGTCCTCCACCTCGGAGAGCAGCCGGACCTGATCGGTGATCTGGCGTTCGTGGTGTTCGTCGCGCTGGAGCAGGAGGGCGAGCTGGCCCTCCAGGCTGGTGAGCCGGACGTCCATCCCCCGTCGCAGTTCGGCCAGCGCCAGTTCGACGGTGAGGGGTCCTTCCTGGTGCACTGTCCCACCCCTTCGGTCGTGGGCCTGCCCTCAGCCTAGGAACGACCCGGTAAGACATCAAGGGATGACCGGAAATAACGAGAAATAGCGATGAAGGAAATATGCACCCGCCGGTTACTGGATGTTCCTTACTGTTTCCGCCATCCTGAAGGCATGGCCGGAGAGCTGGACCGGGAGCGGGTCGCCAAGTACGTGGTGGCGCGCCGTGGCTCGCTCGGCCTCACCCAGGAGCGGCTGGCCGAGCAGGCCGGGGTGACGGTCAAGACGATCTACAACCTGGAGTCCGCCGGGCGCTGGCCGCAGGCGCGGACCCGGGCCGCCGTCGAGGCCGCGCTGCGCTGGCGGCCCGGCGACCTGGCCCGGATCGGCGAGGGCGGCGAGCCGGCCGGCGCGGTGTCGCTGGGCGAGGCGCTGCGCGAGCTGGAGGAGCTCGACTCCTACTTCGCCGACCTGCGCGCCGACGAGGGGGAGAAGCGGCGGATGGCGCTGGCGTTCCTGCGCGCGCTGTACGGGGAGCCCGACGGCCGGTGACTTTCCTCGCAGTCTGAAAAAGTTTCTGGAACTGACTGGTTGTTGCGCCCTTGACAACCGGCAAGACTGGGAAGGCCGGTCCAGGTCAGGAGCGCCGTCCCGCACCCCTCCGGGCGGCGGATCCCCGGTCGCGAAGGAGAGTCCGTGATGCGCGTACGCGCGACCTGTGTCCGGTGGGCGCTCGGCACCGCGACGGCCTGCGCGGGGGCCGCCGCGGTCGCCGTCGCCGCCCCCGTGGCCCTTCCCCCGGACGTGCTGCGCGCGGCGCTGGCGTCCGCCGTCGTCGTCGTGCTGAGCGCGGCGGTGTGGGCCTACCGCGACCTGCGCGCCCGGCAGCGCCGCATCCTGCGCCACATGGAGACCCAGACGCGGGTGCTGCACAGCGCCGCCCGCGCGGCGGGCCGCCTGGAGGACCGCTAGCCCTTCCAGAACAGCAGCCTGGCGCTGCCACCGGTGATCCGCGCCGGGGCCGGGCCGTGCTGGAACAGCTGGAGCCGGACGCGGCGGTCCTTGCCGACGACGTCGGCGGCGAGGCCGTACAGCAGGTTCGTCTCCTCGCCCGCCGCCGTGAAGTCCCGCACCGGCCCCGCGTCGAACCGGTCCGGCGCGGCGGCCTCGGCCTCGACCGCGCGGGCCCGCAGACGCGTGCCCTCGGGCAGGCCCCGCACCCGCACCGCGGCGGTCAGCGCGTACCGCGCGGGCCCCGACAGCACGTCCGGGCCGCCCGCGGGATGCTGGTCGTCGCCGTCGGCGTACTCCCGGTCCCACGCCACGGTCGTCCACACGCCGGGCGGCAGCTCCTGTTCGGCGGCGAGGCCGACCGAGACGTAGCCGGGCCGGTCCTCCTCCCGGGGCGGCGCGTCGCCCACGCGCCACTGGCCGTAGTCGTCGGCGACCGCGCGGTTGTAGTCGACGCTCACGCCGTTGAGCCGGTGCTCGTTGGAGTACTGCTGGAGCTGCGCCCGCCGGTCCCAGCGACCGCCCGACCAGGCGTAGGTCTGCCACGCCCACGCGGCCCTGCCCGCGTCCAGGGCGCGCTTCACCGGCCCGTACCCGCCGTACAGGCCGACCCGGAAGCGCCCGAGCACGCTGGCCGCGCCGTCCAGGTAGGCGTTGATCGCCGCCTGGTGGGAGGGACCGGCGTCGAAGTCGACGGCGAAGTAGATCGGCCGCCCGGCGGGCATGCCGACGGCGCTCGCCTGCCGCTGCGCCTCGCGGGCGTCGGCGACCCCGCCCGCCCGGCCCGACAGCGCCCGGCTGGTCGTGGTCTCCCACACCACCACCAGCCAGATCCCGGCCCGCGACAGCTCCTCGGCCTCGGCGCGGGTCAGGTTCTTGCCGGTGCGGTCGTGGGACAGGTAGCGGCACACGAACTTCGCCCCGGCGCGCTTCAGCGCCGCCGGGCCGGGACGTCCCCACGCGTAGTCGATCCCGAAAACGGCCATGCGCGCGATGATCCCCCAACGGCCGGCGGCGTGCCACCGCACGGCCGGGGAGGCTTTCCTTGCCCCGCGCGGATGACCAAAGGTTGACGTCACCATGGCTGAGGACACGCCGACAGGGCGCTAGGTGATCTTCCGCGGCCGGGTTACAACGGAGACGGTCAGGAAGTCCGGCCGGCTCACGGGGGAGCAGCGATGATCCACAAGCACCATGGACGCCCCGGCGGGGGGTGGGGCGTCAGGGGACTGGCCGTGCTGGCGGCGGCTCCGCTGCTCGGGGTCGTCCCGCTGCCCGGCGCGGGGGCGCCGGCGACCGCCGACGGGCCCGTCCAGGCCCGCGACCGCCGCGACCACGAGCCCGCCGGGCACCGGTCCGGCAAGGCCCGCGCCAAAAAGCGCACCAAGCCCGGCAAGACGGGCCACCCCGTCCGGGCCGTCAGGGGAGCGCGGTCGCGCGCCGCCACGGTCCGGATCGACACCGCGGGCCCGGGCGTCCCGCTGGTGCCCGGCCGCGTCTACACCTGGCCGTTCTCGGTGACGGGGAAGGGCCCGTCGAGGAACGCCCCGGCGACGCTCACCGCCGAGCTGCCGCGCTCGCTGGAGTTCGTGTCCGGCACGCGGGACTGCTCCTACGTCCCCGCGTCCGGCGACGCCATGGGCCGGGTGGTCTGCGAGCTCGGCGCGGTGCGGTCCGGCGAGACCGAGAAGGGCGCGCTCACCGCGAAGGTCGCCAAGAACGCCCAGCCGGGGAACCACGTCGTCGGCACCGCCTCGGTGTCGTGGGCCGGGGCGCGGGCGTCCCGGGCGTTCCCGGCCGCCACCGTGGCCGACATCGCCGACGTGTCGGTGGCCGGACGGGCCCCGGCGGTGATCCGGCCCGGCGAGGCCATCCCGTACGCGATCGAGGTGCGCAACGAGGGCCCCTCGCCCGCCCGGCAGGTGACCGTCACCTCCGCGATGCCCGCCGAGATCGCCGACCGCGACGGCGCCTGCACCGCGACGGGCCGCCGGCTCGTGTGCGTGGTGGACCGGCTGTCGGCGGGCGGGACCAGGACCTTCCACGCCCGGGTCCGGCCGCGCCAGCGGCCCCGGCCCGGCACCGTCCTGGAGGCCCCGTCGCGGGTCGCGACCACGACCGCCGAACTGAACCTGGACAACAACCGGGCCACCGCCCGCACCAAGGTGCTGCGGCCCCAGCTGACCCCGGTGAGCCGCCCGCTGGTGACGCCGGAGCGCGTGCGGCCCGGCGCGGCCCCGGACCGGCGGCCCGCGGCCAAGGTCCGGCGGGCCGGCGTCCCGGCCGGTCCGGCCCGGCCGTCCGTGCCGTCCGTGCCGTCCGCGGGGGGCACGGCGCCCGCGCCGACCCGGACGCTGCGGGAGCTGCCGCGCACCGGCGCGGAGACCGGCGTCATGCTCGACCTGTCCCTCGGGCTGGTCGGCACCGGCCTGATCCTGACCCGTCTCGGCCGCGCCCGCCGCCGCGAACAGGACTGAGCGGGGGCGCGCCGCCGGACGGACGGCGACCACGGGGCCCGGCGGCGCGCGCCGGGCCCCGTTTTCCGTGGGGTGAGCAGGGGTAGCAGGATGGGACCATGCGTCTTCGGATCTTCACCGAGCCCCAGCAGGGGGCCACCTACGACACGCTGCTGTCCGTCGCCAGGGCCACCGAGGACCTCGGCTTCGACGCCTTCTACCGTTCCGACCACTACCTGAAGATGGGCGACGTCACGGGCGAGCCCGGCCCGACCGACGCCTGGATCACCCTCGCCGGGCTGGCCCGCGAGACCAGGCGGATCCGCCTCGGCACGCTGATGACGGCCGCGACGTTCCGGCTGCCGGGCCCGCTGGCCATCGCCGTCGCGCAGGTCGACCAGATGAGCGGCGGCCGGGTGGACTTCGGCGTCGGCACCGGCTGGTTCGAGGAGGAGCACGCCGCCTACGGCATCCCGTTCCCCGGCCTGAACGAGCGGTTCGAGAAGCTGGAGGAGCAGCTCCAGATCATCACCGGGCTGTGGCGGACCCCCGCCGGCGAGACGTTCGACTTCGAGGGTGCGCACTACCGGCTCAAGGAGTCCCCGGCGCTGCCCAAGCCGGTCACCGCCGACGGCCCGCCCGTCCTCATCGGCGGCTTCGGGGCCAAGCGCACCCCGCGGCTGGCGGCGACCTATGCCGACGAGTACAACGTGCCGTTCCACACGCCCGACGACACCGCCGCCGCGTTCGGCCGGGTCCGCGCCGCCTGCGAGGCGCAGGACCGCACGCGGCCGATGGTGTACTCGGCGGCGCAGGTGGTGTGCTGCGGCCGCGACGAGGCCGAGGTGCGCCGCCGCGCCGACGCGATCGGCCGCCAGGTGCCCGAGCTGCGCGAGAACGGCCTGGCCGGGACCCCGCAGGAGCTCGTCGACAAGATCGGCCGGTTCGCCGAGCTGGGCGCCGGCACGCTCTACCTCCAGGTCCTCGACCTGTCGGACCTGGACCACCTGGAGCTGATCGCCACGGAGGTCATGGCGAAGCTGTCCTGACCCGGCGCGACGGCCCGGACCGCGCACCGGTCCGGGCCGCTCCGCGCCGGGCGGACCCGTCCTCCGGCCGCCCGGAACGTGGCGGTCGCGCCGCCGCCCGAGCGTCACGCCACGATCGTCTCGGGTTCCCGCCCGGCCCGGTCACGCGCGGCGCCGCGTCCTACGGGGTGGAGAACCCCGCGAACGCCTCCTCGAACGCCACCTGGCGCGGCGCGCCCCGCGCGGTGTCCCACACCGCGAACACCACGTGCGCGAACCGCCCGTCGAACTCCGCGCCCGGCCGCAGCAGACCGGCGAACGTCCCCGCCACCTCGGCCGGGTCGTTGCGGAACACCCCGCAGCCCCACGCGCCCAGCACCAGGCGGCGGTGCCCGCGCGCCACGGCCACCGCCAGCAGCCTGCGGGCGCGCTCGCGCAGCACCTCGGGGACGCGCGCGGCCTGCTCGGGACGGCGGATCGCCCCCCGGTTGGGCGCGGGCGAGGTCAGGAACGCGACCCGGTACGGCTCCTCCAGCAGCGCCCCGGAGTCGTCCCGGAACACCGGCACGCCGGGGGAGTAGATCATGTGGTCGCTGTAGAGCAGGTCGCCCTGGGCCCGGTGGAAGTCGTAGTACTCGCGGGCCGCCAGCAGCGACGCGTACAGGCCCGAGGACCGGGCCAGGCCCTCCTCCTGGGCGTGGGCGCCGTTGAGGAAGCCGCCGCCGGGGTTCTTGGCGGAGGCGAAGTTCAGCACGAACGGCATGCCGCCGTCCGCCGGGCCGTCCGCCGGGCCGTCCGCGCACAGCCGCCGCGCGGCGGCCAGGGTCGTCTCGCCGGTCACCTCCAGCCGGGTCGACACGCCCGGGGTGGACGGCGACCGGGACAGCAGGGCGTCGAGTTCGGCGGGACGGTACAGGACGGTGTTCCGTACGCAGTCCGTGATCTGGTCGGCGAGGCGCACCTCCCGGCCCGAGGGCGCGCGATACCCGCCCTCGTCGAGGATCCGGACGGTCTGCTGGGCGACGGCGCGCCGGGGATGTCTGCTCATGACGTTACGGATTGTCATGGTTCGTCCGACAACTTCGCCACCACTTTTCGGGCGCCGGCGGGCCCGGACTCATGGGATTTGATCATAAAGCCCCGGATATCTGGCATGCTGGCGAGCGCCATGCAGCCCGAACGTCCCCGCGCGGGCCGCCGTCGCCGGAACGCCTCCGGCCGACGGGACGCGCCTCCCCCCGCCCCCGCCGATCGCGCGCCGACCGGCCACGAACCGACCGGTTACGAGCCCTCCGGCTACGAGGCTCCCGGTTACGAGGCTCCCGGTTACGGAGGCCCCGACTACGGAGCTCCCGGCCACGGGGCCCCCGGCCACGCCCACCCCGGATACCCGCCGGACCCCGCCTCCCCGCAGGACGCCGGGTACCCGCCGGACCCCGGATATCCGCCCGACGGGTACGGGCCCGACGCGTACGGGCCCGACGGGCACGGACCGGCGCGGCGGGCGCAGGACGACCCGTTCGGGGTGACCTCCAAGCACGGCATGGGCGGCGACCTGGACCGCGCCTTCGAGGGCGCGCGCCGGGAACGGGCCAAACAGGTCGTGGTGACCGTGCTCGCCGTGACGACCGTGGTGGCGATCGGCGGCGCGGGCTTCGCGGTGTGGGCGACCTCGGGCGCCGCGCCCCTGCCGCCGGGCGCCCCCACCGACGCCGCGCCGTCCGGATCCCCCTCCGGCGACGGCCACCACCCGCCGAGCGAGCCGCCCGTGGCCCCGACCCGGCAGCCGGTGTACATCCCGGAGCGGGGCACCGGGAAGTTCACCCGGCCGCTCGGCGGCGGACGCGTGTTCGGGCGCGGCAAGCTGATGCGGTACATGGTCCAGGTGGAGGGCGGCCTGCGGCAGAACCCGGTGACGTTCACCCAGGAGGTGGACCGGGTGCTGGCCCACCGCCAGGGCTGGACGGCTGGGGGCAAGTGGGCGTTCCAGCGGGTCTCGGCCCCGCCCTACGACTTCGTGGTGCGGCTCGCCTCACCCGGCACGACCGACAAGCTGTGCGGCGCGTACGGCCTGACCACCGAGGGGAAGGTCAACTGCAGCGCGGGCAAGCAGGTCGTGGTCAACCTGCGCCGCTGGCTGCTGCTGACCACCTACTACGCGGGCCAGCCCAGGCAGTACCACGCGCTGGTCATCAACCACGAGGTCGGCCACCGGCTCGGCGTCAAGCACATGACCTGCGCCGGGAAGGGGCGCCTCGCGCCGGTGATGATGCAGCAGATCTACGGGTTGAAGGGCTGCCGGATCAACGGCTGGCCGTACGACGCGCGCGGCCGGTTCGTCAGCGGCCCGGTCGTCCCGTGAGCGTTCGCGGCGGAAAAAACCGGTGCGGGGGCAAGAGCCCGCTCTGTCATCCTTGACCGGTGCTTCTGACCCTCACCACGACCCTGGAACCGGCCACGGACCTGGGTTTCCTGCTGCACAAACACCCCGACCGGGTGCAGCGGTTCGACCAGGCGTACGGCGCGGCCCACGTCTTCTACCCGGAGGCGGACCGCACGCGCTGCACGGCGGCGCTGCTGCTGGACGTCGATCCGGTCAGGCTGGTGCGCACGCGCGGCAGGAACAGTCCGGACTTCTCCCTCGGCCAGTACGTCAACGACCGCCCCTACGCGGCGTCGTCGCTGCTGGCCTCGGCGATGGCGGGCGTGTTCCGGACGGCGATGCGCGGGCGCTGCGACGCCCGCCCCGAGCTGGCGGCGTCCCCGATCCCGCTGGAGATCACGCTGCCCGCGCTGCCCGCGCGCGGCGGCCCCGCCCAGGTGGAACGGTTCTTCGCCCCCCTCGGCTGGCGGGTCGCCGCGACGCCGGTGCCGCTGGACCCGGCGTTCCCCGCCTGGGGCGACTCCCGGTACGTCACGCTCACGCTGACCGGCGAGCAGCGCCTGTCCGACGCGCTCAACCAGCTGTACGTGCTGCTGCCCGTCCTGGACGACGCCAAGCACTACTGGATGGCGCCCGACGAGGTGGACAAGCTGATCCGCGCGGGGGAGGGCTGGCTCGCCTCCCACCCCGACCGCGCCGCGATCACCCGCCGCTACCTGGCGAACCGGCGCGCCCTGGTGCGCACCGCGCTGGGCCGCCTCGCCGACTCCGACGACTCCCCCGAGGACGCCCTCGACCGGCACGACATCGAGGAGGAGGCCCCGGCCACCGATCCGGCGGCCGCCGGACCGGAGGCGGGTTCGGACGGCGCCATGAGCACGGCGGAGCCCGAGGTCGCCGCCGCGACGCCGCTGGCCGAACGCCGCATCCAGGCCGTCGTCGAGGAGCTGCGCCGCGCCGACGCCCGCCGCGTCATCGACCTCGGCGCGGGCTCGGGCAAGCTGGTGGCGCGCCTGCTCCAGGACGCGTTCTTCACCGAGGTGACCGGCGCGGACGTGTCCTACCGCGCCGTCGAGGCCGCCGCGCGCCGCCTGCGCCGGCGCCTCCAGCCGCACCGCGACGCCGAACGCGCCGCGGGCGTCTTCCAGGCGTCGCTGACCTACGCCGACGACCGCTTCCACGGCTACGACGCCGCGGTGCTCATGGAGGTCGTCGAGCACGTCGACCCGCCGCGCCTCGGCGCGGTCGAGCACGTGGTGTTCGGCGACGCCCGCCCGCGCGTGGTGATCGTGACGACCCCGAACGTCGAGCACAACGTGCGCTACGAGGGCCTGGCCCCCGGCGCGATGCGCCACTCCGACCACCGTTTCGAATGGACCCGCGCCGAGTTCCGCGAGTGGGCCGACCGCGTCGCCGCCGAGCACGGCTACCAGGTCCGCCACGTACCCGTCGGCGACGACGACCCCGAGGTCGGACCGCCGACGCAGATGGGGGTGTTCACACGATGAGCCGTGAGCTCAGGCTGCCCGAGACGGGGCTGGTCGTGCTGGTCGGCGTGTCGGGGTCCGGCAAGTCGCACTTCGCGCGCAGGCACTTCGCGCCCACGCAGGTGGTGTCGTCGGACTACTGCCGCGCGGTGGTCGCCGACGACGAGAACGACCAGTCCGCGACCGGCGACGCGTTCGACCTGCTGCACCACATCGTCCGCACGCGGCTGCGGCGCGGACTGCTGACCGTCGTGGACGCCACCAACGTGCAGCCGCGCTCCCGCCAGGCCCTGGTGCGGATCGCCAAGGAGCACGACGTGCTGTCGGCGGCGATCGTGCTGGACGTCCCCGAGCACGTCGCCGCCGAACGCACCCGGGCCCGCCCCGACCGCGACCTGCCCGACCACGTCATCCCCCGGCAGCGCCGGGAGCTGCGGCGCGGGATGCGCGAGCTGCACCGCGAGTTCAAGCGCGTGCACGTGCTGGAGGGCGTCGAGGAGATCGACGCGGCGACCGTCGTGTACGAGAGGGCCTGGAACGACAGGCGCGAGCTGACCGGGCCGTTCGACGTCATCGGCGACGTCCACGGCTGCCGCGCCGAGCTGGAGGACCTGCTGCGCGACCTCGGCTACGAGATCGGCCACGACGCGCTCGGCCGTCCGGACGGGGCCACCCATCCCGGCGGGCGCACCGCGGTGTTCGTGGGCGACCTGGTGGACCGGGGCCCCGACACCCCCGGCGTGCTGCGGCTGGTCATGGGAATGGTGCGCGACGGCGACGCCCTGTGCGTGTCCGGCAACCACGAGAACAAGCTGGTGCGGGCCCTGCGCGGCCGCAAGGTCCGGGTCGCGCACGGCCTGGCCGAGTCGCTGGAGCAGCTCGCCGCCGAGCCCGAGGGGTTCCGCGCCGAGGCGCTGGCGTTCATGGACGGCCTCATCAGCCACTACATGCTCGACGGCGGGAACCTGGTCGTCGCGCACGCCGGGCTCAAGGAGGAGTACCACGGGCGCGCCTCGGGCCGCGTCCGGTCGTTCGCGCTGTACGGCGACACCACCGGCGAGACCGACGAGTACGGGCTGCCGGTGCGGTACCCGTGGGCGCGCGACTACCGGGGCAAGGCGCTGGTGGTGTACGGGCACACGCCCGTCCCGCGCGCGGAGTTCATCAACAACACCATCTGCCTGGACACCGGCGTGGTGTTCGGCGGGAAGCTCACCGCGCTCCGCTACCCCGAACGCGAGATCGTCTCCACGCCCGCCCGGCGGGTCTGGTACGAGCCGGTCCGGCCGCTGGAGGCTCAGCCGGCCGCGGGCGACGGGCAGCGCGCCTCCGGCGTGCTGAAGTTCGCCGACGTCATGGAGGTCGGGGGCGTCGAGACCCGCCTGATGGGCCGGGTGTCGGTCCGCGAGGAGAACGCCCTGGCCGCGCTGGAGGTCATGAGCCGCTTCGCGGTCGACCCGCGCTGGCTGGTGTACCTGCCGCCGACCATGGCCCCGGCCGCGACCTCCGCGCTGCCCGGCTACCTGGAGCACCCGGCCGAGGCGCTGGAGGACTACCGGAAGGCGGGCCTGAGCAGGGTGGTCTGCCAGGAGAAGCACATGGGCTCGCGCGCGGTGGTCGTCGTCGCGCGGGACGCCGGGGTCGCCGCCGGGCGCTTCGACGTCACCGACGGCTCCCTCGGCGCCGTCTACACCCGCACCGGCCGCGCGTTCTTCCGCGACCCCGCCCTGACCGCGGCGGTCCTGGACCGGGTCCGGGCCGCCGTCGGGGCGGCCGGGCTGTGGGAGGAGCTGGACACCGGCTGGCTGGCGCTGGACGCCGAGCTGCTGCCCTGGTCGGCCAAGGCCATGGACCTGATCCGCACCCAGTACGCGGCGACCGGGGCCGCCGCCCGCGCCGCGCTGCCGGCGGCCTCCGCCGCGCTGGCCGGGGCCGCCG
>NZ_BCQR01000132.1 GCF_001552175.1 Actinomadura kijaniata NBRC 14229
GGGCCGCGTGCCCCGGCGCGGCGGCGCGGCCCGGCGGGGCCGCGGGCGGCCGGGGGCGTTCCCGCACGAGCGTCGTGCCGTACCCCATCGATCGACCACCTCACCGAACCGTCTCCGCCTGAGGTGGGAGACGGCCACCCAGCGATCACATCGATCACCGAATGTAACCGCCGCCGGGTGGGCTGCCGGGCTGCGGAACGCCAAGCGGGCGCAGTGCTTTCCCCCGTCTGTGCACGCTGCCGGTAGATCGCCGGGCGGCCGCCCGGAGCCCGTTCCCCCGGATTTTCCGGGCCTCCGGCGGCCGGGCCGCCACCGCATGGTCCACAAAAGGTCAAGATCAATGTTCTCAGTGCGTTGCCCCATCACCGAATGTCAGTGAATGATTGCGTTGCGCATCAGCTCTCTCTGTGTGGTGATCTCGTGACTCTCCGCTTGACCGACCTCGTTCCCGACCGCGGCCTGCCCGGTGGGAGGGCCCCGGCATGACCGCGGCGATGCAGCGGCTCGGGGAACCCCTCACGCTGGCCCGGGACCGGCGGGCGGGGCAGGCCGCCCGCCGGACCGTGCGGGAGCGCGCGGCCGAGGTGGTCGCCGATCCCGACCTGCTGGACGACGTGGAGTTGATGGCCGCCGAGGCGATCGCCAACGCGGTGCTGCACGGGACCGGCCTCATCCGGGTCACCGTCGTGGTGGTGGCGGGGGACGGCCGCCGCCTGCGGGTGGAGATCCGTGACGACGGCCCCGCCGGGGTGGACGCCGACCTGCGGCGCCGCGGCGACCACGGGCGGGGGCTCTCCGTCATCGACGCCCTGGCCGCCGAGTGGGGGCTGGAGCAGTCGCCCCGGGCCACGCACCTGTGGTTCGAGGTCGTCCTGCCCTAGGCCGTGTTTCAAAGCCCTGGCCCACGGCGCTCGCCCCAGGGGCTCGCGCCTTACCAGGCCTTGGCGAGCGCGGCATCGCTTCGCGATCTGACCTGCGGGCCCTTGCCTTCGGCGTCGGGCCCGCAGGTCAGGTAACGCGCTCGCGTGCGTGGCTGAGGCCCACTTTGAAACAGGCCCTAGCCGGCGGCGCGGCGCCGCGCCCTACGGGCGGGGCACGTTGCGCAGGTTGCTGCGGGCCATGTCGAGCATCTTGCCGACGCCGCCGTTCAGCACCGTCCTGCCCGCCGCCAGCGCGAACCCGCGGACCTGCCCGGCGGTGATGTGCGGCGGGATGGACAGCGCGTCGGGGTCGGTGACGACGTCCAGCAGGAACGGGCCGCGCGAGTCCAGCGCGGTGGTCAGCGCGTCGCGGACCTCGGCGGGCTTCTCGACGCGCGCCGCGGGGATGCCGCACGCCTGCGCGATGGCGGCGTAGTCCACCTGCTCGTGGTCGGTCTCGTGGGACGGCAGCCCGTCGACCATCATCTCCAGCTTGACCATGCCGAGCGAGGAGTTGTTGAACACGACCGTCTTGACGGGCAGGTCGTGCAGCTTCACCGTCAGCAGCTCGCCCATCAGCATGCCGAGGCCGCCGTCGCCGGACAGGGAGACCACCTGCCGGTCGCGGTCGGCGAGCTGCGCGCCGATGGCGTGCGGCAGGGCGTTGGCCATGGAGCCGTGCCGGAACGAGCCGAGCACGCGGCGGCGGCCGTTGGGGGTGAGGTAGCGGGCGGCCCACACGTTGCACATGCCGGTGTCCACGGTGAACACCGCGTCGTCGGCGGCGAGGTCGTCCAGGACGGCGGCGACGTACTCGGGATGGATCGGGACGTGCCGGGCGATGTCGTGCGTGTAGGCGCCCACGACCTTCTCCAGGAGCCGGGCGTGCTCCCTCAGCATGGCGTCCAGGAACGCGGGGTCCCCCTTCTGCCGGATCCTCGGCAGGACCATCCGCAGCGTCTCGCGGACGTCGCCGTGCACCGCCAGGTCCAGCGGGGTGCGGCGGCCCAGGCGGGTGGCGTCGTGGTCGATCTGCACGGTGTTCCGGCCGGGGAGGAAGTCCTCGTAGGGGAAGTCCGTGCCCAGCAGGACCACCAGGTCGGCCTCGTGCATGGCCTTGTAGCAGGCGCCGTAGCCGAGCAGGCCGCTCATGCCGACGTCGTAGGGGTTGTCGTACTGGATCCACTCCTTGCCGCGCAGGGAGTGGCCGATCGGCGACAGCACCCTGCCGGCCAGCTCCATGACCTCGGCGTGGGCGCCGCGCACCCCCGCCCCGGCGAACAGCATGACCTTCTCGGCCGCGTCGAGGCGTTCGGCGAGCGCCGCGACCTGGTGCTCGGGCGGCCGGACGACGCCCGGCCCGCCCGGCAGGACGGTGCGGCGGGTGGGCCCGGCGTCGAGCTGGGCGACGTCGCCGGGCAGGACCAGCACCGACACGCCGCCCCCGCCGAGCGAGGTCTGGATCGCGTGCTCCAGCAGCCGGGGCATCTGCCCGGCATTGCTGATCATCTCGCAGTAGGAGCTGCACTCCTCGAAGATCTTCTGGGGGTGGGTCTCCTGGAAGTAACCGGTGCCGATCTCCGCGCTGGGGATGTGCGAGGCCAGCGCCAGCACGGGCGCGCCGGAGCGGTGCGCGTCGTACAGACCGTTGATCAGGTGGGTGTTGCCGGGCCCGCAGCTTCCCGCGCAGACCGCCAGGCGTCCGGTCGTCTGCGCCTCGGCGGCGGCGGCGAACGCGCCCGCCTCCTCGTGCCGGACGTGGACCCACTCGATGCCGTCGGTGCGGCGCACGGCGTCCACGACCGGGTTGAGGCTGTCGCCCACCACCCCGTAGACGCGCTCGACCCCCGCGTGGCGCAACACCTGGATGAACTGCTCAGCAATGGTCCCCATGATCGGGAAAGTGCCCGGAAGGTCCCCGCTCAACCTCGTGGCCTGCTGTGATCCCCCCAACGCCGGGTCAGGGTTCGATCAGGTCCTCGGGGACCGTGGGCAGGACGGAGCGGCAGTAGTCGCGCGCCGCCTCGGTGGTGCCGACGTCGCGGCCGGTCTTCTCCGACAGGAACCAGCGGTGCTCCAGCACCTCGTGGAACAGCTCCACCTCGTCCAGCCGGCCGCGCAGCTCCTCGGGGATCGACCGGACGACCGGCTCGTAGACCTCGGCGAGCCACCTGTTGGCGGCGACGACCTCGGGGACGGGGTGCCCGGTCTCCTGCTCCAGCCAGCCCCGGTAGGAGGCGATGTCGTTGAGGAGGCGGCGCGCCTGGTTCTCCTCCGCCTGGAGGCCGGTGCGGGCGAACAGGATGCGGCGGTGGTGGCCGGGCTCGGCGACACGGGTCCGGACGCGCAGGCGGCTGCCGCCGTCGCCCTCGTCGGTGGCGACCAGCTCGACCTCGTCCACGTCGAAGCCGAGGGCGTTGATGCGGCGGAGCCGTTCGGCGATGCGGTAGCGCTGCTCCTCGGGGCGGATGGTCTCCTCGCGGGTCAGCTCGTCCCACAGCGCGGCGTAGCGGCGGACGGTGTCGTCGGCGACCGCGACCGGGTCCACCTCCGGCGGCAGCGTTCCGGCGGCCATCAGGTCGAACAGCTCGCCCGCGATGCGCTCGCGGGCCAGGTCCACGTCGTAGTGGCGCTGCCCCTCGCTCAGGGAGGGGTGCAGCTCGGCGGTCTCGGCGTCCACCAGGTAGGCGGAGAACGCGCCCGCGTCCATGCGGAACAGCACGTTCGACAGCGAGCAGTCGCCCCACATGAAGCCCGCCAGGTGCAGCCGGACCAGCAGCTCGACCAGCGCGTCCAGCAGCCGGTCGGTCGGCTGGCCGCCGCGCGGGCGCGCGAACAGCGCCCGGTAGGAGGTGGAGTAGTCCAGGAACCGGGTGACCAGGATCGCGTCCAGGTCGCCGGGCCGGTCCACGACCGCGCCGGTCACCTCGACGGCCGGGACGCCGAGCTCGCGCAGGCGGCGCAGCAGCCGGTACTCGCGGCGGGCGAGGCGGTCGGCGAGCTCCTTGAGCGCGTAGACCTCGCCGCCCTCGGACACGAACCGCACCACGTGCCGGGACAGGCCGCGCTGCCGGATCTCCACCAGGCGGTCTCCGGTCGTGGCGGGGGTCCACTCCGCCAGGGGTTCCCGCCAGGGGAGGTCCAGCAGCCCGGCCGCCGCCTCCCCCGGCGGGGTGAACACGAAATGCATCATCCGGAGGGGGACTCGCCGGCCTTCGCCTCGGGCCGGCCGTTGCCGTTGCCGTCCTGCTGGGCGCGGCGCTGCGCCTCGCGCGCCCGGTCGGCGTGGCGGCCGAGGGCGGCGACGCGCTCCTCGTCGCGGGTGAGGTTCTCGCCGGTCGCCGGGTCGAAGATGTGGAGCTTGCCGGTGTCGATCCACAGCTCGGCCTCGTCCCCGGCCGTGATGAGGCTGGACGCGTCGAGCGCGACCACGGCCTGGGTGCGCAGCTGGTCGCTGTCCAGCTCGCGGGACAGGTCGCGCAGCTGGCCGGCCAGGTCCGCGGGGGCCTCGTAGGGGACGTAGGCGTACTGCTCGTTGCCGAGCCACTCGGTCACGTCCACCCGCACCCGGACGGTCGCGCCGCGCTGCCGCTTCTCGGCCGAGACCAGCTCGGCGTCCTCGAAGTCCTCCGGCCGGATGCCCACCAGCACGACCTGCCGGTCCCCGACGGCCTCGGCCTTGCGCGGGTCGTCCAGCGGGACGCGGCCGAGCGGGGTGTCCAGGTGGGTGCCGTCGAACGACGCCGGCAGGAAGTTCATCGACGGAGACCCGATGAACCCGGCCACGAACAGGTTGACGGGCTGCTCGTACAGCTCGCGCGGGCTGCCGACCTGCTGGAGCACGCCCTTGCGCAGCACCGCCACGCGGTCGCCGAGGGTCATCGCCTCGGTCTGGTCGTGGGTGACGTAGACGGTGGTGACGCCGAGCCGGCGCTGCAACCGGGAGATCTCGGTGCGCATCTGGCCGCGCAGCTTGGCGTCCAGGTTCGACAGCGGCTCGTCGAACAGGAACGCGTCGGCCTGCCGCACGATCGCCCGGCCCATCGCGACGCGCTGCCGCTGGCCGCCCGACAGGTTGGCGGGCTTGCGGTCCAGGTGCTCGGTCAGCTCCAGCACCTCGGCGGTCTCGCGCACGCGGCGGTCGATCTCCTCGTTCGGCTTCTTGGCCAGGCGCAGCGGGAACGCGATGTTCTCGTACACCGTCAGGTGCGGGTACAGCGCGTAGTTCTGGAACACCATCGACAGGTTGCGCTCGCGCGGCGCGACCTGGTTGACGACGCGGTCGCCGATGCGCATCTCGCCGGAGGTGATGTCCTCCAGCCCGACGATCATGCGGAGCAGGGTCGACTTGCCGCACCCGGACGGCCCGACCAGGATCATGAACTCGCCGTCCTGGACGTCCAGGGACACGTCCCGCACGGCCTTGAAGCCGTCGCCGTACTCCTTGACGATGTTCTTCATGGTGATGGCGGCCATGCCGGCTCCCCTTTATCCCTTGACGGCGCCGGACGTCAGCCCGGCCACGATGCGGCGCTGGAACAGCAGCACGATGACCACGACGGGGATCGTCACCACCACGGCGGCAGCGCAGATCGCGGTGGTGGGCTGCTCGAACTGCGACTCCCCGGTGAAGAACGCCAGCGCGGCCGGGACCGGCCGGGCGTTGCCGGTGGAGGTCAGCGAGATCCCGAACACGAAGTCGTTCCAGCAGAAGAAGAACGTCAGGATCGCGGCGGTGAACACGCCGGGCGCCGCCAGCGGAACGATCACCTTGCGGAACGCCTGCCAGGTCGTCGCCCCGTCCACCTGCGCGGCCTGCTCCATCTCCCAGGGGATCTCCCGGAAGAACGCCGACAGGGTCCAGATCGCCAGCGGCAGCGCGAACGAGATGTAGGGGATGATCAGGCCCGGCCAGGTGTCGTACAGGCCGATGTCGCGCCACAGGTTGAACAGCGGGCCGACCAGCGACACCACCGGGAACATCGCGATGGCCAGCGCGAACGACAGGATGATCTTCTTGCCGGGGAAGTCGAGGCGGGCGATGGCGTAGGCGACCAGGGTCGCGAACACCACCCCGACGAACGTGGCGATCAGCGAGATGCCGATCGAGTTGATCAGTGCCGAGGTGAACAGGTCCGTGGAGAAGACCGTGCGGTAGTTCTCCCACGTCCAGTCCCGGGGGAGGAACTTGGGGGCGTTGCCGATCTCGCCCGGCTGCTTGAAGGACAGCATCACGATCCACAGGATCGGGAAGACCGTCCAGATCAGGATCAGGGCCGTGGCGATGATCCACAGCACCCGGGAACGGCCCGACTCGCGCATCAGCGGTCACCCCTCACCTGGGACAGGTCCACCCGGAACCCCTTGATGAAGATCGCGGCGATGATCACCACGGACAGGAACAGCAGCACCCCGACGGCGTTGCCCAGACCGATCGCGGTCCGGGTGATGGTCTGCTGGTAGGTCAGGAACGACAGCGTGGCCGTGTCCTCCTGGCCGCGCGTCATGACGAAGACGTTGTCGAACAGCCGCCAGGCGTCCAGGGTGCGGAACAGCACCGCCACCATGATCGCGGCCTTCATGTTGGGCAGGATGACCCGCCACAGCCGCTGCCAGGCGGTCGCGCCGTCCACGGTGGCGGCCTCGGTGAGGTCGCGCGGCACCTGCGCCAGCCCGGCCAGCAGCAGCAGCGCGATGAACGGCGTGGTCTTCCAGATCTCCGACAGGATGATCACGAACAGCGCGGCCCAGCGGTCGGAGAACCAGGCGAAGTCGCCGAGGCCGAACCAGGGGTTGACGAACCCCGACTGCAGGTCGAACGCGTACCGCCAGGCGAACGCCGAGATGACGGTGACGATGCCGTAGGGCAGCAGGATCGAGGTGCGCAGGGTGCGGCGGGCGAAGATCGCTCGGTGCATCACCATCGCCAGCGCGAACCCGATCACCAGCTCGACCGCGACGGTGATCAGGGTGATGAGGAAGGTGGTGAAGACGTTCTGCCAGAACAGGCCGTCCGACAGCGCGGTGGCGTAGTTGCCGAGGCCGACGAAGCGGCGGTCGTCGGGGGCGGTGAGCCGGTAGCTGAACAGCGACAGGTACACCGCGTTGAACAGCGGGTAGCCCGTCACCAGCAGCATGACGATCACGGCGGGGGCCGACAGCAGCAGCCCGAGCCGGCGCTCGGCCTTCGTCCGGTCGGTGACCTTGGCCCGTCCGGTACGGGCGCGGGGCGCGGGGGCGGTTTCGAGTCCGACGCTCATGGTGCACCTGCCCTCACAGCAGCGCCTGGTCGCGCAGGACCTGGCGCACGAAGTCGGCGGAACGGCGCGGCGTGGTCTCGGGGTTCACCGAGGCGGGCGGATGCCAGCGGCTCTGGATCGCGCCCGACACGTCGCCGTAGTAGGGGGTGATGGGCCGGGGGGCGGCCGCGTCGATGGACTCGCGGATCAGCTTGGCCATCGGGAACTCTTTGTTGATCTCGGGGTCGTCGTAGACGGCGCGGCGGGCCGCCGGGTTCCCCGAGTCGATCATGTAGAACTTCATGTTCTCGGTGGAGGTGATGCACTTGACCGCGTCCACCGCGAGGTCCGGGTGCTTGCTGAACGCGCCGATCCCCAGCTCGATCCCACCGAAGGGGGGCTTGCTGGGCTGGTCGGCGCGGACCCTCGGGTAGCGGGCCCAGCCGATGTCGGCGGGGATGCTCTTGTCGATCACGCCGTCCTTGGCGTCGCCGTTCTCGGCCCGCCAGATGTAGCCCCAGTTGACCATGAAGCCGCCGTTGGGGGCGTTGAACAGCGAGCGCGCCTGCTCCTCGATGTCGGTGGACAGCGACGGGCTGGCCGCCCGGGACCGGGCGAGCTTGCCGATGACGCGCGCCGCCTCCCGGCCCGCCGGAGAGTCGATCTCGATGGTGGCGTCGTCGCCCTTCTCGGCGCTGCTGATGATGCGTCCGCCCGCCGAGGCGACCAGGGCGTTGACCCACACCATGTAGCCCTCGTACTTGTTGCCCTGCGCGCCGACGGTGACGCCCGAGCGGACGGCGGCGTCGATCATCTTGTCCCAGGTGAAGTCGGGGGCGTCCGGGTCGACGCCCGCCTTCCGCACGGCGGACTTGCGGTACCAGAGGAGCTGCGTGTTGGCCCAGAACGGGGCGGCGTAGAGCCTGCCCTCCCAGGTGGAGTTCTCGACGGCGGGCTGGAAGACGTCCTGGACGAACTGGCCCTTCTCCTGCTCGCCGAACGGACGCAGGAAGCCGGCGTTGGCGGCCTCGGCGACGAACACCGGGTCCAGGCTCATGATGTCGAGGCCGGAGTCCTTGGCGGCCAGCCGCCGGACGAGCTGCTCGCGCTGCTGGGTGGCGTCGTTGGGCAGCACCGAGGTCTGGATGCGGTACCTGCCGCCCGCCGCCTGGGTGCACTTGGCCGCGAGCTTGGCCTGCCCGCCGGAGTCGGGGTTGGTGTACCAGGTCAGCGTGGGGACGCCGCCGCTTCCGCCGCACGCCGCCAGTCCGCTGGCCAGCAGGGCCAGTGCCGCCGTGGCACGGGCCGCCCGCCAGGCGGGTCCGCGCCGCCCGCCCTTCCTCGCTCCCTCGACCATGGGCCCTCCCGAAACCTCCCACCACCTGCGGGTACGGTCTGCTCCGGGCCGCATGCGTGGCGGGACCGATCTCCATCAGAACATCGGTCCTTTGGGCTGTCGAGACACGTTTTGTGCACGGTGCGAAAGAAGAAACCCATCTGTCACAACCGTCACGCCCGAAACATGATCAAGGGGTGACCGAAAAGGCGGGAGCGGCGTGCCGCCCGTCGCGGGACGGGGAGGGGCGGCACGCCGCTCGGGAGAGAGGGCCGGTCAGTAGCCCCCGTAGCCGTCGCCCCCGCCCTGGCCGCCGGGGGCCGTGGTGATCTTCTTGCCCTGCGGGGAGACGACCCACCAGACGTTCTGGACGGCCTGGCCCTTGGTGTCGCCCGCCTCGGCGTCCTTGGCGAAGTAGTACATGGGCCAGCCGTTGATGAGCAGCTGGCACTCGCCGGGCTTGCCGTCCTTGCGCTCGATGAAGCTCACCAGGCTGCGGTCCACGCCCTCGACCTTGAGCTTCTTGAAGCCGTTGAAGCGGACGATCGGCCACTTGGCGCGGCAGTCGCCGAAGCAGTTGCTCACGCGCGGCCGGTCCTTGTCGAAGCGGTACATCGTGCGGCCCTTGCCGTCCGTCACGATCATGCCGAGCCGGGGGTCCCGGCGGACCTTGATGGTGGTCCAGCCGGCCCAGCCGCCGTTGCCGCCCTGCTCGCCGCCCTGCTGCCGCTCGTCACCCTGGCGCTGCTCGCCGCCGCCCTCGTTCCGCTGCTCCGCCTTCTTGGCGGCGGCCTTCTTGCCGTTGGGGGCGGCGGCGAACCAGGTGCCGTTCACGCCCTGCCCCTTGACGTCGCCGGGGCTGGCGTCCTTGGCGTAGCGGTACAGCGGCCAGCCGCCGAGCGTCACCTGCCACTGCCCGTCGGGGCGCTTGACCTTGCCGACCAGGTTCTGGTCGACGCCGTCGACCTTCGGCTCCGCCTTGCCGACCATCACCGGCGGCCACGCCTTGGCGCACGCGTCCTCGCAGGAGGAGGCGGACGGGCGGGCGGTGTCCTTGTCGAAGCGGTAGAGGGTGCGGCCCTCGCCGTCGGTGACGACCTTCCCGAGCTTGCCGACGCTCGCCACCTCCAGCGCGGTCGTCGCCGCGACGGGCTCGGCGCCCGCGTCCTGCCGCGGGGCGGCCGGGTCCTGCTTGAGCCCGGCCGAGGTATTGGTCTGCCGTCCGGTGTCCTGTTGCTGCCCGCAGGCGGTGACCAGCACCCCGGTCGCGGTCAGGGCGGCCGCCGCGGGGATCGCCCAACGTGGGATGTGCATGTCGTCTCCTCCGTGTCGGTTCGTCGATCGAGGGGGAGCGGCCGCACCGCTCTCTCGGATCGACGGGCAGTACGGGGCTCGCGGCGCGGCGGGTTCAACGCGTCCCCGGCGGAACCTCCACGACCGGCCGGGCGTCTCACAGGGCACGGACGCGGCGACGGGAGGCGGAACGTGACGGTGCGGGAGCGGGCTCCGGTGACCCTGGAGAAGCCCTCGGGGCCGCGCGCGGAACCCGCCCGGCCGAGCGGTTCCCCCTGGGTGATGGTCCCGGCGCGCGTCGTGGCGCTGCTGGTGGTCGTGCCGGTCCGGCTGGTCTGGGAGGCGCTGCGGGCGGTCGTGCGCTCGCCGCTGTGGCTGGGTCGGCTGGCGGGACGGCTGCTGGCGCGGGCCGGACGCTGGCTCCACGCCCGTGCGCTGCGTCCGGTCGGGGGGTTCCTCGCGTGGCTCGGCCGGGGCGTGTGGGCGGGGCTGTCCTGGTGCGGGCGCGGGATCGCCTGGGTGTGGGACCGGACGGTGGTCGTTCCGCTGCGGTGGCTGTTCGTCACCGTGCTGTGGGGCGCGCTGAGGCTGTTCGGGCGGGGCTCGGGCAGGCTGGGCCGCTGGATCTGGCGGAACCTCCTCGTCCCGCTCGGCCGCGTGCTGAACGCCGTGCTGGTCCGGCCGCTGGCCGCGCTCCTGACGGGGATCGGATGGCTGCTCGGCGGGGCCGGGCGGATCATCGCCGCCGCCGCCGACTGGCTGCTGAACGTCTTGGTCGTCGTGCCCGCGACGGCGCTGTGGCGGTACGCGCTCGCCCCGCTGTTCCGGGGGCTGGGCCGGATGGGCCGGGCCACCGGCCGGTTCCTGGCGGTCTGCTGGCACGCGTTCGCCGCCGCCCTCGCCTGGTCGTGGCGGATCACGGGCACGGTGCTGTACTGGCTGGCCAGGGTGCTGCTCGTGCTGCCCGCGACGGCGGTGTGGCGCTACCTGCTGCGCCCGCTGTGGCTGGGCGTCGCGTGGGCGTGGCGGATCGTGGGCCGCGGGCTGCGCTGGATGTGGCGGACGCTGCTGGTGGCCCCGGGCCGCTGGGTCCGGGACGCGGTGCTGCGCCCGGTGTGGCGCGGGACCGCGGCGACGTGGCGCGTCCTGGTCCGCGAGCCGCTGCGCTGGTGCGGCGGCGTCGCCCGCGACACCGGCCGCGAGGTGCGCGCCCAGCTCCGGCAGATGTTCGGCCGGGCCTGACGGGCCCCGGCGGGCGCCGCGACGGTCGGCCTCTCCCGTCCGGACAGGCCGAAGGCCCGGCCGTGGTCGCGGAGCCGGGCCTTCGGTGTCGGGTGGATCAGGACTTCCGCTCGTCGCGGGCGGTGCGCTCCCGCATCCTCCGCAGGAGTTCGCGCCTGGCCTCCTGCTGGTCGGCGGCGTTGCCCGGCCGGGCTCCGCCGCCGCGCAGCTCCCGGCGCGAGATCTTCTTGCGCTGGCCGCCGACGCCCAGCAGTCCGTTGTGCTTCCTGGCCACGATGGGCTCCCTCATGTCGGGTGGGTCTCGGATCTCGGCGTCTCCGGCCCGGCCCGTGGGAGCGGACGTCAGATGGCGATCACGCTCCGGCCGGGCCCGGGCCGGTGCGGTCGCGGTGGATGCGCTGCGGCAGCGGCCACCCGCAGGCGGCCAGAGCGTGGATCAACATGCCGCTCACGGTAGGTGGCCGCCCGACGGGGCTCAACCGGTTTTCCGGCGGGGGCGTCTGGGATACTCGGCGTTGATGTATCGACTTCTGTTCTCCCTGGTCATTTCGCGGGTCTCGGCGGAGACCGCGCACCACTGGACGATGCGCGGGCTGCGGCTGGTGCAGGCCGTCCCGGGGGCCGCGCCCGCGCTACGGCGGGCGCTGCTGCCCCGCGACCCGGCGCTGCGGGTGCGGGCGTTCGGGCTGGAGTTCCCCGGGCCGCTCGGGCTGGCCGCCGGGTTCGACAAGGACGCGGTGGCGTTCGAGACGCTGGGCGCGTTCGGGTTCGGGCACGTCGAGATCGGGACGCTGACCGGGCAGCCCCAGCCGGGCAATCCGAAACCCCGGCTGTTCCGGCTGCGGGCCGACCGGGCCGTCATCAACCGGATGGGCTTCAACAACTCCGGGTCGGCGGACGCCGCGCGGCGGCTGGAGCGGCGCGGGTCCGGCGTGATCGTCGGCGTCAACATCGGCAAGACCAAGGTCGTGCCCGAGCAGGAGGCCGTCGGCGACTACGTGCTGAGCACCGAGCGGCTGGCCCGCCACGCCGACTACCTGGTGGTGAACGTCTCCTCCCCCAACACCCCCGGCCTGCGGAACCTCCAGGCCGTGGAGCACCTGCGGCCGCTGCTGGCGGCGGTGCGGGAGGCCGCCGACCGCGTGTCGCCGCGCCGGGTGCCGCTGCTGGTGAAGATCGCTCCGGACCTGGCCGACGAGGACGTCGACGCCGTCGCCGACCTCGCCCTGGAGCTGGGCCTCGACGGCATCATCGCCACCAACACCACGATCGCCCGCGAGGGCCTGCGCAGCCCCGCCGAGCTGGTCAAGGAGACCGGGGGGCTGTCGGGCGCGCCGTTGCGGGACCGGTCGCTGGAGGTCCTGCGGCGGCTGCGGGCGCGCGCCGGGGACCGGCTCGTGCTGGTCTCCGTCGGCGGCGTCGAGACCGCCGACGACGTGTGGGAGCGCGTCCGCGCCGGGGCCACGCTCGTGCAGGGCTACACGGGGATGATCTACGGCGGGCCGCTGTGGGCGCACCGGGTGCAGCGGGACCTGGCGCGGCGGCTGCGCGGCAGCGCGTTCCGGACGCTGGAGGAGGCGCGCGGCTGAGCCCTCCGGGGCGCCGGGGCTGGTGATCTTTGCGTTTCGGCGGGTGTCGGTTGGGGCGCGCGGCGGGATCTGCCCCTTATGGCGCTCTCTCGGAGAACGGTGGCGACCCGGGTGGCCGCGGCGCTGGTCGTGGCCGCGCCCGCCGTCGTGCTGCGGCTGGCCGGGGCGCACCTCGCGCCGGTCGCCGCGATGCTGGTCTTCGGGGCGGGCGTGTGCGCGGCCGCGGTGATCCTCATGTGGGCCGCCGAGACGGCGCGGGCCGACATGTCGGGGGCGCTGGCGCTGGCGCTGCTGGCGTTGATCGCGGTGCTGCCCGAGTACGCGGTCGACCTCTACTACGCCTACCGCGCCGGGTCCCGGCCCGAGTACGCCGCCTACGCCGCCGCCAACATGACCGGCGCGAACCGGCTGCTGGTCGGCGTCGGGTGGGCGCTGGTCGTGCTGGCGTTCACGCTGGGGACGCGGCGGCGCGCGCGGGACGGCGCCCCGGTGGAGCGGCGGGACGTGCGGCTCGGGCGCGACCACCGGATCGAGCTGGGGTTCCTGGCGCTGGCGGCCGTGGTGGCGTTCGTGCCCGCGCTGACCAACGAGATCGGCTGGTACGTCTCGATCCTCCTGATCGGCCTCTACGTGCTCTACATCGTGCGGATCTCCCGGCTGCACGGGGAGGGCGTGGAGGAGCTGGTCGGGGTCGCCGCGGAGCTGGTGCGGCTGCCGGCCGCGCGGCGGCGGGCCGTGACCTGGGGCGGGTTCGCGCTGGGCGCGCTGGTGGTGTTCGCGGCGGCCGAGCCGTTCGCCGAGTCGCTGGTGGAGGCCGGGGCGGCGCTCGGGGTCGACGAGTTCCTGCTGGTGCAGTGGCTCGCGCCGCTGGCGTCGGAGGCCCCGGAGCTGATCGTGGCGGTGGTGTTCGCCTGGCGGCTGCGCGACTCCGACGCAATCGGCGCGCTGCTGTCCAGCAAGGTCAACCAGTGGACGCTGCTGATCGGGACGCTGCCCCTGGCCTACCGGATCGGCGGCGGCGCGTGGTCGCTGCCGCTGGACGGCCGGCAGACCGAGGAGGTGCTGCTGACCGCCGCGCAGACCGTGCTGGGGCTGGCGTTCCTGATCGACCTGTACTTCCGGCGCTGGGAGGCCGCGGTGCTGTTCGGGCTGTTCGCGGTGCAGTTCGTCCTGCCCGACCAGCACGCGCGGCTGGTGCTGTCGGCGGTGTACCTGGCCGTCGGGTTCTCGGTGCTGATCGCCCGGCGGGCCGCGCTGGGCCGGGCGATGGCGCACGTCGTCAGCCCGCGATGACCTCGAAGAAGCCGTCGGCGACCAGTTCGGGCAGGACCGCGGCGGCGTGCGCGCGGACCTGGTCCTCGTCCAGCTCCATCAGCTGGGCGATCGCCGCCAGCAGCGGGGCGGGCGGCAGGGTGCCGTCCAGCACCCCGGCGAGCGCGGCCTCGACCGTGTGCACGCCCGCGACGCGCCGGAGCCGTCCGGTCTGGCGCAGCAGGATGCGTTCGGGGTCCTCCGCGCCGGGCGCGCCGACCTGTTCCTGGACGATCCCGGCGGCGACGCGCAGCAGCGCCGTGCCGAACGCGTCCCCCTGTGCACAGGCTGTGGAAAACTCCCCGGCGGCGGCCAGCCCGTCGAGCACGTGATCCACATACGCGCCGACCGGCTGGTCGACGCCGTGCCGCAGCTCCTCGACGCGGATCGCGGGGTTCGCGGCGCCCGTCCGGCGGAGGGTGATCCAGCCGAATCCGACGCCCGTGACGCCCTGCTCCTCGAACAGCTCCAGCCACTCATCGTAACGGCGCAGGTACTCCGGGGTGCCCGTCTCGACCGAGTCCCGTAGCCACAGCTCGGCGTACTCGGCGGGGTCCTGGACGTCGCGCTGCACGATCCACGCCTCGCAGCCGGACTCCTCCGCCCAGGCCCCGACGCGCTCCTCCCACGGCGTGTCGCGGGTGTGCAGCCAGTTGGCGAGAAGCTGGCAATGCCCCTGGTCAGTGAGCATCCGAGGGGCCTCGACGACCATCCGGCGGCAGAACTCGTCGCCCGGCATCCCCGACTCGCGGTACACGTACCGGGAGTCACCGGACGGAGCCACCACGAACGGAGGGTTCGACACGATCAGGTCGAAGCGGCGGCCCCGGACCGGCTCCAGGAGGGAGCCCTCGAGCAGTTCCGCGCCGTCGAGCCCGGACAGGGCGAAGCTCAGCGCCGCGAGCCGCAGCGCGCGCGGGTTCACGTCGGTGGCGGTGATGGCCGCCGGGCGGGGGCGGACGGCCGGGTCGGCGAGGTGCAGCGCCTGCACGCCGCAGCCCGTCCCGACGTCGAGAACGTTGTCCACAGGCCTGTGGACAACCAGCCGCGCCAGGCTCCCCGACGCGCCGCCGGCGCCGACGACGTGGTCGGGCCGCAGCGGGGTGGCCGCGCCGGGCCGGGCCTTCAGGTCCGAGACGGCGTAACCGACGTGGCCCGTCCCGGTGACCGACTCCAGCGGCTCCACGTGCAGCAGCGCCCGCAGCTCGCCGCCCGACTCCGCGGCGAGGCCCGCCGCCACCAGGTCCGGCGCGACCTCCCGCAACGCGGCCGCCGGCACCGGGACCTGGATCCAGAACAGCCGGGTCAGGGTCTCCAGCGGCGACCCGCCGCCGGTCGCGCGCAGGGCTGGCACGACCTCGTCGCGGGCCAGCGCCCCGCCCGCGACCGGGCCGAGCAGCCCGCGCACCCCCTCGACGGTGTAGCCCGCCCCCTCGAACGCGGCGCGGACCCGGCTCAGAACGTCAACATGATCGGACACCCGCCAATCCTGCCGCCTCCGCCGGTCCGGCCGGGCCGGTCACCGGTCGTGTGTCGCCGGGAGAAGCGGGGTCGTCAGGAGAAGTAGCGCCGCAACCCGTCCAGCAGCGACTCGGCGATCTTCTGGCGGAACGGGGCGCTGGACAGCTTGGCGGCGTCACCGGCGTGCTTCATGTTGCCGCACTCGATGAACACCTTCGGGACGCGCGACAGGTTCAGCCCGCCGAGATCGTCGCGCGGGTCGAGCGCCTCGGTGCCCCGGTAGTTGGAGTAGGGGACCCCGGTGCCCTCGCGGTAGCCGTCGCGGATGGCCCGCCCGAGCCGCTGCGACGCGGGCACCGCCTTGGCGTTGAAGCCCTTCACCGCGACCGGCTCGATGATGTGGAACCCGTGCGAGGACGCGGACGCGCCGTCGGCGTGGATGGACAGCGCGGCGTCGGCTCCGGCGCGGTTGCCGATCTCGGCGCGCTCGTTGATGCAGGGCCCCACGCCGGTGTCGTCGGGACGGGTCAGGACGACCTTCGCGCCCCGCTCCTTCAGCAGCCTCTCCAGCCGCTTGGAGACGTCCCAGGTGAAGGCGTGCTCGGGATACCCGGCCTTCGTCTCGGTGCCGGTGGTGTCGCACTCCTTGCGGCCGTTGCCGATGTCGACCTGCCGGTTGATGGCGGCGGGGTTGCGGGCGTTGCCGCCGTTGTGGCCGGGGTCCAGCACGATCGTCCTGCCCCGCAGCGCCCCGTCGTCGCGGTCCGGCGCGTCGCCGGTCCCGGCGGCCGGCGCGGACCGGCCGGTGGCGCGGGGCGGCTGGGCCGACTTGCCCTGCGGATCGTCGCCCTGGTCGAACGGGCCGCCTCCGCAGGCGGTCAACGCGCCCAGGGCGGCGAACGCCAGACCCACGGTCAGTGGGACGCGGCGGCGGTGGTTGCGCACAGGCCCGTTCCTTTCGTGACAAGTTCGTTATCGACCTTGCCAGTCTGCACACCCACCGGGGTTCGTCAAACGGACTTCGCGAAACAGGCCGCGGGAAGGGCCCGTCCCGGAACCCGGACGGCCGCGACCGCACGCTCCCCTTGCGGTCGCACGGTCACGGCCGTCCCCTCGTTCCCCTCCCGCCTCAGCGGAGCGGGTCCTCCCGGCCGAGCAGCGCCGCCAGGGCGCGCGCCTCGTCCGCGTCCAGGCCCAGCACCACGCGGGGCCGTCCCCACGGATGGTCGATCGAGTGGGCCACGTAGCTGGCGACGGACTCGGAGACCTGCTCGGCCAGTCCCCGCGCGTGGCGCCACTCGGCCCACGCGCGCTCCAACTCACTCGCCGCGCGCTGCGCGCACGACACCAATTCCGGATCACGCACGGACTGACCCCCCTGGGTGAACATGATCCTTCCCGTGTCCACTCGGCGGAGTCCCCGGCCCGGGCACGGTCTCCCCCGAGGCCACGCCGGACGGGGTTCCCCCGACCCGCCGAACGGTGAGTCCATTAACCCGCCGCGACCGCCCGGCCGCGCGATGATTGCGGCAGGCTTGGCCAGCCCCTTACCCGTCCGACACCCGTTCGGGGAGTTGATCGACCTGCCGCCGCCCCTACGCGGGGACGGGGCCGGTGCTGGAGCGGACCACCAGGTGCGGGACCACGAGGTTCTGCCGGGCCGGGCGCGCCGGATCGCCGATCCGCGCGGTCAGCAGCTCGGCCGCCGCCCGCCCCATCTCCCGGCGCGGCTGGTCCACGCTGGTCAGCGAGATGTGGCGGATCGCCGCCAGGTGCGTGTTGTCGTACCCGACGATCGACACGTCCTGCGGCACCCGCAGGCCCCGCTCGTCGGCCGCCGACAGCGCGCCGGTGGCGGCCAGGTCGTTCGGCGCGAAGATCGCGGTGGGGCGGGGGTCGCGGCGCAGCAGCGCGCCCGCCGCCCGGTAGCCGCCCTCCTCGGTGAAGTCGCCCGCCTCGACCAGGACCTCGGCGGCGAGGCCGTGCCGTTCCATGGCCTTCTCGTACCCGGCGCGGCGGTAGCGGGCGGTGGTGGACCGCGCGCCCTCGATGTGCGCGATCCGCCGGTGCCCCAGCGACACCAGGTGGTCGACGGCCAGGCCGCCGCCGAGCTCGTCGTCGTCCACGACGATGTCGACGTCCTGCACGTCGCGTTCGCCGACGACCACCACCGGGACGCTGGCGACCGCCTCCTTCAGGGAGTCGGGCACGACGCTCAGCAGCACGAGGCCGTCCACCCGCATCTCCAGGAACGCCTCGACCGCCTCGGCCTCGAACATCGGGTCCCAGCGGCCGCTGCCGACCAGCATCCGCAGCCCGGCCCCGTGCAGCGACTCCTGGAGGCCGTCCAGGAACTCGGCGAAGTAGGGGTTGTGCAGGTCCGCGACGATCGCCCCGATCAGGCGGGTGCGGCCCTCGACCAGGCTGCGGGCGACGGCGTTGGGCCGGTAGCCGAGTTCGCGCGCGGCCTGGAGCACCGCCTGGCGGCGGCGTTCGCTGACATGCGGGGAGCCTCGCATGACCAGGGAGACCAGCGACTTGGAGACCCCGGCGCGTTCGGCGACGTTGCGGATGGTGGGCTTGGGTTGCGGGATGGCGGGCTGGGCGAGGGCGTGCTGCGGGGTGGCTCCTGCCCGGGGCGCGGGACGGGCCGGGCGCGGGGGGCTTGGTTCTCCAGCTTGCATGGCACTCCGTCCAGGGGGGCTGCGGGACCTGCCGCCTCGGCGCTCCGGCCCGTCGCACGCTTGTGCCCGCACGGCCGGGTGCGCCGTCCTCACTCGGGAGGAGATGCCATGATGCCCCGGCTTCGCCGCAAATCGTCGCAACAGTGAGTAACGGGCAGCCGTCAAATCCAATTCAGGGCGTGATGCGGTGGCCGGAGTACTCCCGGTCATGGCCTGATCATGGTGGTCCGAGGCCGTTTCCGGGGCTCCGCGGCGGTCCCGCCGGCGGCCCCGGCGCGGGCGCGTGCGCGATGGGCCCGCGTTCCCTCGGATACCCTGCCCAGGTGGGAGATCGTGCAGTGGCGGGCGGCAGGACAGGCGACCGGGCCAAGAACCCGGCGCGCGGCGGGCGCTCCGGCGCGCCGTCGGGCGCGGGCCAGCGCGGACGGCGGCGGCTGAGCGTCGACGAGCGCCGCGAGGAACTGATCGCCGCGGCGTTGCAGCTGTTCAGCACGCGGGCGCCGGAGGACATCTCCATCGACGACGTCGCCGCCGCGGCGGGCGCGTCGCGGGCACTGGTCTACCACTACTTCGGCGGCAAGTACGAGCTGTACCTGGCCGCGCTGGGCAGCGCCGCCAAGCAGCTCTCCGACCTGCTGGAACCGCCCACCGAGGGCAGCCCCCTCGAACGCCTGCGGATCTCGCTGGAGCGGTACTTCGACTTCGTGGAGAGCCACGCGGCGGGCTACACCGCCCTGCTGCGCGGCGGCCCGGCCGACCGCTCCGGCGAGGTCGGCGAGATCGTCGACGGCATCCGGCAGCTGCTGCTGAGCCGCATCCTCACCGCCCTGGAGATCGAGGCCCCGCCCCCGGTCCTGCGGATCACGCTGCGTTCGTGGATGGCGTCGGTGGAGACGGCGGGCCTGGACTGGCTGGAGAACCGCGACCTGGAGCGCGACCTGCTGGAACGCCTGCTGGTGGACCATCTGGTGGTCCTGCTGCACGCGGCGGGCAACCACGACCCGAGCATCGGCGAGCTGTTCGACCGGCTGGCACAGGAGGAGATGGGGCGGCAGTAGGGCCCGTCCGCGGCGCGTCGGCCGGAAAGCGCGAAAACCCCGTCCGTGGCCACCTGCCCGGCGGGCGTGTGGCCACGGACGGGGCGTCCGCTCTTGATGGTGAGTGGTCCGGGACCGCGATTCTCGGATGATCGTGGTCTCGTCCGTTGGTCGGGAGACCTCTGCCCGTCCCGGCCGGGACGACCGCACGCACATGGACGGTTCGTGCGGGCTGTCCAGGGGCCTCCAGACCTCCCCCCTTACTGACGCGGTGCGCGTCCGGCGAGCCCGTGGTGCCGCTCGCCGACCGGTGCGACGCCCCCAGGCGTCACTCCGAACGCTGCTGCGGGATACCCGCCAGCAGCGCCCGCACCTCAGCCTCGCGGTAGCGCCGGTGTCCCCCCAGCGTCCGGATGGACGTGAGCTTTCCCGCCTTCGCCCACCGCGTGACGGTCTTGGGGTCGACGCGGAACATCGTCGCCACCTCTGCCGGCGTCAGCAGGGGCTCGGCCTCTGGCGTACGTGCTGACATGTGTGCGGCCTCTCCTCCGTGGACCGATGACAGCGATCCTGCGATTCATCTCGCGCGGTCACTGATGTCCCCTATGGCCCGAAAGAGCCACTATGACATCACAACGTGTAACCTTGCCACCACTCATCGCAACAAGCAAGTACCTTTGCTCTGTTGTCACCCATCCACGGGGGCGGGTGACGGTGCTCCCGCCCTGCGAAGAGTGGTCACCGGGTCACGCTGAGTGATTCTAGCGACACGTATCGTCGTATCGCGCAGGGATTCAGGAAATTTGTTCAGTTCGCGGATTCCAGCGCCCGCACGGGGCGCCAGCGGGCCAGCAGCCGCTTGTACATCGCGACGGTCAGCTCGACCTCGCCGCGGGCCATCGCGGCCAGCGCGACGCCGATCTCGGCCACCGACTCGTCGGACCGCAGCGCGTCGTCGTCCAGCAGGTGGACCAGCCCGCCGTAGTCGAGTTCGACCAGCGCGTGCGGATGGAAACCCGCGAGCCAGCGGCCGAGCGTCTCCAGATGCCCGGCGGCCAGCGGTGGCGCGACCTGGTCGGTCCCCTCCCCGAGGCCGTCGCGCACGACCGGCAGCGCGGCGGCGACCCGACGGCGCGCCTCGGGCATGGAGGTGACGTAGATGAGAGTACGCGCCGGAACGGCCGTTGCCGGGCCACGACTTGCGTGTTCCGGCAAGACTTCGGCGGATTCGGCCCCGGATCCGGGTGTCGCGCCCGGCGCGCCGCCCAGCACCAGGCACCGCTCCGCCGCCGCGAACGGGACGAACCACGCGATCGGAACGTGCCAGGTGCTGCACTGGATGTGCGGGTCCAGGTTCCGGCCCGACCGCTTCCAGCGCTCGAACTCCTCCTCGACACGGGCGGTCACCAGCGGTGGCACGAACCGGGCCGCCAGCGACTCCGGCGTCCGCTCCCGGAACCCGGCGAACGCCCGCCACGACCGCAGCCGCGTCTCCCACGGGCACACGTAGATCATGTCGTCGGAACGCCGCACGTAGGCGTGCTCGCTCTCGCGTTCGGGGGCGGGCCGCGGCGGGCGCGCGGCCAGGCGTCCGAGCGCCTCGCGCTGCTCGGCCCGCAACGCGTGCACGCGGCGGGGACGCCGCCGGGAGTCGGCGTAGGCCGTCCACAACGTCCGCGCCGGTTCCGGGAAGGCGGTCACCGGCTCATATACCCGTAGGTACGCCGCGTACGGAAGCACTCCCGCATCGTGGCATGAGGCCGTCCGAAACGCGGCACGCTTCGCCGCCTCCGAGATCCCGGTGTTACCTCCGGGACAGTCCGGCACACGATCCGGAAACGAAAGCACCCCAAACCGGGCAAGGTGACCTGTGCCACCCCTAGGCTGATCTTAGAGACAGAGAGGAGGGCACTACCGTGCCTAATGTCTTCGGGTCGCTCCACAAGGGCACAGAACCCCGACACGAGCAGGTCGTCTTCTGCCAGGACGAGGCCAGCGGCCTGCGCGCCATCATCGCCATCTACTCCACCGCGCTCGGCCCCGCGCTGGGCGGCACCCGCTTCTACCCCTACGGGTCGGAGGAGGAGGCGCTCGCCGACGTGCTGAACCTGTCGCGCGGGATGGCCTACAAGAACGCCCTGGCCGGGCTGGACCTGGGCGGCGGCAAGGCCGTGATCATCGGTGATCCGGCGACCGACAAGTCCGAGGCGCTGCTGCGGGCCTACGGGCGGTTCGTGCAGTCGCTGAACGGCCGCTACTACACCGCCTGCGACGTGGGCACCTTCAGCGAGGACATGGACGTCGTGGCGCGCGAGTCGCGCTTCGTGACCGGCCGCACCGTCGCGCACGGCGGGGCGGGCGACTCCTCGATCCTGACGGCGTTCGGCACCTACCAGGGCATGCGCGCCGCCGCCGAGCACGTGTGGGGCTCCCCCAGCCTGCGCGGCAGGCGCGTGGGCGTGGAGGGCGTCGGCAAGGTCGGGCACCGGCTGGTCGAGCACCTGCGCGAGGACGGCGCCGAGGTCGTGGTGTGCGACGTCAACGAGTCGGCCGTCGAGCGCCTGCGGGCCCGCCACCCCGAGATCGACGTGGTCGCCGACCAGGACGCCATGGTCCACGCGGACCTGGACGTCTACGCCCCCTGCGCGCTGGGCGGGTCGCTGAACGACGACACCGTCCCGGTCCTCACCGCCAAGATCGTCTGCGGCGCGGCCAACAACCAGCTCGCCCACACCGGGATCGAGAAGCAGCTCGCCGACCGCGGCGTGCTGTACGCCCCCGACTACGTCGTCAACGCCGGCGGTGTGATCCAGGTCGCCGACGAGATCGACGGCTTCGACTTCGACCGGGCCAAGGCGCGCGCCACCGGGATCTTCGACACCACCAAGAAGATCTTCGAACTGGCCGCCGACGAGGGCGTCCCCCCGGCGGTGGCGGCCGACCGGCTCGCCGAGCGCAGGATGTCCGAGATCGGCCGCCTGCGGGGCATCCTGCTCTGACCTGCGACTCCGGCGGGACCACGCGGCGCCGCCCGCGGAATCCCCACGCCCGTGCCCGGGTTCGCCCCGGGCGCGGGCGTCCGTGTCGCCCTGAGTCTGTGAACGCGCAATCAACCTATACACTGGGGTTCTCCGCAACGATCGCCGCCGCCACGTACCGACGATGTACCGAGCCGGGCGCAAAACGGGTACGGTTGTACTCGTGACTGACGCATGGCTCATCAGGCACCGGTTCGTGTGGTACACGCGCGCGTTGATGGGCCCACTAAAGCCCTGACCATCGAGGGGGTCGAGCCAATGGGTCGCGGCCGAGCCAAGGCCAAGCAGGTAAAGGTTGCCCGCCAGCTCAAATACAACAGCGGCGGCACGGACCTCGACCGCCTGAAGAGCGAGCTGGGGGTGTCCGACTCCCCCGCCCCCAGGGACGACTACGAGTACGACGAACTCGCCGAGAAGTACGCCGACTACGCGGACGACTACGGCAAGGACGATCGCGACTCCACCGGTCGCTGATATTCGGACGTTCCGCCACTGCCCGTGACCGCAGGTCTCGGGCAGTGGCGTTTGTTTGCCGGGTTCACCCGGCCAGGGCGTCGCGCACCCCGTTCTCGGTGTCGCCGAGCAGCGCGGGGTCGGGCCTGCTCACCAGGCTGCCGACGGCCTTGATCATGGCGAGCGGCTCCCGCAGGTAGCCGCTGACCGTGGCGTCCCTGCGTCCGGCCATGCTGTCGTCGCCGACGCCGTAGGCGTCGAGCCCGGCGGCGCGGCACAGCGCCACGGCGCGCGGCAGGTGGAACTCCTGCGTGACGATCGTCAGCCGTTCCACCTGGAAGATCCGTTTGGCGCGGGCGCAGGAGTCCCAGGTGTCCAGCCCCGCGAAGTCCCGGACGATCCTCCGCTCGGGCACGCCCGCGCGCACGAGGTAGTCGCGCATCACCGTGGGCTCGTCGTACCCCTTGAAGCGGTTGTCCCCGGAGACGAGGAGCACCCTGACCTTGCCGCGCCGGTACAGGTCGGCGGCCAGGTCCAGGCGCCGCGCGAGCAGGATCGAGGGGGTGCCGTCGCCCCAGATCCCGGCCCCGAGGACGAGCGCGACGGGCGTCGGCGGGACCCGGTCGGCGGAGAAGCGGTACTCGGCGGTCCGCGCGTAGGCCCATCCGGTGGGGGCGAGCACGGCGTACAGCCCGAGCCCTCCGGTCACGGCCAGCACCCCGGCGTTCCGCCGGAGCCGTCCGGCCACGCCCCTCCACCGCCCCGCAGTACTGATCACAACCGTTCAGACGATCAAGCGCCGCGCGGAGTTCGACGTCACGGCGATTCGTCCGGATCGCGCAGAAGATCTTTTGTTCCCGTGTCGCGGGGGCGCCAAACCCCCTAAGGTGCGAGATGTGTCTCCTTCCCCGTGCGCACCGGGCGCCCCAGGGTACGAGCCCCTGCGGATTCCACTACTTTCCGTAGTGCTAATATCACCGAACGTAAGCAGCTTGGTTCTCGGACGTAATCTGGGCTCCACAACCGCATGGCGGAGTGGTACGGGGGATGACAGGTGACAACTCAGCCGCCGGCTAGGGCGTTCGGCAGAATCGGGTTCCTGCGTCTGGGCGAGCGGACGCAGGTCGTGCGCTGGCTGAAGTCGTCGGCCAGCGTCGACTCCGAGTGCGTCGAGGTCACGGCCTTCGACGCCACGTGCTTCGTCCGCGACTCCACGGACGTCGAGGGACCCGTCGTCCCCGTTCCCGCCGCCTCCTGGGCGGCGCTGCGGAACGCGATCCGCGAGCGCGGCTGAGCCGCCCTACGCCGCGGGGCGCTCCATCGAGACGATGATGTCCTCGATGAACGCCGGTGTGTCCTCCGGCGAGACCGTGATCTGGCGGAGGTTCTCGAACGCCGCCCGGTAGTCGGTGATGCGCGTGTCACGATCCATCACGGTGAGGGCCGACCGGCCGACGTTCTCCTGGAACAGCACGTCGTTGAGCCGGGGGTCGTGGAACTCCAGGATCGTGAACTCGCCCATCATCCCGAAGTGCGCCCCGGCCGAGAACGGGATCACCTCGATCGTCACATAGGGGTGCTCCAGCATCTGCAGCATGTGCCGCAGCTGCCGGGGCATGATCCCGGGGTCGACCTGGCCGCCGACCCGGCGGCGCAGCACGGCCTCGTCGATCACCACCTTCAGCTCCGGTGGCTCGGCCCGGCTGAAGATCTCCTCCTGGCGGCGCATCCGCACCTCGACCACCACGTCCCGGTAGGAACGCGACTCCACGAACTCGACGGTCAGGGCGTTGGCGTAGTCCTCGGTCTGCAGCAGCCCGGGGACCACCATCGGCTGGAAGCTGCGGATGACCAGCGCGCCGGACTCGTAGCCGATGTACTGCTGGTACGCCGGTGACAGCTCGCTCTTGTAGAGGGACCACCAGCCGCGCTTGCGGGCGTCGCGCGCGAGCTTGGTGAGGACCGCGACCTCCGGCTCCTCCTCGGGGATGCCGTAGTGCCGCAGCAGCGCGTGCAGGTCGGTGGTGGACACCCCGACCGTGCCGCCCTCGATGCGGATGAGCTTGGAGGTCGACCAGTCCAGGGCCGCCGCCACCTGGTCCTGGGTCTCGCCGCGTTCGAGGCGGAGCCGTTGCAGTTCGCTGATGAGGATCGCGCGCTGCACCACCGGTCCGGGTTCGAAAGCACTCGTCATGCCATCCCCTTGTTCGGCGGGTGAGACCGGGCCTGTCTCCCGTCTCGGGGGGGCGGACTCCGGCGTCGGCCACCCGTCGAGTCAATCTGAGTAAAACAGCGACCTTGCGCTCTGCCAAGTGGCAACTGTCCGATCAGCCATCCGACAACTCACCGATGTCCCGGTGGACATCGGCGGCCTCGCGGAATGCACCCGCGCCGCTTCCGGGGGCACCCGGATCTCCCGCCGTCCCTCTGATGGCACGGCGTACCGCGACCGCTGCCACTCTGACAGGTGCCCTCCGGCCAGCAGGCAGGGCGCGTGGTGTCCGACTGCCGCTTTCCCGGGTGGTATGCGCAGAAAGGGACCGTGCCATTCTGCGGCTGGCAGATTTCTGCCGGGCAATCAGCAGCGGACATGGGCGCTCTCGAACGGGCCCCATAATCAATGACGGGGGGAAATGTCGTAGTTCCTAACGCCAGGAAAGGCGCCATGACGACATGAGTATGCAGCCCCTTGACCAGCAGGCCCCGCCGCGACCGGTCCCGAACGCGGCCTCCCCGGTGGCCTCCCCCGCCTTCCCCACGGTCCAGGACAGGGTCTACACCTCGGTGCTCGCCGTGGACATCGTCGCGTTCGGCGACCGCGGGCGGGACGACGGCATCCGGCGCCACCTGCGCGAGCGGCTCTACGCGCACCTGCGCGAGGTCTTCGCCATGACCCGGCTGCCATGGGAGCCGTCGCACCGCGAGGACCGGGGCGACGGCGTCCTGGTCGTCCTGCCGCCCCGGGTGCCGTTCCCCCTGCTGCTGGACCCGCTCGCGCACCACCTCCACGCGGTCCTGCGGCACGGCAACCGCATGGCCAGCGACGCCGCGCGCATGCGGCTGCGGCTGGCGGTCCACGCGGGCTTCGTCCAGCGCGACGACCACGGGGTCGTCAGCGAGGCCGTGAACCACCTGTTCCGGCTGCTGGACTCGGCGCCGTTGCGCGCCGCCGCCGCAGCGTCGGCCGCCGATCTGTGCATGATCGTTTCAGACCGGCTGTACTCGGAGGTGGGCGGCGAGTACGGCTTCTCGCTGCTGGACCGCTACCGCCCGGTGGAGATCACGAACAAGGAGACCCGGACCCGGGGCTGGATCTGGCTGCCGCCGGGCGAGTGCGCCCACGACGGCACGGCCGCCAGCCCCGCCCTGTGATCCCGGTTCCGCGGGCCCGGACCCCGGGTCAGACGAGGGTCGCGGTGCCGGTGCCCTCGGTGGTCTCGCCGAGGACCCAGGCGGGGACGCCGCGTTCGGCCAGCAGGGCCAGGGCCCGGTCGGCGGCCTCCGGGGCCACGATCGCGGCCATGCCCACGCCCAGGTTGAACGTCTTGTCCATCTCGCCCTGCGGGACGTCCGCCGCCTCCTGGAGGACGCGGAACAGCGGCGGGACCTCCCAGGAGCCGCGCCGCAGCACCGCGTCCACGGTCTCCGGCAGCGAACGCGCCAGGTTCGCCGCCAGGCCGCCGCCGGTGATGTGGGCGAACGCCCGGACCCCGCCCGCGCGGGTCAGCTCCAGGCAGTCCCGCGCGTAGATCCGGGTCGGGGTCAGCAGCTCCTCGCCCAGGGTCCTCGTCAGGTCCGCCGGGGTGGACTCCAGGGTCAGGTCCGTGGTCCGCAGGATGTGGCGGACCAGGGAGTAGCCGTTGGAGTGGATGCCCGAGGAGGCCATGGCGAGGACCACGTCGCCGGGGCGGACGCGGTCGGGGCCGAGGAGCTCGTCGGCCTCCACCACGCCGGTGCCCGCGCCCGCGACGTCGAACTCGTCCTCGCCCAGCAGGCCCGGGTGCTCGGCGGTCTCGCCGCCCACCAGGGCCGCCCCGGCCAGGGCGCACGCCTCGGCGATGCCGCCCACGATGTCGGCGATCCGCTCCGGGACCACCTTGCCGCAGGCGATGTAGTCGGTCATGAACAGCGGCTCGGCGCCGCACACCGCCAGGTCGTCGATGACCATGCCGACCAGGTCGTGGCCGATGGTGTCGTAGATCCCCAGGCGGCGGGCCAGGTCCACCTTCGTGCCGACGCCGTCGGTCGAGGTCGCCAGCAGGGGACGCCGGTACTTCAGGAACGCCGAGGCGTCGAACAGGCCCGCGAAGCCCGAGGCGTCGTCCACCACCTCGGGGCGGCGGGACCTCGCCACGCGCGCCTTCATCAGCTCCACGGCGCGCTCGCCGGCCGCGATGTCCACTCCGGCGGCCTCGTAGGAGGTGCTCATGTCTGTCCGGTCCCCCCGGGGTTGATCGACCGTTCCAAGGTCAGGAACGGGTCGGCTCCAGCACGTGCTTGCCGCGGGCGCTCTCCGCGACCTCGATCGGGTAGACGCCGTCGAAGCAGGCCCGGCACAGCCGGTCCTTGTCGATCCGCGAGGCGGCGATCAGCTCGTCCAGGGAGATGAAGCCCAGCGAGTCGGCCCCGATGGAGTCGCGGATGCCCTCGACGTCGCAGTTCCCGGCGATCAGTTCGGCACGGGAGGCGAAGTCGATGCCGTAGAAGCAGGGCCAGGCGACCGGCGGGCTGGAGATCCGCACGTGGACCTCGGCGGCCCCGGCCTCGCGCAGCAGCGCCACGACCTGGCGCTGGGTGTTGCCGCGCACGATCGAGTCGTCCACCACGACCAGCCGCTTGCCCTCGATGGCCTCGCGCAGCGGGTTGAGCTTGAGGCGGATGCCGAGCTGGCGGATGGTCTGGGACGGCTGGATGAACGTCCGGCCGACGTAGGAGTTCTTGACCAGGCCCTGCCCGTAGGGGATCCCGGACGCCTCGGCGTAGCCGATCGCGGCGGGGGTGCCGGACTCGGGCGTCGGGATGACCATGTCGGCCTCGACCGGGTGCTCCATGGCCAGGCGGCGGCCGACCTCGACGCGGGTCGCCTGGACGCTGCGCCCGGCGATGGTGGTGTCGGGGCGGGCCAGGTACACGTACTCGAACAGGCAGCCCTTGGGGCGGGCCTCGGCGAAGCGCTCGGACCGCACGCCGTCGCCGTCGATCGCGATCAGCTCGCCGGGCTCGACCTCGCGGACGAACCGCGCCCCGACGATGTCCAGCGCGGCGGTCTCGGAGGCGACGACCCAGCCGCAGTCCTCCCACTGGCCGAGGACCAGCGGGCGGATGCCCTCGGGGTCGCGGGCGGCGTACAGGGTGTGCTCGTCCATGAACACCAGGGAGAACGCGCCCCGCGTCACCGGCAGGATCTCGTGGGCCGCCTTCATCGCCCCGCCCTCGCGGGTCGCCAGCAGCGCCGTGAGGACCTCGGTGTCGGTGGTGGCGGTCAGCTCGGCGGAGTCCAGGCGGGCCGCCAGCTCCGGGGTGTTGATCAGGTTGCCGTTGTGGGTGAGGGCCAGCCCGCCGTGCCCGGTGGACCGGAACGTCGGCTGGGCGTTCTCCCAGGTCGGGGAACCGGTGGTGGAGTAGCGGCAGTGGCCCACCGCGATGTGGCCGCGCAGGGTGTTCAGCACCGACTCGTCGAAGACCTGGGCCACCAGCCCCATGTCCTTGAAGACGACGATGCGCGACCCGTCGCTGACCGCGATCCCGGCGGACTCCTGTCCCCGGTGCTGCAGCGCGTACAGGCCGTAGTAGGCGAGCTTGCTCACCTCCGCCCGCGCGGATTCGGTCGGGGGGACCCAGACTCCGAAGACCCCGCAGGCGTCCTGCGGGGCGCGGTCGGAGGGATCCAGGTCGTGGCTCAGACGTCCGTCACCGAGAGGCACGCCAGCCAGTCTAAACGCCCCTCTCACCTGCTCCGATCGGCAGATCTCATTAACCGACCTTTACCTCCGGCGACGACGGGCATGCCCATGGTGACGCGACGCTGGTCGTGGACAGGGAGGAGAGCTCATGACGATGCCGGGATACCGGACGTACGCACCGCCGTCCGCACCCGAGCGGGCCGGGATGGCGAAGTCCTCGCTGGTGCTCGGGATCGTCGGGCTGGCGGGGCTGGCGCTGTGCTTCGCGGGGCTGGTCCCCGCGCTGGTGGGGCTGGTGCTGGGCGCGGTCGCGCTGGCGCGCGGCACGTCGGCGCGGTCGCTCGCGGCCGGCGGCGTGGCGGTGTCGCTGGCGGCGCTGGTGCTGGGCGGCGGCTTCCTGGCCTTCCTGCTGACGAGGGCGGCCGAGTGCGGCGACGAGGCGCGCTACCCCGACCATTCGGCGCGGGAGCGGTGCATCGACCAGAAGTTCCCGTTCGCCCAGACCTCCTCGACCACGGGCTCGACCACGGGCTCGACCGTGGAGTGACGCGGAACACGGTCGGGATCAGGGCGCGGCGAGGGCGCGCACGTCCTTCTCGTCGAGCGCCTGCGCGTAGACGCGGAAGTCCTCCAGCAGGCCCGTGAAGCCGGGCTTTCCGGGCTCGCCCCCCAGGGTGAACGGCCCGCCCGGCGTGACGACGGCGTGCTCCAGCGGGATGGCCACGTCCATCCGGCCGTCCACGTACAGGAACATGCCGTCGGTGTCCACGACGAACGCCACGTGCGCCCACTCCTCCAGCGGGAGGGTGCGGCGGCTGTCGATGTACTCGGGTCCCTTGACCGTGAACAGCTGGACCCGCAGCCGCATCGCGTCCGGGTAGAGCCACAGCCCGATGCCGCGCGCGTCGTGGGCGGCGACCTGCTTGAAGCACAGCCCGCGCCACTCGCCGGTGGGCCCGCCGGTCACGTTCGCCCAGAACGCCACCGTGAACCCGAACACCTGGCTGAGCGCCAGCTGCGGTGTGGCGGGGATCACGGCCCGGCCGCCGCCGCCGCCGAAGGCGAGGGCCTGCCCGTCCCGGCCGGGAACGATCTCCACGTCCGCGTCCAGGGCGGCGGGCGGCCCGCCCGCGGCGTCGGCGACCCGGCGGCCGTCGATGGTCTCGATATCGAACGTCCAGTGCCCGACGAGCATGGCCTCACCTCCGGGACCCGATCACCGTCCCCGGTACCCCCTGCCCACGGCACCAGGGGACAACCACCAATGAAAGCCCGGAATCAGGCGGCTTGCCAGCAGCCGGGTCACCACGCCCGCAGCGGCAGGTGGGCCGTCAGGTCCGCGCGCCGGCCGCTCGCCCGGACCCGGCCGGACCTGACCGCCTCGTCCCAGCCCAGACGGCCGGTGGCGAGCGCGATCCAGGTCGCGGCGTCGGTCTCGACCACGTTCGGCGGGGTCCCCCGGGTGTGGTGCGTCCCCTCGACGCACTGCACGGCGGCGTACGGCGGGACCCGGACCTCGACCGAACGCCCCGGCGCGTCCTCGGCGAGCCGGTCCAGCAGGTGCCGCACCGCGCCGCGCAGCAGCGGGCGGGCGGGCTCGGCGCCGGTGTCGTAGGCGGTCAGGACGGTTTCGAGGGCGGCCCGGCGCAGGTCGGCGGGCTCGTCGGAGCCCTGGTGGGGCGGCAGGCCGAGGGCGGCGCGCTGCTCGTCCAGCACGGCACGGGTGAGCGGTGTTCGCGACATCATCCGAAAGCTATCGTTGCCGGGCGGCGAACGCGGCCAGGCAGCGCCCGGTCGCCCTCCGAACACATGGAACGCCAGCAAAACGGGTTTTGAGGCGGTAAAAAGGGACCGGCCCTCGTTCGGCGGAGCCGACCGGGGACCCGGGGGGGGGTCGTCCCCCGGCGGTACCGACACGGGGAGCGTCGTTCGGGGGGAGGATCCGGGACCGCGTTCGGGGCGCGTCTCCCCGGAGGAGAACACGGAGGTTGTCGATGGCCGAGGGGCTGACCGCCGGGGCGCTGCCGTTGCAGCCCGGCGACCCGCGACGGCTCGGCGAGTACGACATCACCGGACGGCTCGGAGTGGGCGAGCACGGCGCGGTGTTCCTCGGCGGTGGCCCGGACGGACGTCCCGTCGCGGTGAAGCTGCTGCACGTGCGGCTGAGCGGCGAGCCGGTGGCGCGCTCCCGGTTCACCGCGGCGCTGGCCCCGGCCCGCAAGATCTCCGGGTTCTGCTGCGCGGCGGTGCTGGACGCGGGCGTGGAGCGGGACCGGCCCTACGTGGTCGGCGAGCTGGTCGACGGGCCCTCGCTGCACCAGCTCGTGGCCGAGGAGGGACCGCGCGGCGGGGCCGTCGTGGAGCGGATCGCCGTGGGCACGGCGGTCGCGCTGGCCGCCGTGCACCGGGCGGGCGCGCTGCACCTGGACTTCAAGCCCGGCAACGTGCTGCTGGGCCCGGACGGGCCCCGCGTGTGCGACTTCGGCGTGACGCGGGCGCTGGAGGCGGTGAACGCCTTCCCGGCCGGACGGGTGGTGGAGGACCCCGCCTACCAGGCCCCCGAGCAGCTCAGCGGGATCGGGATCGGCCCGGCGGCCGACGTGTTCGCGTGGGCGGCGACGCTGCTGTTCGCGGCGACGGGCGCGCCGCCGTTCGGCGACGACTCCCCGGCGGAGGTGATGCAGCGCATCGTCTACGACGATCCCGACCTGGCGGAGCTGCCCGACTCGCTCCGCGAGGTCGTCTCCGACGCGCTGGCCAAGGACCCCGCCGACCGGCCCACCTCGGCGGCCCTGCTGGAGCGCCTGCTGGCCGAGGACGAGTCCCTCGCCGGGCGGATGCCCGCCGAGATGGTGGCGGAGGGCCGCGCGCTGGCCACCGGCACCGTGCCCGCCCGCGAACCGGCCCCCGCCCGCGAACCAGCCCCTGTCCGCGAACCGGCCCCTGTCCGGGAGGCCGCGCCGCCTCGCGAGCCGGAGGCGGCGTTCCCTCCCGCCCCGGCCCCCGCCCGCGGGCCGGTGGAGGCCCCCGAGCCCGTTCGGGTGCCGCTCACGAAGGCCACCGAGCCGACCGCCAGCCCCGTTCCGGCGCTCACGGCCCCGTACGCGGCGCTGGGCGGGGCCCCCGCCCGGGAGGACGGGTCGCCGGAGGGCGCCGCCGTCACCCGCCGGGACAACCCGGTCCAGGACGACGGCGCGACGCAGGCCCTGCCCGCCGTCGCCGGAGATCCGGCCGACGCGCAGGCCACGGCGATGTTCGAGGCGTCCCCGCCGGACCTGATCCCCGGCCTGGACCCCGTCGAGCCGGGCCGGCGCGAGGGCACGGCGGTGTTGACCCTGCCGAAGCTGCGCCGGGGCACCCACAACCACGTGCTGGGCGTCGCGCTGTCGCTGACCATCGGCGTGCTGGTCGGTGTCGCGATCATCGCGCTGGTGCTGTGGCCGCAGCTGCGCGAGGACGACCCGGAAGGCCCCGGTCCCTCGAACGGTTCCGACGCGCAGGCGGTCCGGACGATCCCGGGGGCGTTCGGCGGCACCTGGAAGGGCACCGCGACCAACACCGCCAGCGGGGTGTCGTTCCCGGTGGAGGTGACGTTCGAGGCGGGCGGCACCACGGCCCGCGCGGTGTACCCCAAGGAGGGGTGCAACGGGACGCTGACGCTGGCCAGGGGGACCGGCAGCAGCCTCCAGATGACCCTGGACATCGCCAAGCCGTGCTCGGCGGGCAACATCCGGGTCACCCGCAACGGCGACGGGTCGCTGCGCTACGAGTGGAGCAAGCCCGGCAGCGCCCGGGGGTACGCGGCGACGCTCCGCAAGACCTGATCCCTCCCCTCCGTCCCCGCCGGCTCCGTGTGAGTTCGGTCACGTCACACCCCGCCGCCTTGGGTCCGTTTTGCGGTCATTAAGCGAAACCCGCCGGTTAAGCCCGCAATAGATCCATTAAGGTGCCTCCAGCGAGTTCTTCGATCTCTGCTGCGGGACGCCCGCCGGGCGGGCCCGCGCGACTGAAGGAGACCCCCCTTTGCGCGTTGCTCCCCGAAGGGCGCTGCTCGTCGGCGCCGTCGCCACCGCCGTCGGAGCGGTCGCCACGGTGCCCGTGCTGGCCGCGCCCGACAGCGACCCCGTCCCGGTCCAGACGACCGCCGCGGGGAACAGCCCGGAGATCCCCGGCAAGTACATCGTCACGGTGAAGGACGGCGCGTCCCTGGACGGCCCCATCGGGCAGGTCCGGTCGGCGTCGCGCGCCAAGCCCCGGATCGAGAAGCTGAGCGGCGCGCTCAACGGCTTCGCCGCCAAGCTGGACGCCGGGCAGCTGAACGCGCTCCGCAACGACCGCCGCGTCGAGGCGATCGAGCCCGACCGCGTGGTCAAGGCGCTCACCACCCAGAAGGCCCCGCTGCCGTGGGGCCTGGACCGCATCGACCAGCGCGGCGAGAAGCTGTCCAAGACCTACACCTACCGGTCCACCGGCAAGGGGGTCACCGCCTACGTCATCGACGACGGCATCGACGTCCGCCACCCCGACTTCGGCGGGCGCGCCAAGGCCGCCTGGACCGCCCCGGCCCTCAAGGACGAGCCGCCGAGCTGCATGTCCCACGGCACCCACGTGGCGGGCACCATCGGGTCCAAGACCTACGGCGTCGCCAAGGGCGTCCAGCTCCGCGCGGTCAAGGTGCTCGACTGCGAGGGCAACGGCGAGCTGTCCGACGTCATCGCCGGGCTCAACTGGGTCCGCCAGAACGCCGTCAAGCCCGCCGTCGCCAACATGTCGCTCGGCGTCGAGGCGGTCTCCCCCGCCCTGAACAAGGCCGCCGACAACCTGGCCAAGGCCGGCGTGTTCGTCTCGGTCGCGGCGGGCAACGAGGGCAACGACGCCTGCCAGTCCTCGCCCGCCTCGGCGAGCCGGGTGATGGCGGTCGGCGCGTCCACCAAGTACGACAACCGCGCCACTTTCTCCGACCACGGCGGCTGCGTGGACGTCTTCGCGCCCGGCTACGGCGTGTACTCGACGCTCCCGAACGGCCGCCGCGGCGGCGACACCGGCACGTCGATGGCCTCCCCGCACGCCGCCGGGGTCGCCGCGCTGTACCTGAGCACCCGCAAGACCGCCTCGTCCGACACGGTGTTCAAGTGGATCATCGGCAACTCCACCCCGAACGCTCTCGGGCGAATCCCGCGCGGCACTCCCAACAGGCTGCTCTACAAGAGCAATCTGTGAGTCCGCTCACGTAAGATGGCCCGGCTCCCACCAGGGAGCCGGGCTCGCGGGCATCCGGGCCTCCCCATCGGTCACCGGGGTTTAATCTTGGCGAGGCGACGGATGTCTCGTTGCCGTTCGTTGACTTTCGGTCGGTCGCGTCTCCCGGAGCGCCGGGGCGGGCCGACCGGATCGAGCCGAGTCCCGAGGCCCATGCCCGGGAGCCGGGGACCCATTCGCCGGGGACGGACCGCGGACGACGCGGGCCGTCCCCGGCCGGGGTGAACTCACCGCCCGGGCGGTGACAGGGCGGCCTCCGCGCCCGAACCCGTCAGCTAACCCGGTAGGCGACCGAGGAGAGGAGACGACGTGGAGACCCCCATCTCCACCGGCCCGCATACCGGCCGGCGCACGGGTCGGCCCGGTCGGCGCGCCGCCTTGGCCCTCGCGGCCCTCGCCGGAGCCGTGCCGATGCTGGCCGGTGCCACCGCGGCCGCCCCGCCGGCGGTGGCCGAGCCGGGTGACAACGCCCGCTTCCGGCAGCTCAACAAGCAGGTCGACCAGCTGGAGAGGTCGCTCGGCGGCGACCTGGCCAAGCTGCGGGACGTGCAGTTCGACGCCAACCGGGCGATCCAGCGGGCCAAGGACCTGCGCGCCGAGCTGGACGCGTCCCGGAACCTGGTCGCCGAGCTGGCCGCCAACCAGTACATGACCGGCGGCGGCGACCCGACCATCCAGGTCCTCACCTCCGGCGACCCCTCCAACGTGCTGGCCGCCATGAGCCTGTCCACGCACCTGGCGCAGAACAAGTCGGCCAAGGTCCAGCAGATCCAGCAGCTCGTCCTCGACCAGGAGAAGGCCAAGCAGGAGGCCGACAGGAAGATCCAGGAGCTGGAGAAGGAGATCGCGGACCTGCGGTCGCAGAAGAGGCGCATCCAGTCCCTGATGAAGAAGTTCAAGCCGCAGTCGCCGGCCTTCGGCCTGGGCGGCATCACCCCGCGCATGAAGCAGGTCAAGGACGAGCTCGACCGGGAGACCGGGCCGTTCCCGCAGATCGGCTGCGTGCGCACCACCGGCGACCCCCAGGACCACGCCCGCGGCATGGCCTGCGACTTCATGGTGACCACCGGCGGCCAGATGGCGACCGGCGCGGCCCAGGCACTCGGCGACCGCGCCGCCGCCTACGCCATCGCCCACGGCCGCAGGCTCGGCATCAACTACGTGATCTGGCGGCAGCGCATCTACTCGATGCACAGCCCCGGCTGGCGCTCCATGAGCAACCGCGGCGGCGTGACCGCGAACCACTACGACCACGTCCACATCTCGGTCTACTAGACCGGCCCCGGCGCGCGGCCCCTGGTGGACCTCTCCCGGCTTCACCAGGGGCTTTTGCCGTTTCTGCCCCTTCCGTTCACCTGGCGTTGGCCGAACGCATCCCTGGGCTCCCTAGCGTTTCCGCGAATCGGTTCATCTAGGAGGATTCGTGGCAGAACGCCAGGTCAGGCGCGCCCTTCCGCTGCTGTCGGTCCCGCGCCACGGCGGACGCGACGCGCTGACGTGCAAGTACCGTTGCGGCAACGCCTGTGACCACCCGGTGCCGAACGCCAGCGGCAACGCCTACTTCGGCGACATCCTGGCCGAGCAACTGTCGCGGCGCGGGGCGCTGCGGGCGGGCGCGCTCGGCGCGCTGGTGGTCGGCGCGGGAGCCGCCGCCTCCGCCACCCCCGCGTACGCCGCGCCCGCCGCCCC
>NZ_BCQR01000133.1 GCF_001552175.1 Actinomadura kijaniata NBRC 14229
GGCCGCGGGCGTCACGGCCGTCACCCTCCGGCCCGACGGCGGCGCGGCGCCCGCCCCGGCGGTCCCGGGCAACGCGCTGCTGGTCGCCGCCGCCAGCGCGCAGAAGGCGCCGGCCGGCCGCTACTGGCACGCCAGGAGCGTCCTCGGCGAGATCTACGCGGTCGGCGCGCGGGAGGCGTCCCACTACCGGATCGACTCGCGTCAGGGGAACGATCTCTGGTTCGCGCGGGACGGCAGGGGCAGCTCGGCCCACCTGGACCTGCCCGACGTTCCGGTCACCGCCCGGGACAGGCAGCGGTGGCAGGCCGCCGGGTCCCCCGGCATGGTGAAGATCCCCAACTCGGAGGGGGGCGGGGGGGACATGCTCCTGGAGATGAACCCCTCGGCCCAGACGGGACCGCGGATGCCCACCGAGGGGGGATGGCACGGTCTGACCGTCGACCAGATCGCCAAGCTGCCCACCGAGCCCGGGGCGCTCCGGAACGCCCTGCTCGACCTCAGGGGCAACTGGCGCGCCCGGTCCTCCACGGCCCGCAAGGAGCCGATCCGGGCGCTGTCCGGCCAGGAGCGGGTCCGCGCCCTCAGCGAGGTGGCCGGGACGCTGCTGTCCACGGCGCCCGCGCCTCCCCGGGTGCGCGCGGCGACGTTCCGGATGCTGGCGGCGCTGCCCGGGGTGCGGCCCGAGGGCGGGACGACCGATCCGCAGGGACGCCCCGGCACCGCGGTCTCGCTGCCGCTGGAGACCACCGTGCCGCTCGGCCTGTACACCGCGCCCAAGCAGCTCGGCACGTACCGGCGGCAGTTCATCATCGATCCGGCCGCCGGGAGGCTGCTGGCGATCCGGGACCTGGTGGTGAAGCCCCCGCGCGGCAGCCGCCCCCTTCCCCCCGGGGACGACGGCCGGCCCAGGAGGCTGGAGGCCAGGGACCTGCCCGACCGGTTCCACAAGCCCGGTGAGCTGGCCGGTTACCAGATCTTCGAGGTCAGCGAGTGGACGGACGCGGAGCCGCCCGCCGGGGCGCTGCTCCCGCCCGACCGTTCGTGACGAACGGTGACCGCGTGCGTTCGCGTCTACGGTCTTTGACGCGAACGCACGCTCCCGTCCGGGCGCCGTCGGACGGCCGGGTCAGTCCTCGGTCCAGAGCAGGACGTTCGAGGTCTCAGCGTGGATCATCGCCGCGCCGCGGCGGGTCTTGCGCTGGATGTCCGCCTGGGGCTTGGAGGACGAGGCCGTGACGGCGATGTAGCGGCCGCGCGCCGTCACGTCGCCGTAGGTCGCGCCGCCCCTGGGCTTGACCGGACCGCCCGCCGTGAAGCGCAGACCCGTGTACTTCATCGCGGCCGCGGCCTGCTTGGCGGCGTTCTCGTCGGGAAAGCGCAGGACGTGGCTGCTGACCAGGACGTTCGCGCCGGTCCGGAGGGCGATCTCGACGCGGCCGTCGCATCTGAGGCGGGTCAGCAGTTCCCGGGTGGCCGCGTCGGTCGCGCCCGCCTGGCAGCCCGCCGCGCCGGGGAGGTCCCGGGCGTTGAGGCGGGTGTAGGTCTCGACCGTCTGGTTGATCCGGGCGGTGAACCGTTCCCCGTCGGGGTAGAACGTGTTGACGGTGAACGCGGTCCTGTCACGCTTCTTGGCGGCGGTCTTCTTGTCGTCGGCCCACAGCATCAGCCCGCCGACGACGACGGCGAGCAGCACGCCGGAGAGGGCGATGCAGCCGAGGACGACGTGGAGGATGCGCCGTTCGGTCCGCTTGTTCTTGTCGAGGATCTCCTGGACGCGCCGCCGCTCGTCGTCCGGGAGCGCCGCGTAGGGGTCGTGGCGGGGCCCGTGGCCGGGCCCGTGGTGGGGATCGCGGCCGGGTTCGTGGGGGGACTTGCCGGGCAGGGGGTAAGGGTTGTCGCCCTTCATGGTGGGCCATGGAAGCACATTCCACGGCCCCCGCTCTAGAACCGTTTTCTAGGATGGCCCTACAGTGACCGGCATGACCGGCGATTACCTGTACTGGGAGCGGGTTCCCACCCGGTGGAAGGACAACGACGTGTACGGGCACGTCAACAATGTCGTCCACTACTCCCTCATGGACACCGTGATCAACGAGTGGATGATCCGCACGGCCGGGTTCGACCCGGTGCGCTCGGACGCCGTCGCGTTGTGCGTGGAGTCGCACTGCGTCTACAAGGCCGAGGTGTCCTTCCCCGACACCATCGACGTCGGCCTGCGCGTCGGCAGGCTCGGGCGGTCCAGCGTGCGCTGGGAGGTCGGGATGCGGCGCGGCGACGGCACGCTGATCGCCGAGGGACACTTCGTGCACGTGTTCGTGGGGCGGGACAGCCGCCGCCCCGTGGAGATCACCGGAACGGTCCGGTCCGAGATGGAGAAGCTGGTGATCGCGTGACGACGACCCGCGCCGCCGTCCTGGTCGAGTCCGGCCGCCCCGCCCCGTACGCCGACTCCCGCCCCCTGGAGGTCACCGAACTGCGGCTGGACCCGCCCGGCCCCGGTGAGCTGCTGGTCAGGGTGGGCGCGGCGGGCCTGTGCCACTCGGACCTGTCGGTCATCAACGGCTCCCGGCTCCGCCCCCTGCCCATGGCGCTCGGCCACGAGGCGGCGGGCGAGGTCGTGGAGGCGGGGGAGGGAACGGACTTCGCGCCCGGCGACCGCGTGGTGCTGGCGTTCGTCCCGGCGTGCGGTCACTGCGAGCGCTGCGTGGACGGCCGCCCGGCGCTGTGCGGGCCCGGGGCCCAGGCGAACGGGGCCGGGACGCTGCTGTCGGGCGCCCGCCGCTTCACCGCCCCCGACGGCACCCGGCCCCACCACCACCTGGGCGTCTCGGCGTTCTCCGAGTACACGGTCGTGTCGGCGCGGTCGGCGGTGAAGGTGGACGGCGACCTGCCCCACGAGATCGCCGCGCTGTTCGGCTGCGCGGTGCTCACCGGGGCCGGGGCGGCGCTCTACAGCGCGCGGGTCACGCCCGGCGACAGCGTCGCGGTGTTCGGGCTGGGAGGCGTCGGCCTGGCCGCGCTGCTGGCCGCCAGGGCCGCCGGGGCCTCGACGCTCGTCGCGGTGGACGTGGTGGACCACAAGCTCGACCTGGCGCGCCGGCTCGGCGCGACCGCCGTGGTCAAGGGCGGTCCCGACACCGTCGAGCAGGTGCGCGACCTCACGCGCGGCGGAGCGGAGAAGGTCATCGACACCACCGGCGTCGTGCGGGTCCTCGAACAGTCCTACGCCGCCACCCGCGCGGGCGGCACCACCGTCACCGTCGGGCTGCCCGACCCCGGCGCGCCGCTCACCCTCCCGGCGCTCAGCCTGGTCGCCGAGGAGCGCACGCTGCGCGGCAGCTACCTGGGCTCGTGCGTGCCGCGCCGCGACGTGCCGCGCTTCGTCGGGATGTACCGCTCCGGGACGCTGCCGGTCGACGCGCTGCTGTCGCACCGGCTGACCCTCGACGAGATCAACGCGGGGTTCGACCGGCTGCACACCGGCGAGGCCGTCCGGCAGGTCGTGACGTTCTGACCGGGTCGGCGGCGCGCCACCGGCGCGCCGCCGACCGCGGGGTCACTCGGACTTCCCGGCCCCCCGGCCGAGCAGCGAGTGCCGGTGGCTGTAGGCGAAGTACACCAGCGTCCCCAGCAGGAACCAGGCCGCGAACCGCAGCCAGGTCTGCCACTGGAGGAACGTGATCAGCCAGAACGAGAACACCACGCCGATGATCGGCACGACCGGCATGCCCGGCGTGCGGAACTCGCGCGGCAGGTCGGGCCGCTTGTACCGCAGCACGACCACCGCGACGCACACCACGATGAACGCCAGCAGGATGCCGATGTTGGTGAGCTCGGCGGCCTCGGCGATCGGCAGGAACCCGGCGATCAGCGCCGATCCCGCGCCCAGGATCCAGGTGATCCGGGTCGGCACCTTCCGCGTGGGGTGCGTCTTGGCGAACCACATCGGCAGCAGCCCGTCGCGGCTCATCGAGAACCACACCCGCGCCGCGCCCATCATGAACGTGAACAGCACGGTCAGCACGCCGAGGATCGCGCCGACCGCGATGACGATCCCGACGGTGTTCAGCCCGACCGACTGGAACGCCGAGGAGAACGCCGCGTTGGGGTCGATGTCGCGGTAGTCGACCATGCCGGTCAGCACCAGGCAGGCCAGCACGTACAGCACCATCGAGATCGCCAGCGAGTAGATGATCGCCTTCGGCATGTGCCGCCGCGCGTCCTTGGACTCCTCGGCCGCGGTGCTCATCGCGTCGTAGCCGAAGACGGCGAAGAACACGGTGGCCGCGCCGGTGACGGCGCCGCCGACCCCGAACGGGAAGAACGGCGAGTAGTTCCCCGTGTTGATCTTGAAGACGCCGACCACGATGACCAGCAGCACGATGCCGACCTTCAGGTACACCAGCGCCGTCTCGAACCGCGCCGCGTTCTTCATCCCGAGGTTCAGCACCCACGCGATGAGCAGGCACAGCAGGGCCGCGAACAGGTTGACCTTGTAGCTGCCCGCCGCGACGCCCTCGGGTTCGGTCCCGGGCGCGCCCATCATCCACAGGGGCAGGTCGACGTGCATGAACCCGAGCAGGTCGTTGAAGTACCCGGAGATGCCGATCGCGACCACCGCCACGATCGCGGTGTACTCCAGCAGCAGGTCCCACCCGATCGCCCATCCGGCGAACTCGCCGAGCACGGCGTACCCGTAGGTGTAGGCGGATCCGGCGCGGGGGATGAGCCCGGCGAACTCGGCGTAGGAGAACGCCGCCGCCGCGCTCGCCACCCCCGCGATCAGGAACGACAGCAGCACCGCGGGTCCGGCCGTCTTGTTGGCCACCGCACCGGCCAACGAGAAGATCCCGGCCCCGATGATGCCGCCGACGCCGATCGCGGTGAGCTGCCACAGGCCGAGCGTCCGGCTGAGGCCGGACGACTCACTCTCGTCATCGATCTGGTCGACGGGTTTGCGCCGCGTCATCGCGTGCAACACCGACATAGCGAGCCTCCTTACGTTGGCCTGCCACGTTGCAGGCCAACGCAGAACCATGCCCCCGGCAGCCCCGCTCGTCACTTCCACAACCATCACAATTCGGTCACCCGAAACCCCGGCGCCAGGGTGGGGAAGGGGAAGGCGGGCGCCGCGCGGCCGCCCGAAGCGGCCGCGCGGCGTTCTTCCCGCTGTGTCCGTGCGGCTCGACGACCCCGGCGGAGCCCTTACCCCCCAGTTCGGGCGCCCGGTCGGAGCCCGCGACGGACGAGATAGAAGGTAGCCGCGACCGCCCGCGCCGGGGCTCGTTCACACCTTCCATCCGACAAGCGGTGGGGACGGTGCGACGAACGGCCCCCGGCGCGGGGCGAGCGGTCAGCGCACGCCGTACGCGTTGGTGATCGTCTGCACGGAGGTCGCGCCCGTGCCGTCCTTCGCCGTGGCGCGCAGGGACACGAAGCCCGCCGCGTTCGGGTTGCGGACCCGCACCACCCAGTGCGAGCCCTCGCGCTTGACGGCCAGCTTCCGCCAGGTCCTGCCGCCGTCCGCCGAGGCCTCGACGACCAGGGACTTCAGCGTGGTGCGGGAGTCGGGGTGCCCCTTCACCGTCAGCGGGACGGAGGTCAGCGAGCCGCGGGCGGCGTGGTTGCGGGCGTCCAGGCCGCGCGGCGCGTAGACGGTGGTCAGCGCGCTCACCCCGCCGTGGCCGAGGCCGTCGTCGTAGCCCCGGGCCTTGAACCGCAGGGTCGCGGCCACGCGGGTGGACAGCAGCGCCCCGGCCGGACGCCGGGCCTCGACCTTCAGCGTGTACCAGGCCGCCCTGGTCGGGATCTTGACGCGCAGGTCGCCCTTGCCCTGGGCCAGCAGGGTCGTGCCCCGGTACAGCCTGGCGCTCTTGGTGACGCCGCTCAGGCCGCAGTCCTGGTTGACGGTGCGCGGCGGCTGGCAGATCAGGGATCGCGGCGTCAGGTGGAGGTAGCGGCCGTCGATGGAGCCGCCGACGCCGTTGCGGGACGGTCCCCACACGGCCCGGCCCCACGTCTCGGTGAAACGGCCCTTCTTGTAGGTCGGGTCGTCGTTGTGGTCGCTGATGGTGGCGTTGCCGTGCGGGCCGCTGATGGTGACGTCCGGGTTCCAGCGGAGCCCCGGGGTCCGGTAGGAGACCACGGTGCGGGGGAGCGCGCCGAGCTCGGTGTGCATGTGGGTGAGCCATCCCCTGTTGTCGGGGGCAGAGGCTCGCAGGTCCATCCCGCCGGTCTGGCCGTTGTCGAACGAGCGGACGTGCACGTCCACGCGGGCCAGGTCGGCGCGCTTGGAGCGGTACACCGGCGTGGCCGGGATGCCGCCCTTGGCGACGCGGACCAGGTCGTACCGGTACGGGCTGGGGTTCTCGGCGCCGGAGCCCCTGCGCTCCAGCACGGCGTGCGCGGCGAGCGACACGTACTTGCTGGTGGTGGGGATGACGTAGGTGGCGTTCGGCGGGGACCAGCCGGAGATCGGGTTGACCGACCACTCGCCGTTCACCAGCGGCAGCACGTTCAGGCCGGTGACCTCGGCGGTCGGGTCGTCGACCGAGAAGCGGACCTGCCGCCCCTTGCGGGCGTCGAACGCGACGGTCTGGCTCCTGGTGACCTTGACGACGCGGGTGCCCAGGGTGAGGGCCTCGCCGGTCTCGATGAGGGTGGTGACCGCGTAGGTCCCGGCCCGGACGCGGACGCCGCGTCCGCCGGGCACCTCCCGGCCCTGTCCGGTCCGGACGTCGATGAGGTAGGCGCCGGGCTTGACGGCCGCGCCGTCGCGGCCGATGGCGGTGACGGCGAGCGCGTGGGTGGCGGCGGCCTCGGCCGGGACCGCGGTCAGGCCGAGGGAGAGTCCGGCCGCGAGCGTGAGCGTGACGGCACGGAGGGGGCGACTGTGCAACGGAGCCTTCGCGTGGGGGGAGGGACGCGCCTGGGAGGACGCGTGGGGCTGACGGTGCGGCGGGGGGAGGGCGTAATGATCCCGAGCGCCGGGACCGGTCGTCAAGATCCCAGGATATGGGCGGTGAGCAGGTCCCGGAAGCCGGACTCGAACCGTTCGTAGTGCGCGCGCAGCCCCGGGCCCGGCCAGTCCTCGGGCAGCAGCTCGCGCGGCAGCAGCGGGTCGGCCAGCAGGTGCCGCAGCACCGCCGCCGCCACCGTGAACCGCTCGGCCATCGCGTCGGCCTCGTCCAGCGCCGACCGCAGCGCCCGCGCGGTGTCCGCCCAGCCGGTCAGGTCCCACAGCGCCCCGGCCAGCGTGACCGGGTCCTGCTCGGGGCGGCCGGTCAGGAACGCGCACTGCCGCGCCACGATCTCCGGCCGGGGGCGCGCCAGGTTCGCCGGGCGCAGCCAGGCGCCCTCGCGGATCTCGGCGAGCCGCAGCTCCGACATGGCCTGGCGCAGGGCCGCGCGGTCGGCGGCGGGGCGGCGGTCGGCGGTGACGACGGCGATCTCCCAGGTGCCGTCCCAGGGGCGGGTGCGGGGCGACCGGCTCTCGTCCTGCCGCCGCTGGCGGCCGAGGAGCCGTTCGGTGAGCTGGTAGTGGCCGTCCACCTGCACCAGGTCCCCGGCGGCGACCATCCGCGACAGCGCGACCCGGACCGTCCCCTCGGCGATCCCGAACAGCTCGCCGACCCGGACCAGGTGCCGCGTGCGCAGCCGGGGCGGGTGCATGCCGAGCAGCGTGCTCAGCACCACCGAGCGGGCCGTGAGCGGACGCAGTCCCAGGGCGTTGGTCATCGTGCTCGGGACCCTACCGCGATTACACTCTTCCATCACGTGTGGAAAAGTCGTAATGTCCGGGCATGGGTTCCTACCTCATCGAGCCGGTGGACCGGCTCCCGTTCGGCGGTCCGGACAAGGCGCGCCGCTACGCGACCGAGCGCTACCGCGGGGCCGTCGGCCTCGACTGGTACGCCTGCGACCCCACCCTCCGCTTCCTGCTCCGCCACCACCTCGGCGAACGCGGCCTCGCCTGGGCCGAGCCCCGGCTGCGGGAGCTCGGCGCGCTGATGGGCGGCCCGATCGCCGAACGCGCCGAGGAGACCGACCGCAACCCGCCCCGCCTGGAGAAGTACGACCGGTGGGGCCGCGACGTCAGCCGCGTGGTGATGCCGCCGTCGTTCGAGGAGGCGCGCCGCGACCTGGTCGCCACGAGCCTCACCCGCCCGGAGTTCCTGGCGGAGGCGCGGCGGGCGGGCGTGGACCCGGTGCCGCTGGCGGTGACCTGGAGCTACCTGCTGGACCAGGCCGACATCGGCATGGCGTGTGCGCTCGGCACCGGCGGCGACATGGTGGTGGGCCTGGCCGAGATGTTCGCGCCCGACGACGTGAAGGAGCGGGTCCGCGAGCTGTTCGCCGCCGGGTACTTCTCCGGCGAGGCCGCGCAGATGCTCACCGAACGCTCCGGCGGCTCGGACCTCGGCGCGCTGGAGTCGACCGCGACCCCGGACGGCGACGCGTGGCGGCTCAACGGGTTCAAGTGGTTCGCCTCCAACGCGGGCGGCTCGGCGTTCGTCGTGCTCGCCAAGCCCGGGGGCGCGCCCGACGGCGTGCGCGGCGTCGCCCCGTTCCTGGTGCTGCGGGAACGCCGCGACGGCTCGCGCAACGGCGTGCGCATCCGCCGCCTGAAGGACAAGCTGGGCACGCGGTCGGTGGCGTCGGGGGAGGTGGAGTTCACCGACGCGGAGGCGTTCCTGCTGGCCCCGTCCGGGACCGGTGGCGGCGGCGGTGACGGCAGGGGGCTGGCCCGCATGATGGAGATGACCAACGCCGCCCGCCTCGGCATCGCGATGATGGGCCTGGGCTGCGCCCGGCGCTCCCTGGTCGAGTCGCTGTGCTACGCCCGGGCCCGCGAGGCGTTCGGCGGCCCGCTGTACGACAAGCCGCTGATGCGCCGCCAGCTCGCCGAGATGATCGTGGAGACCGAGGCGGTCCAGGCGATGGTGTTCGACGGCTATCTCGCGAGCCCCCGCCTGCGCGTCGGGGCGCCGCTGATCAAGCTGCGCGCCGCGCGTCTCGGCGTGACCGCCGCCAGTGCCGCGGTCGAGATCCACGGCGGCAACGGCTACATCGAGCAGTGGCCGGTCGCCCGTATCCTCCGCGACGCCCAGGTCAACCCGATCTGGGAGGGCGGCGACAACATCCTCTGCCTGGACGTCCGCCGCGCGATCGAACGCCACGACGCGCACGAGCCGTTCTTCGACCGGCTGGCCGCCGCGCTCGCCGACGCCCCCGCCGACGCCCCGGCCGACCTGGTCGCCGACCGCGCCGGCCACCTGCGCGAGGCGGTCGAGGCGTGGCGCAAGCTGGATCCGGAGACCGCCGAGGCGCGGCTGTACCCGCTGGCGGGCTACATGGCCGACGTGTACGCGGCGGCCCTGCTGGTGGAGCAGGCGGCCTGGGAGCGCGCGGAGCACGGCACCGACCGCAAGGCCCTGGTCGCCCGTCTCTACGCCCGCGCCCGCCTGGCCGACCACGGTCCGCTGCGCGGGATCGACGGCCCGGCCGAGGACCTGGAGCGCTTCGCCGACCTGGCGGACGGAGCCCTGGTGGACGACCGGTCGTAAGCGTTCCCGTACCCTCGGAGGCCGCAGGAAACCGAACTTCGCTCGGTATTCGATGCGGAAGGAGCCCCAGATGACGACGCCCTCCGTGGACCGCCTCCCCACCGGCCCCGCCTCCTCCCGGACCACGCCGCCGCCCGGCGCGGCCGTCCCGGAGGAGGCCGGGCCCGACCCGCGGCTGACCGACGGCGTGCTGGCCGACTACGCGGGATGCTTCGGCTGCGGCGAGGAGTCCCCCCACGGCCTGCGCCTCCGGCGCACCGGCCACGCCGACGGCGTCGTCCGCGCCGAGTACGTCGTGCAGCGGGCCCACCAGGGGGCGCCCGGCCTGGCGCACGGCGGGGTGCTCGCCACCGCGATGGACGAGATGCTCGGCTGGGCGGCGTGGCTGCTGGGCAGGCGGTACGTCACCGGCCGCCTGGAGACCGACTTCCTGCGGCCCGTCCCCGTCGGCGCCACGCTGTACCTGAGGGCGTGGTGCCGGGGCGTGGACGGCCGCAAGGCGTACCTCGAAGGGGAGGGGCGCGCCGGCGCGCCGGACGGGCCGCCCGCCGTGCGCGCGGCGGGGCTGTTCGTCGAGGTCCCCCAGGAACACTTCACCAAGGAGCGGATGAACTGATGCCCACGGTACGCACCGAGCGCCGAGGCCCCGTCACCACCGTCGTCCTGTCCCGGCCCGAGGTCCGCAACGCGGTGGACGGGCCCACGGCCGCCGCGCTGGCGGACGCGTTCCGGGCGTTCGACGCCGACCCGGACGCCGCCGTCGCCGTGCTGTGGGGCGAGGGCGGGACGTTCTGCGCGGGCGCCGACCTCAAGGCGATCGGCGCGGGCCGGGGCAACCGGGTCGCCCCCGACGGCGACGGCCCGATGGGCCCGACCCGGATGCGCCTGTCCAAACCGGTGATCGCCGCCGTCGCGGGCCACGCGGTGGCGGGCGGCCTGGAGCTGGCGCTCTGGTGCGACCTGCGGGTGGCGGAGGAGGACGCGACGTTCGGCGTGTTCTGCCGCCGCTGGGGCGTCCCGCTGATCGACGGCGGGACGGTCCGGCTGCCCCGCCTGATCGGCGCCTCCCGCGCCATGGACCTGATCCTCACCGGCCGCCCGGTCCCGGCGCGGGAGGCCCTGGAGATCGGCCTGGCCAACCGCCTGGTCCCGCCCGGCGCCTCCCGCGAGGCCGCCGAGGAGCTCGCGGCCGAGATCGCCCGCTTCCCCCAGACCTGCCTGCGCGGCGACCGCATGTCGGCGCTGGAGCAGGACGGCCTCACCGAGCAGGCGGCCATGGCCAACGAGCTGGAACACGGGACCAGGGCCCTGCACGAGGCCGCCGAGGGCGCCGCGAGATTCGCAGCAGGCCACGGTCGCCACGGCGACTTCACCGACATCTAGCGCGGAGCCCGCTTCCGGCCGCGTTTCGCGGTGGAGTGGGGTCCTCCTGCGGGGATGTCGCAATCGAGGGGCCGGATATGTCCGGTGGGCCCCGTTCGGGAAAATGATCATCCTTGACCGGGCCGGGCTCGGCTCCTAGGTTCGCTCACGGGGTCGGGTCTCTCAGGGGATGGGGCGGGCATGGACATGATCGCGGGCTTGACCGTGGACGAGGCGGGCCGCGCGCTCGCCGACCCGACGGCCTACGCCGACGACCGGCGGCTGCACGAGGCCCTGGCGCTGCTGCGCCGCGAGGACCCGGTCCACCGGGTGGAGCGGGAGGGCTACAACCCCTTCTGGGCCGTCACCCGGCACGCCGACATCATGGAGGTCGAACGCGCCCACACGCGCTTCCTCAACGCCCCGCGCCCGGTGCTGGTCACCGCCGAGCTCGACGCGATGAACGCCGAGCGCGCCGCGCAGGGCGTCGCGCTGCGCACCCTCATCCACATGGACGACCCGGACCACCGGGTGATCCGCGCGATCGGCGCCGACTGGTTCCGCCCCAAGGCGATGCGCGCGCTGGAGCCCCGCGTCCGCGAGCTGGCCAAACGCTACGTGGACCGCATGGCCGAACTCGGCGGCGAGTGCGACTTCGCCCAGGACGTGGCGGTCCACTTCCCCCTCTACGTGATCCTGTCGCTGCTCGGCCTGCCCGAGTCCGACTTCGACCGGATGCTCAAGCTCACGCAGGAGATGTTCGGCGGTGACGACACGGAGCTGCGCCGGGGCACGAGCGCGGAGGAGCGGCTCGCGGTCCTGCTGGACTTCTTCGCCTACTTCCAGGAGCTCACCGCCGCCCGCCGCGCCCACCCCACCGACGACCTCGCCTCCGCGATCGCGAACGCGAGGGTCGACGGCGAGCCCCTCGGCGACCTCGACACCGCCTCCTACTACGTCATCATCGCGACCGCCGGGCACGACACCACCAGCTCCACGATCTCCGGCGGCCTGCACGCCCTGATCGAGCACCCCGACCAGCTCGACCGGCTGCGCGCCGACCCGTCCCTGATGCCGTCGGCCGTCGACGAGATGATCCGCTGGGTCACGCCGGTCAAGGGGTTCATGCGCACCGCCGTGGAGGACTGCGAGGTCGGCGGCAGGCGGATCCGCGCGGGGGAGGCGCTGCTGCTGTCCTACCCGTCCGGCAACCGCGACGAGGAGGTGTTCGAGGACCCGTTCCGCTTCGACGCGGGCCGGGATCCGAACCGGCACCTGGCGTTCGGGTTCGGCGTCCACTACTGCCTGGGCGCGGCGCTGGCCCGCATCGAGGTGCGCGCGTTCTTCGAGGAGCTGCTGCCGCGCCTGGAGTCCATCGAGATGGGCGGGGAGCCGGAGGGCATCGCGACCACGTTCGTGGGCGGCCTGAAGCACCTGCCCGTCCGCTACACCGTGAAGGGCTGACCCGTGCGGATCGAGGCGGCGGTGCTGCGCGCCCACGACGCCCCCTACGCGATGGAGCCCCTGGAGCTGCGCGACCCGGGCCCCGGCGAGCTGGTCGTCCGCATCGCGGGCACCGGCCTGTGCCACACCGACCTGCTGGGCCGCGCCCCCGACGACCGCGTGGCGAAGCCGGTGGTCCTGGGCCACGAGGGCGCCGGGACGGTCGAGGCGGTCGGCCCCGGCGTGGCGCTGGAGCCGGGAACGCCGGTCGTGCTGTCCCTCGACTCCTGCGGCGCGTGCGCCAACTGCCGCGCCGCCCGGCCCGGCAACTGCGCGCGGATGGCGGCGCTGAACATGTACTCCGCGCCGCTGGACGGCGTCGCCCGCCTGACGGCCGCCGACGGCACGCCGGTCAACAACCGCTGGTTCGGGCAGTCGTCGTTCGCGACGCACGCCCTGGCGACCGTCCGCAACACGGTCCCGATCGACCCGGACGTGCCGCTGGCGCTGATGGGCCCGCTCGGCTGCGGCATGCAGACCGGCGCGGGCTCGGTCCTGGTCTCCCTCGGCGTGGGCGCGGGCGACAGCCTCGCGGTGTTCGGCGCGGGGGCGGTGGGCCTCGCGGCCGTGATGGCGGCCCGCGTCGCCGGGGCCACCACGATCATCGCGGTGGACCTGCACGCGTCCCGTCTCGACCTGGCCCGCGAGCTGGGCGCGACGCACGCCTTCGACGGGGCCGACGAGGACCTGCCCGCCCGGATCAGGGCGCTGACACCCGGCGGCGAGGGCGTGCAGTACGCGCTCGACACCACGGCGGTCCCCGAGGTCGTGGGCGCGGCCGTCGCGTCCCTGCGCACCACCGGGGTCTGCGGCCTGGTGGGGGTGGGGGCGCGGGAGTACCGCCTGGACCCGACGCTCCTGCTGATGGGCCGCACGGTGAAGGGGATCATCGAGGGCGACGTCGTCCCCCAGCTGTTCATCCCGCGCCTGGTCGAGCTGTGGAAGCAGGGCCGCTTCCCGTTCGACCGGCTGATCGGGACCTATCCCCTGGCCGACGTCGGCCGGGCCGAGGCCGACTCCCTCTCCGGCAAGGTCGTCAAGCCGGTCCTGCTGACGGAATCCTGACCTGTCGGTCCCGGTCGGTAGTCTCCGCGCATGCTGCGGAGAAAACAGTCGTTGCCGGACCTGTGCGCCGTGCTGGCGGACGTGGTGGAACGCGCCGACGAGGAGGCGTTCCCCGCCGCCCACGACGCCGTGGTGCGGCGCGCGCGGAAGGCCGGGACGGCGGAGCGCACCGCCGCGCTGGAGGTGCTGGCCCCCGCCGTCGCCGGTGTGCGGCTGGGCAACGGCGCCCCGCTGGCCGTCCTCGCGGGCAACCTCGTCGAGCTGGGGGCCGCCCCCGGCGCGGCGCTCGGCGTCCTGGCCGAACGCGTCGCCGAGGGCCTGGAGCGCGCCGCGCGCTTCGCGGAACGCTGGCAGGCCCTCGCCGGTGAGGAGGACCTTCCCGACCCCGCCGACGACGAGGCCGTCCCGGGCGTTCTCGCACGGCTCGCGCCCGGGGAGCAGGACCTGGCCGAGGCCTGGTTCACCGTCGGCGACTGGATCCCCGCCCTGCTCGTGCCCCTCCAGCGCAGGGAGGTCCGCCGGGACCTGCCGCACCGCGAACGCCTGGCCGCCGCGGTGGCCGCCGCGCCCGAGGAGCTGCCCGCAACGCACTGGCTGGCGGGCCTCCTCCAGGTGCTCGACGACGAGACCCTGGTCGTCGTGCACCGCGCCACCGGCCGCGCCTACCAGGTCACCATCAGCGGCGTCGGTGACAACTTCCAGCTGCACACCCTGCTGGCGGCCACGCTGATCGGCGACGGGGCGCGGGGGCTCGTCCCCGGCGACCGTCCCGCCCCCGAGTGGATCGCCGCCGCCACCGACGGCCCGCCGCAGCCCCCGAACGGCATCCACGGCAGCTTCAACCTGGTGGACGCCCACGGCAAGTGGATCTGGAACGAGGGCCGCCCGGCCGACATCCCGCCGTTCCACGGCCACCGCGTGGTCGTCCTCGATCCGCCCCCGTACCCCCGCGCCTGGAACGCGGGTCGCGCCTATCCCCTCATGCGCCCCGAGGTCACCCTCGACCGGGTGCTGCCCGCCGACGAGGCCGCGCGCTGGGCGGCCGCGGTCGCGCCGTCGGGGTGAGCGTCACTCCGGCGACGCGTACTGGGCGGCGAACTCCCCCGAGGGCGGGATCTGCGTGATGACGTCGACGAGGACGCCGTTCGGGTCGGAGACGATGAAGTGGCGCTGGCCGAAGTCCTCGCTGCGCAGCGACAGCTCCTCCGCCAGGCCCTCCTTGACGACGAGGCGCTCGTGCTCGGCGTCCACGTCGTCGACCTCGAAGTTCAGCAGCAGACCCCGCACCGGCCTGCGGTAGGACTCCGGGACGGTCGGGTGCGCGTGGTCCACGAACGCCAGCTCGTAGTGGGGCGCGTCCGGCCGGCGCAGGCTGACGTACCAGTCCGCCTCGAACGTCACCTCGAAGCCCAGCAGGCGGGTGTAGAAGTCGCGGGTCTCGGCGACCCGTTCGGTGCAGAGCACCGGATAGAAACCGGACAGGGACATGGCGTCCTCCAGGGTGGCAGCGTGACATACCGTCGGTATGTGGCGCTAACGTAGGTCGCATACCGTCGGTATGTCAAGGAGGTCGGATGGACGCCAGAGCGGAACGCAGGGACCGGACGCGCGCCGCGCTGATCGCGGAGGCCCGCCGGCTGTTCGCGGCCCGGGGCTATGGCGCGGTCGGCCTGGCGGAGATCGTCGCCGCCGCGGGCGTCACCAAGGGCGCGCTCTACCACCACTTCGCCAACAAGACCGACCTGTTCCGCGCGGTGCTCGACCAGGTCCAGCACGAGGTCGCCGACCGCGTGGCGGCCGCCGCCGACGCCCGCCCCGACCCGTGGGACCGGCTGGTGGCGGGCTGCCGCGCGTTCCTGGAGGTCGCCACCGACCCCGAGGCGCAGCAGATCATGCTGATCGACGGCCCGGCCGTCCTCGGCTGGAACGAGTGGCGCGCGATGGACGAGGAGAACTCCGCCCGCCACCTGGCCGACGCCCTGCGCGAGCTGACCGGGGCGGGCGTCATCCCCGCCCAGCCGGTGGAGCCCCTGGTCCACCTGCTGTCAGGCGCGATGAACGAGGCCGTCCTCTGGCTGGCCCGGACCGACGACCCGGACGCCCTCACCACCACGACCGAGGCCCTGACCCGCCTCCTGGACGCCCTGCGCGCCGCCCCCTGACGTCACCCGGACGGCTGGACGGGCTGCCAGCGCCAGGCGTCGCCGTCGCGCGTCGCCTCCAGCACCACCAGCGGCGCGCCGTGGTCGGCCCGCCACCGGGCGAACTCCCCGGCCAGTTGCACGTCGAACCCCTCGGGCAGCGGAGTCCCGCCCGGGTCGAGCGCGACCTGCAACGACGCCTCGGGGTTGTCCAGCGGCCAGACCCGCGCCTCCAGCTTGGTGGCGCTGATGCGGAAGATCGACGACTCCCGGATCAGATGACCGTCAACACTGCGGACCCACACATCACCCATGTCTCCGCGTTACCCGCTCAGCGTCCAGGAAATCACGCTCTGTCCGCTTCGTTCCAGAGCGGCCGGGAACCGCGGGCAACGCGACCGGCCCGACGGGGAACGCCCCGTACGCGCCCTGTCCCACGCCTTCTCAGCGGACGCGGTGCAGCAGCTCCTCCCCGGCGGCCAGGCGGCGGCAGTTCTCCGCCGCCACCTCGAAGTAGCGCGCCCACGTCTCGTGCGTCAGCCACGCCACGTGCGGCATCACCACCACGTTCTCCATGCCGAACAGCGGGCTCCCGGCCCCCACCGGCTCCTTCTCGAAGACGTCCAGGCCCGCGCCCGCCAGGTGTCCCGAACGCAGCGCCTCCACCAGCGCCGACTCGTCGATCACCGCGCCCCGCGCCGTGTTCACCACCACCGCGCCCTCCGGCAGCAGCGCCAGGCGCTCGCGGTCCAGCAGGTGGTGCGTCTCGTCCGTCAGCGGGATGTGCACCGACAGGATGTCGCTGGAGCGGAGCAGCTCCTCCAACGGTCGCCACGCCGGGTCGCCGGAGCGCGGCGTGCGGGAGGTGTAGTACACCGTCGCCCCGACCGCCTCCAGCATCCCCTTCAGCAGCATCGCGATCTGACCGCCGCCCAGCAGCCCCACCGTCCGGCCCGCGACCTCCCCGCCGGTCAGGGACCGCGGCGCGGGCCAGCCCTCCCCGGCCCGCGTCCGCGCGTCGAACGCCACCACCCGCCGCAGCGTCGCCAGCGTCAGCAGCAGCGACGTCTCCGCCACCGCCTGCGCGTTCGTCCCCGGCATGTTCGCCACCGCGATCCCGCGCGCGGCGGCGGCGTCCAGGTCGATCGTGTTGACGCCCGTGCCCAGCTTCTGGATCAGCCGCAGCCGCGGCGCGCGGTCCATGTCCTCGGCGGTGATCGGGCGCAGCACGTGCCACAGCACCTCGGTCTCCGGCAGCAGCGCGTGGAAGCGGTCGTCGTCCTCCTCCGGGCAGCCCACGATGTCCAGTCCGGGTTCGCGCTCGGTGATGGCGCCGTGGTCGGCGTCGTAGTGCAGCAGCACCCGCATGTGATGGCCCCTCGTGATTCGTGGACTGCGCTTTCCGCACCCAGTGTGCTCCGACTATCTTGCCGATCATGAATGGGGTCGACGCTCCCGGTCACGGGGTCATGGCGGTGCCGCGGTTCCTGGCCGAGCTGGCCGCCTGGGTGGCGGCGCCGTGGGCGCTGGCCCCGCACTCGGTGCCGCTGGCGGTGCTGGCGGTGGTCGTGCTGGTCGGGCTGCCGACGGTGTTCGCGACGCCCGGCGACAAGGCCAGCGTGATCGTCGCCGTGCCCGGGTATGTCACGGTCGCGCTGGTGCTGCTCCAGCTCGCCGCCGCCGTCGCGGCGTCGTGGGCGGCCTGGCCGCCGCCGGTCGCCGTGGCGGTGACCGCGCTGTGCGCCGCGGTGGTGGTGTTCGAGGTTCCGCGCTGGCGGTGGCTGCTGACCGAGAGGAGGAACGCCCGTGTCTGACTGGCTGCCGGAGGTCCCGGTCGTGCAGGCGCCGATGGCGGGCGGGGCGAGCACCCCCGAGCTGGTCGCGGCCGTGTGCGAGGCCGGGGGCCTGGGCTTCCTCGCCGCCGGGTACAGGACCGCCGCCCAGGTGCGCGCCGAGATCACGCGCACGCGGGAGCTGACCCGCCGCCCGTTCGGCGTGAACGTCTTCCTGCCCGCCGCCGACCCCGTCGACGACGCCGCGGTCGCCGCCTACCGGGAGCGCCTCCGCCCCGAGGCCGAACGCCTCGGCGTCGAGCCCGGCGCGCCCGGCCCCCGCGACGACGACTGGGACGCCAAGGTCACGGACCTGCTGGCCGACCCGCCCGCCGTCGTCGGCTTCACCTTCGGCTGCCCGGACGCCGCGGTCGTCCGGGCGTTCCAGCGGCGCGGCACGGCCGTCGTCGTCACCGTCACCACCCCGGACGAGGCCCGCCGGGCGGGCGCCGCCGACGCCCTCTGCGTCCAGGGCAGGGAGGCGGGCGCGCACCGCGGCTCGTTCACCAACGGCGACGAGGAGCACCTCCCGATCCGCGAGCTCGTCCCCCGGGTCAGGGAGGTCACCGCCACGCCGCTGATCGCCGCCGGGGGCATCGCCACCGCCGACCACGTCAGGGAGATGCTGCTGCTCGGCGCGGTCGCGGTCCAGGCGGGGACGGCGTTCCTGCGCTCCCCCGAGAGCGGCGCGAGCGAGGTCCACAAGAACGCCCTGGCCGACCCCCGCTACACCCGCACCGCGATGACCCGCGCGTTCTCCGGGCGTCCGGCGCGCGGGCTGGTCAACCGCTTCCTCACCGAGCACTCCCCGCACGCCCCGGCCGCGTACCCGGACGTCCACCACCTGACCGCGCCGCTGCGCCGCGCCTCCGCCGCGCGGCGCGACCCGGAGGGAGTGAACCTGTGGGCGGGGGAGTCCTGGCGGCTCGCCACGGCCGAGCCCGCGCACCGGATCGTCGCCGCCCTCGCCGGAAAGATCGCAAATTCGTGATCAACCGGTAGGTTCAGACCGAACCACTGAGAAACCGGTACGGGGGAGGCGGCGCATGCTGCCCGGGGGACGCGGGGTTCGCGCGGCGGCGGGGGCCGTCGCGTTCGGACTCCTGGTGAGCGCGTGCGACGGCCCGAAGGCGGCCGACCCGCCGAAGCGGGAACGCGCGGTCGACGCCATCGCGGGCGAGCGGGGTGACGCCCGCGCGCTCTGGGCCCGGTGGGGCCTGAAACCGCTGCGGCCCGCCCCGGCCCCGCCCGCCGTCAAGCCCCTCAGGCTCACCCGCAGGGACGTCAAGGTCTTCAACCACGTCCCCACCGGTGACCGCGTCGTGTTCATCACGATCGACGACGGCGCGGAGAAGGACCCGAAGTTCGTCCGGATGCTGGAGGACCTGCGGGTCCCCGTCTCGATCTTCCTCACCGACGACGCGATCCGGCCGCACTACGCGTACTTCCAGCCGATCCAGAAGCTCGGCAACGCCGTCCAGAACCACACCCTCAATCACCCGGTCATGACCGGCCTCGGCCTCGACGGGCAGAAGCGCCAGATCTGCGGCGCCCAGAGGATCCTGAAGCAGCGCTACGGCGTGAGCCCCACGCTGTTCCGCCCGCCGTTCGGCCTGTGGAACTCCCTCACCAAACAGGCGGCGGCGTCCTGCGGCGTGCACGGCATCGTGCTGTGGCGCGCCTCCATGCAGATCAACGACATGCAGTACGACGACCCCGCCAGGAAGCTGCACCCCGGCGACGTCCTGCTGGCGCACTTCCGGGGCCCGAAGGAGCTCAAGGGCCGCACGATGACCCACATGTTCGGCAGGATGCTCATGCGCATCCGCCGCCAGGGGTTCAGCGTCGCCCGCCTTGAGGACTACGTGCAGACCCCCTGACCGCGTTCCTCCCCACCCCTCCCTCACGCACCGTCACCGCACGGCGCGGGGTTACCGTGAAATTGGGGACGACGGCGTGTCGCCGCGATTTCGTGTGTGAGGGCGGATGGGGCCGTACGACGGCCGGGACCGGGCCTGGTTCCACAGCCAGTTCATGTCGCTGTCGGTGCGTAAGACCGGCATGGAATGGCAGGCCTTCGTCAACGATCTGATGCACGCCGTCCACCCCGGCGAGTTCATGGCCGTGGACCCCACCGGGCGCGGCGACAAGGGCTGCGACGGCTGGGTGGGCGGGCTGATGCTCGCCTGCTACGGCGCCACCTCCCCCAACCAGGGCCGCGTCGCCAGGAAGGTGAACGACGACTTCCACACCGCCCTGCGCTACTGGGGCGACCACATGGAACGCTGGGCGTTCGTCCACAACAACGCGGGCGGGCTGCCGGAGATGGCCGCCCGCGCCGTGCTGGACCTGCGCCGCCGCCACCAGGGGTCGATCCGGATCGAGGTGTGGCCCCCGCAGGTGCTGTGGAACCACTGCGCGTTCCTGGCCCGCGACCGCCTCGCCGAGATCGTCGGCTCGCCGCCGTCCGACCACCCCGCCGGGATGACCTACATCGCCCGCTGCGTCGAGTCCCTGGCCCGCACCCGGCTGCAACCCGGCCTCGACCCCGTCCGCGAGGTCGCGTTCGGGAAGATCGAGCACAACGGGTTCGGTCCCGAGGTCGCCGACCTCATCAAGCACCACCAGACCCACACCGGACACGTCCGCTACTACTTCGCCTTCGCCTCGCCCGGCGAGCAGGCCCAGGTCTCGGAGAACCTGCTGACCCGCTTCGCCGGGCTGCGGGCGGTCCTGCCCACCTCCGACGCGGTGTTCCACGCGCTGTGCGACGACCTGGTGGCCGAGGCGTTCGCCGGGGGCGGCTGCCCCGACCCGGCGCAGCGCCGCAGCGCCGCGCTCATGGTCGTCACCCACTTCTTCGAACGCTGCGAGATCTTCGAGTCCCCGGTGGAGGGCCGCCGTGCTGCTTCCTTCTAAGACCCTGCCCGCCGACCAGGCGCTGGTGGCCGTCGCCGCGCAGATCCTGCTGCAACTGGACCGCCCCCGCAGCGTCTCAGCGACCTGGGACCGGCTGCTGGAGTGGCGGTCGGCGCGCGGGATGGACCCCACACCGCCGTTCTGGTGGTTCTCCCTGGCCCTGGACCTCCTCTACGCGATCGGCGCCGTCGAGCACCGCGACGGGGAACTGACCCGGCTACCGGAGGGGACGCGCCGTGCTGCACGACCTGACCAGTGACCTGCCCACCTTCCGGCCCGTGCGGTTCGGCGCGGGACTGAACGTCGCCGTCGCACACCGCCCCCGCGACCACGAGGGGGGCGACCGCGACCCGGCCGGCACGACCGGCCTGGTGCGCCTGCTGGACTTCCTGCTCGGCGGCGACGTCCGCGTCGGCCACCCGCTGCGCCGCGCCGAGCTGGCCGGGGCCCGCTTCGCCCTCACCCTCGACCTGTCCGGCCACCCGGCCACGATCACGCGCGGCGCGGCCGACCCCGCCACGGTCCGGATCGACGACGAGACGATGCGCCTGCAACGCCTCCGCGCCCACCTGGGCCGCGCGCTGTTCGGGCTGACCGGCGAGGGCAACGAGCCGTCGTTCCGCTCGGTGGTCCCGTACTACCTGCGCGACGTGGCGGCGGGGGGCTACGCGTCGCCGGTGGAGACCCATCGCGGGCAGCGCGCCACCGACGCGCAGCCCGCGCTGGCCCACCTGTTCGCCCTGGACGTGGACCTGGTGGCGAAGGTGCGGGAGGTCGGGGAGACCGACCGGCAGCTACGCGCCCTGCGCCGCGCCGCCAAAGAGTCGATCATGGGGATGACGCTGGGCCGCCTCGGCGACCTGGACGCCCGGATCCGCGCGCTGCGGGCGCAGCGCGCCGAGCTGGCCGCCGACCTCGCCGCGTTCCGCCTCGCCGGCCGCTACGACCGCCACCGCGACCGGGCCGACGCGCTCAGCCGCCGCATCCGCGAGATCAACGACCATCTCGCCGTCACCGAGCGCCGCATCCGCGACATCGAGACGGCCATCGCCGACGACGCCGGCGACCTGCCCGACCACGCCTACCTGCGCCAGGTGTACGAGCAGGCCGGGGCGGTGCTGCCGGACCTGGTGACGCGCCGGTTCGAGGAGGTCCGCGCGTTCCACCGGTCGGTCGTCGCCAACCGCCGCCGCTACCTGGAGTCCCAGCACGACCGGCTCCGCCGCGAGCGCGAACGCGAGCACGCCGAGCTGGACCGTCTGGACCGCGAACGCGCCGAGGTGATGCGCCTGCTCGACGCCGACGGGGCCCTCGCCGCCTACACCGAGCTGCACCGCCGCCTGGCCCACCTCGACGGCCGCCTGGCCGAGCTGGCCGAACGCCGCGCCGTCGTCGCCCGCTGGAGCGAGGCGGGCCGCCACGTCCGCCACCGGTCCGGCGAGATCGAACGGCAGATCAGCGACGACCTGCACGACCGCCGCGACCGCGTCGCCGCCGTCTCCCGCCGCTACGCCTCCTACGCGCGGCGCCTCTACGGCGCCCGCCGCACCGTCGACCTGACGATCGAGGCGGGCCGCTCCGGCTACCGGTTCCTGCCGTCCATCGGCGGGAACGCGACGCCCGACGGGCGCGCGATGGCGCTGTTCTGCTTCGACCTGTGCCTGGCGGTGACGGCCCGCCGCTCCGGTCACGGCCCCGACTTCCTGGTCCACGACGGCCACCTGTTCGACCACGTGGACGCCCGCCGCACGGCCCTGGCGCTGGAGCTGGCCGCCGACGTGGGCGACCGCGAGGGCCTCCAGTACGTCGTGACGCTGGACTCCGACCGCCTCGACGAGGCCCTCGCCCACAGCCCTGGCCTGCGCCACCACGTGTGCGCGGAGATGGCCGGGCGGGAGGGCGGCCTGTTCGGGATCCGCTCCTGACCCGCGCCCGCTACCGACCCGCGAGCCGCAGGAACGTTCCCGGCGTCACGATCGGGACGCCGTAGATGCGGGCGCGCCGCGCCTTCTGCGACATCGTGTCCGGGTCGGCCGCGACCAGCAGCTTCACCCGGCGCGTCACGCGCGGGTACGGCACGTAGCCCATGGCGCGCACGCGGCCCTCCCACACGTGGCGCTGCTCGTCGGCCTCGCCGGTGAACGCCACCAGGTCGCCCGGCTCCAGCCGGAACTGCGCCAGCGGCGGCACGGCCGTGTCCCGCGCCCGCCGCAGCGCCCGGTCCGCCGCGTCCAGCGGCAGGTCCAGCAGGCGCGTGACGTGCACCAGCTCGGTGCGGCGCGCCTCGGTCGGCTCGCCGTCGGCCAGCGCCGCGCGGGCCAGCGCCGCCAGGTAGTCCTGGTGCAGCCGGTGCAGGTCGCTCCAGCTCAGCCCCACGCCCGCCGCGAACGCCACCAGCGCGTCCGCCGCCGTCGGCGAGATGTCGTGGTCGAGCAGCACCCGGTCCAGCAGCCCCAGGTAGGCGTCGGCCCCGCACGGCTCGGGCACGCGCGGCAGCGTGTCCAGCACCCGCGCCAGGAAGTGCGTGTCCCGCTGCGTCGCCACGCCGCGCCGCACCGGCGGGGCCTCGCTGACCGGCAGGTCCGGCCAGAGGGTCCGCTCCGCCGTCGCCAGCAGCCCGACCCACGGGACGTCCCCTCGCGCGCGCTGGATGTAGCAGCCCAGCAGCCGCGCCGCCGCCCGCGCGTCCACCAGTGCGTCGTGGTGCCCGCTGAGCGGCACCTCCGCCAGCGCGCAGCACCCGGCCAGGTTGCGGGGCGCGCCCGGCAGGAAGCGGGGCGCCCAGCGCATCGTGCACACGCCGTTCTCCGGGTCGCGCAGCGGCGCGGCGACGCCCGCCCGCCGGAACTCGGTGTACAGGAACGACTGGTCGAAGCGCAGGTTGTGGGCGGTGAGGACCCGGCCGCGCAGCAGCCCGGCGACCGTTCCGGCGATGTCGGGGAACGACGGCGCGTGCCGCACGTCCCGCGCGCTGATCCGGTGGATGCGCTGCGGCCCGAGATCGCGGCCCGGGTTGACGAGCGTGCCCCACTCCCGGGTGATCCGGCCGGAGGGGTCGACCTGGACGATGCCCACCTCGATGATCCGGTCGTGCCGTCCGGGCCGCAGCCCCGTCGTCTCGACATCGACCACCGCATACCCGTACGCGCCCACCGGCACCGCCCAGTCTTCTCGAAGTGCTGATCAGAACATTCCCGCTCTGACCAGCACCGACCCCCACAAATAGGGGTTTGCGTTATATATCTGACCCGGGGGCTGTCCCGGAGGCGGCGGGACTCCGTCCCCTGACGGGCGGGCGCGGGGGACGCCTAGCGTGGCGCGGCATGAGCCCCTCCGGTCGCATCGCCGCACTCGTCGTCGTCCTCGCGCTGGCCGTGACGGCCTGCCGCGCCGAGGTCCGTTACACCAACCACCGCAAGTCGCGCATCACCCCGTCCCCGCACGTCACCTGGACCAGCAAGGTGCGGCCCGTCGAGCTGGAGGGACGGCCCGTCGCCGGGGACCGGAAGCTGGACACCCGCCCCGCGAGGTCCCGGGGCCTCACCGAGAAGGAGCTGTTCGGCGGCGGGAGCCTCAAGAGCCTGTCGGGGACCCTCACCTACCGCCGGGTCGAGCAGCACCTCACCTCGTTCTGCCGGGACGCGGTCTGGGGCGTGGAGCGCGCCCTGCTCGACGCCGACTGCGAGCAGGTGGCCCGCGCCGTCTACCTCAGCGACGACCAGCGCTACCAGGCGCTTGTCGCCCTCATCGACGTCCGCGACCGGAACGCCGCCGAACGCCTCCGCGCCGCCCTCGACGGCCGGGCCGGATTCCTGTCCCCGGCGCGCGGCACCCGCTTCCACCACGCCGTCCGGTGGGACCGCGCCCGCGTCACCGGCGTCGGCCACTACGTCACCGTGACCTGGCTCCAGCCCGTGGACGCCGCGCGGACGTCCCCCGACGGGGCCGCCGAGTTCGCCCGCAACGCGCCCCGCGACCCCTGGGCCCGCGTCCTGCGCGCCCGTTACTGATCGGATGCGCGACCGAAAACCAAGGCGTTGACATGCTGAGTCCATTGACGAAACCATCCCGGCACCCCCCCACGCACGGAAGGTGGCCGCCATGGAGTGGACCGGCGCGCGCTACGCCGACGGACCGACCGCCGAGGTCGAGACCTGGATCGACGCCCCACCCGAACGCGTCTGGCCGGTCGTCACCGACGTCGCGGCGATGGCCGACCTGAGCGAGGAGGTCCAGGAGGTCGCCTGGCTCGACGAGGGGGACGGCCCCGCGCTCGGCCGCTGCTTCACCGGCCGCAACCGGCACGCCGCCATCGGCGAGTGGACCACCACCTCCCACGTCGTCGAGTGCGAGGAGCCGCGCGTGTTCGCCTGGGCCGTCGAGGACCCCGACAACCCCAGCGCGACCTGGCGCTTCACCCTCGAACCCCGGGACGGCGGCACGCTGCTGCGGCAGTGGGTGCGGATCGGACCGGGACCGTCCGGGCTCACCCTCGTCATCGACGCGCGGCCGGACCGGGAACAGAAGATCGTCTTCGTGCGGATGCGCGAGCACGAGCACGCCATGACCCGCACCGTCGCCGGCATCAAGGCCCGCGTCGAGGCCCGCGCCGAGGGGACGGGCTGATGCGCACCGCGACCACCGTCGAGCCGTCGCGCGACGCCCGCGCCACCCTCGACTTCGCCCTGGAGGCGGAGAAGCTGGGCCTGGACGTGTGCTGGGTCGCCGAGGCGTGGGGCTCCGACGCCCCCTCCGCGCTCGGCTACCTGGCCGCCCGCACCGAGCGGATGCTGATCGGCTCGGCCGTGATCCAGCTCGGCACCCGCACCCCCGTCGCCATCGCGCAGACCGCCCTCACCCTCGCCGAGCTGTCCCAGGGCCGGTTCCTGCTCGGGCTGGGCGCGTCGGGCCCGCAGGTCATGGAGGGGCTGCACGGCGTCCCGTTCGACCGGCCGCTGACCCGGATGCGCGAGACGGTCGACATCATCCGGCGGGCCTGGGCGGGCGAGAGGATCAGCTACTCCGGGGAGGCGTTCCGCATCCCGCTGCCCGGCGAGGCCCGGCCGATGCGCCTGTCCACCGCGCCCAACCCCGGCATCCCCCTCTACCTGGCGGCGCTGTCGCCGAGGATGCTGGAGCTCACCGGCCGCGTCGCCGACGGCTGGCTCGGCACCAGCTTCGTCCCCGAGAGGGCCGGCGCCTATTTCACGCACCTGGACGCGGGCCTGGCCGCCGCCGGGCGCACCCGCGCCGACCTGGACGTCTGCCAGGGAGCCGAGGTCGCGATCTTCGACGACGAGGAGCCGATGCGCGCCCACCTCCAGAGCCGCAGGGCGGAGCTGGCGTTCAGCATCGGCGGCATGGGCACCGCCACCACCAACTTCTACAACGCCGCCTACGCCCGCCAGGGCTGGTCCGACGTCACCGGCGAGATCTGGCGGCGCTGGCGGTCCGGCGACCGCGTGGGCGCGACCGCCCTGGTCACCGACGAGATGGTGCTGGCGACCACGCTGATCGGCACCGAGCCGATGGTCCGCGACCGCCTGCGGGTCTGGCGGGACGCGGGCGTGACGACCGTCCGCCTCTACCCGGCGGGCGGGACCGTGGCGGAGCGCCTGACCACCCTCGGCCGCGCCCTCAGCGTGATGCCGTGACGCCCGCCACGAACTCCAGGACCCGCGCGTTGACCACGTCGGGCCGCTCCATCGGCAGCCCGTGCCCGGCCCCCGCGACGGTCTCGGTCCGCACGTCCGGGATCAGCGCCCGCACGCGCTCGGCCGCCTCCCGCGGCCGCAGCAGCGTGCTGCGCGCCCCGAACATCGCCAGCACCGGGACGTCCACCGCCCGCAGCTCCTCGTCGGTGAACGGCCGCACCAGGGGCCGCGCCGCCGGCCGGAACGTCCGCGCCGCCAGCATCACCGGCCTCATCAGCACCGGCGGCTGGGTCAGCGCGGCGTTGGCCAGCGCCCGGCCCAGCGCGGGCCGGACCCGGTACGGCGCGAACATCGCCGCGCCCGCCAGCGCCAGCGTGGCGACGAACCGCGCGGGCACCCTCGCCAGCCCCGCCGGATCGAGCAGCGTGACCGACGCGACCCGCCCGGCCCCGCCGTGCACGACCTGGTTGAGCGCCAGCCAGCCGCCGTAGGAGTGCCCGACCAGGTGCGCGCGCTCCAGCCCGAGCCCGTCGAACGCCTCCGCCAGCCACCGCGCGTTGTCGGCCGAGTCCCGCACCACGACCCGCTGCACGCTGCGCCCCGGATCGTCGAGCGTGTCGATCGCGATCACGGGATGCCGGGCGCCGAACGCCGCGACCTGCGGATGCCAGGCGGAGGCGTTCGAGCCGTGCCCGTGCAGCAGCACCAGCGGGATCCCCTCGCCGGTCCCGTACCGGTGCGCGTGCACGGTCCCGAACGAGGTCTCCACGTCGACCTCCCGCCGGGGCTCCGGCCACAGCGCCATCGCCGCGTCGTAGGCGGCGAGGAACCGCTCCCGCGCGCCCTCGCCGCTGAACCGCCCGACCCCGGTCCTGGTCACGCCGCCTCCCCGCACTCGTTGACGCGAACGTACCAACGGTGATCCCGCCGGGCCGCGCCTTCCGATGATCTCCCCCGCGCGGGGGAGCGGGGTGGCCCGCGCGCGGGAAGCCCCGGGGCGGGCCCGCGGACGAGCATGAGGGCGTTCGGGAGACCCTGCCCAGGAGGACGCCATGACCACCACCACCCGCCCCGTTCCACGGTGGGCCGAATGGACCGCGCACGCCGTCCCGCTCGCCGTCCTGCCCAGCGGCCTGTGGCGGATCGCGCTGGGGCTGGGCGTGCCGGTCGGGTTCAGCGGCTCGATGGCGGAGCTCTACCACGCGCCCGACCCGGTCCTGACGCCGTACGTGTTCGCCCTCAGCCTGGTCTCGGAGTTCTTCGCGCTGCTGACGCTGGGGCTGGTGCGGCCGTGGGGCGAGGTGTTCCCGCGCTGGATGCCGCTGGTCGGCGGGCGGAACGTCCCGGTGTGGCTCGCGGTCGGGCTGGCGACGACGGGCGCGGTCGCGGTGACCCTCATCGGGTGGAGCATGATGGGGCAGTGGACGGGGAACATGGCCAGCCCGGAGGCTCCGCAGGGCCTCGCCGGGGTGGTCATGTTCGCCTGCTACGCGCCGTTCCTGCTCTGGGGACCGCTGCTGGTGGCCGTCACCGTCCACTACGCCGTGCGCCGCACCCGCGGCGCCGGGCGGGCCCTCACAGCCCTCCGCTGAGGCGCGGCGGCGTCTCCTCCTCGGACATGGCGCGGGTGTCGCGGGGGACGGCGAACGGCTCGGCGTCCTCCGGGACCCCCTCGGCCATCCGCCGCGCCCGCACCAGCTCGGCGTCGAACTCCGCGCCCAGCAGGATCGCCACGTTCGACACCCACAGCCACACCAGGAAGATCACCACCCCGGCGAGCGCCCCGTAGGTCTGGTTGTAGGAGCCGAAGTTGGCCACGTACAGCGCGAACCCCGCCGACGCCACGATCCACGCCAGCACCGCCAGCACGCAGCCCGGCGTGATCCACCGCCAGCCGGGCTGCCGCACGTTCGGGCCCGCCCAGTACAGCGTGGCGATGGCGGCGATCACGACGACCAGCAGCACCGGCCACTTCACGACCGACCACACGGCCACGCCCGCCGACTCGAACCCCAGGATCCGCCCGGCCTGCTCGGCCAGCCGCCCGGTGAAGGTGACCGCCAGCGCGCTCGCCCCCAGCACCACCACCATCGCCAGTGTCAGCGCGACCCGCAGCGGCGCGAGCTTCCACAGCGGACGCCCCTCGGGCATGTCGTAGACGGCGTTCAGCGCGCGGATCAGCGCGGCGACGTACCGCGACGCCGACCACAGCGCCACCAGCAGACCGGCGGTCGCCAGCACCCCGGCCGTCGGCGCGGACGCCGCCAGCCCCTCCACGGCCCGCAGCAGCACCTCCCGGACCTGGCCGGGGGCGAGCTGGCGGATGTTGTCGGTGAGGGCGCGCCGCCCGTCCTGGCCGACCAGCCCGACCAGCGACACCATCACGATCATGCCGGGGAACAGCGAGAGCACCCCGTAGTAGGTGAGCGCCGCCGCCCAGTCCAGCAGCTGGTCGTCCCGGATCTCCCGGAACGTGCGCCGCCCCGCCTGCCACCAGCCGCGCCGGCCGAGATGCGTGGGCCGCTCCGGCACCTTCCCCCGCTTCCTCTCCCCCCGCGTCCCGCCGCGCAGTGCCACCGCCGCCTCCTCGTCCCGGTGGCAAAGCCCTACCCCCGGAACCGTCCACAATTCACCAAGAAAGACGGCATGGCGGGCGGATCACCGGGGTATCGGGGCGAGAACGCGGCGACCCCCAGAAACGCCCGTGCGGGGCGGCGCGGCGCTGACCCCGCCCCGCACGGGTTCCTCCGCCGCGCCGGGGCGGTCAGCTCCGCGCCAGCACCCGGATGGTGTCCAGCGACTCGTCGGCGGCGTCCGGCACGACCATCCCGGCCGCGACCCCCGACCGCAGGTAGTCCAGCACCGGCCGGGTGATCCGCTCGCCCGGCATGACCGCCGGGATGCCCGGCGGGTACGGCGTCAGCATCTCCGCGCAGATCCGCCCCACCGCGGCGTCGGCGGGCACCTGCTCGGCCGGGCCGAAGAACGCGTCGCGCGGCAGGTCCGCCAGCTCCAGCCGCAGCTCGCCGGGGTCCGGCACCGCGACCCTCGGCCCGCCCCGCAGGTCGTCGGCGTGGTCGACCAGCTCGCGCAGCGCCCCCACCAGCAGGCCCGTCGTCTGCGCGTTGTCGGCGAACGTCAGCTGCGCGCTGATCCTGCGGTGATCCGACAGGTGCAGGTTGATGCCGCAGTGCTCGCGCAGCCAGTCGGCCGCCCGGTAGCCGAGCACCCCCAGCGCCTCCAGGTCCACGACGACCTGCAACGGGTCCAGGTCGTAGGCCATGCCGGGGGCGGTGAACTCGTCCTCGCACACGTGCAGCCCGTCGATCTTCTCGATCTCCGCGCGGACCCGCCGGGACAGCTCGATCGCCTCCTGGAGCATCTCCCGGCCGTGCTCGACCATCTGCCGCCGCCACGCGTCCAGCCCCGCGTAGATCAGCACCGACGGGCTGGTGGTGCCGAGCAGGTCCTCGCGGGCCTTCAGCACGTCCGGATCGACCAGCTCGCCCTGCTGGTGGAACACCGACCCCTGCTCCAGGCCCGCGCCCATCTTGTGGACGCTGGTCACGCACACGTCCGCGCCCGCGTCCATCGCCCACGACGGCAGGTCCGGATGGAACGGCAGGTGCGCGCCCCACGCCTCGTCCACGATCAGCGGCTTGCCGCGCCGGTGGCAGATCTCCGCGATCGCCGCCAGGTCCGCGCACGTTCCGTACGGGGTCGGGCTGGTCACCAGCGCGCCGCGCGCGTCGGGGTGCTCCTCCCACGCCCGCGCGAACGCCTCCGCCGACGGCGGGTGCGCCAGGTGCAGCCCGGCGTCCCAGGTGGGCTCCACCCACACCGGCCGCACCCCGCTGAGGATCAGGCCGGACACCACCGACTTGTGGGCGTCCCGCCCGACCAGCAGCTTCTCGTGGGGCCCGGCCACCGACAGCATCGCGCTCTTCACCGACAGCGAGCTGCCGCAGGTGGAGAAGAACGCGTTCTCGGCGTGGACGGCGTCGGCCATCAGCGCCTGGGCCCGCGCCAGCACCTCGTGGTCGGACGTCCGCGTGTCCAGCCCGGAGACGGCGAGCACGTCCGAGGAGAACACCGCGTCCCCCAGCACCTCACGCGCCCGCGGATCGGCCCCCCGGCCCTGCTTGTGGCCCGGCGGGGTGAACGGCACGAAACCGCGCCGGTGGTAGTTCGCCAGCGCGTCCAACACGGGAGTCTCCGAATGGTCCATGCGTCTCGCATGCCCCGTCTGACGCCGATAACGCATACCTGGCCCTACGCAGGGTAGGGGCGCGCCCACAGCCAACTGGGAGGTGGAAAGTGAACGACCGACTCGCCGCCGAGGTCGAGCTGCTCTGGGACGACTTCCACCAGACCGTCAACATGACCTCGGAGGAGCTGCGCACCTGGTTGCTGACCGAGGCGTCCGGCGAGACGGCCATGCCCGCCGACCCCGGCATGGACCTGCCGGAGCTGGGCAAGCACGTGGTGAGGATCCTGGGCAAGCGCAAGGTGGACCTGACCTCCGACGACGTGACCACGATGCGGCAGGTCGTCGAGTACGTGCAGGAGCGCCTGGAGAAGCAGCCCGAGGAGGGCGCGAGCGACGACGGGTGGCGGCGCGACCTGATGACGGTCGGCCACGACCCGTTGCGGCCCGACAGCATCAGCATGCTCTGAGTCCGCGAGAACAGCATTGAGGGGGAGAGATGCCGAATCCGCAACAGCCGGAGATGCGCCGTTCCCAGCGCACCGCCGTGACCGACGAACCGGCCCCCGAGGCCACCGATCCGGAGAAGACCGGCACGCCGGGTAACGCCCACGGCACCGACAAGGGTGACAAGGGCGGCGGCGAGGGTGGCGGGGTCCCGCCGGACCAGCAGCCGCCGCACCCGGCCTGAGCCGGGAGGGCACGGAGAAAGGGCCGCCCCGGCGGGGCGGCCCTTTCCCGTTCGCTCACGGCACCTCGGTCTGCGGGCTGTAGCCCTCGGCCTCCCCGCCGGGCGCGTCGTCGGGCGCGTTGGGCGGGTCGGTCGGACCGGGCGTGTGCTCGTCCCCGAAATCGTCGCCCGCGGCGGCCTCGGGGTCCTCGCGCCGGTCGGCGAGGGGCCGGTCGTCGGGGTCCTTGCGGTCGTTCGGCATGCGCCCTCCCGGGGTCACTTCATCGCGTTGCGGATGGCGTCGCGGGTGCGGTCCATGACCGCCGCGAACGGTCCCACCATCAGGTTCTTCACCGGCGTCTCGACGCCCTGGTGCGGATGGGTCGGGGCGAGCCGCTCGGCCATCTCGACCGCCGCGCGCATCCCGCGCAGCTGCTGCTCGGTCCCCTTGCGCTCGATCTCCGGGAACTCCTCGTGCTCCTCGTGCCGGGCGTGCTCCTCCACGTCCTTGTGGAACCGGGAGAACAGCGGGCCGAACTCGGGCGCGTCGGGGCCGAGCCGCTCCAGCTCCTCCAGCATCCCCTTGGCCTTGTTCTCCTCCTTCAGCCGCGCTCCGACGACCGCGTCCCCGCGCGCGATCTCACGCTTGGCGAACGGGTGCACGATCTCCTCCTCGGCCGTCTCGTGCACGGCCAGCAGGTGACGCAGCCGGTCGAACGCCTCCCGGCGGGTCTTCCCGCTGCTGTCCTCCACCTTGGCGAACAGCGAACGGATCTCCTCGTGCTGCCTCTTCAGCAGGTCGACCACGGTCTCGGTGGTTCCGGCCATGGGCCCTTCCCTTCGGACGAAGGCGGTTGCGGGGCTGTCCCTACCCGGCGGGCGGGCTTCAACCGCGCGCCCCGCAAAGGCCCCGCAAAAGGGCGGGACCCCTGTCGTCGGGGGGGATAACGACAAGGGTCCCGTTCGGAACCCGCCCCGGCGGCACCGGAAAGACGACCGGGGGTCGGGCTCCACGGACCGGATGACAGAGGGGCAGGACGTCTCCCGGTCCGGGTTCATCGTGCGGAGCGGGGCGCCGTTCGCCGGAAGAGAGAGGAAACCAGGCGTCGCGGCGTGCTCCTGCACCGATGGGGAGCGGGCCGCGCCTCCGGACCCGTATGAGATGCAGCATATCCCGGCGCTCCGCTTCCCGACAGGGAGTCAGCCGGATGTCGCCCGGAGGTCAGCCCGGGTCGCCCTCCTGGAACGGACCGGGCCGCGCGCGGTGCCCGGTGACGCCCTCCACGATCCCGGCGGCGATGTCCCGGAGCTTGCGGTTGCGCCGCTGGGAGGCCCGCCGCAGCAGGGCCAGCGCCTCCTCGGCGGGGATGCGGCGCTGCGCCATGATGATCCCCAGTGCCTGGTCGATGACCGCGCGGGAGGCCAGCGCGTCGCGCAGCTGCTCGGTCGTGCGCGCCCGGTCGGCGTGGCGCAGCACGCCCCGCAGCAGCAGCGCCGCGTGGTCGGCGATCACCTCGACGACCGGCTCGTTGCCCTCGTTCACGCCACCCGGATCGGGGAAGTACAGGTTGAGCGCGCCGGGAACGCCCCGCCGCACGCCGAGCGGATAGCTGCCCACGCTGCGCACGCCCATCTCCAGCACGCGTTCGCCGAAGGAACGCCAGCGCCCGTCGGCGGCGATGTCCTGGATCACCGTCCGCCGCTGGCCGTGCAGGCTGGCCAGGCACGGCCCGCCCTCCGCCTCCCTCCGCGACCCGTGCCCCAGCTCGTACTGGAGCAGGTCGGCGGTGCGCGCGAGCGGGCCGGAGGCCGCCACGGTGGAGGGGCCGTGCCGGGTCCGCAGGGTGACGCTGGCCGCGGGCCCGCCGGGGACGGTCTTGGCGGCGATGTCGGCGATGTGCTGGAGCGCCTGGCGCACGTCCTCGGTGGAGACCAGGAGCTCGGTGAGTTCCCGCAGGCTGGAGAGGATCTCTTCGTTCCCGGAACGTCCGGCACCCATGACGGCCTCCTGGGGGAAGGCCATGCCCCGTCACGCACGGGCCATGCCCCGTCACGCCGCCGGACCGGTCACCTGACGGATGCCGGGCGGCGGCCCGCGTCCGTAGCGTCGCCGGTGGAAGGGAGATCTGAGATGCGGATCGAGATGGTTCTGGACGTGCCCTGTGTGTGGTCGTACTTCGCGTTCGCGCGGCTCCAGCGGGCCGCAGCGCGGTTCCGGGAACGCGGGGGAGAGCTGGAGACGGCGTTCCTGCCGTTCCAGTTGCAGCCGGACGCGACCGCCGAGGGGGAGCCGAAGGTCGCGGCGCTGCGGCGGGCGTTCGGGGACGCCACCGAGGACGCCATCGCGGGCATCACCGCCAAGGCCGCCGACGAGGGGCTGACGTTCCGGCACGCGGGCGCGGTCATGTCCAACACGTTCGAGGCGCACCGGCTGATCGCGGTCGCGTCGGAGCAGGGCCGGGGCGAGGCGATGGTGGAACGCCTGTTCCGCGCCCACCACACCGACGAGCTGAACGTCGCCGACCCGGCGGTGCTGCGGCGGCTCGCCGCCGAGACCGGGGTGGAGTGGAGCGACGCGAGGGCCGGGGAGACCCGGGCCGCGCTGGAGCGGGTCCGCGCCTCCGGCGTCCGGGGCGTCCCCGTCTTCTATGTCGACGGCCGGCGGCTGGGCGGGGCGCAGTCGGAGGAGGACCTGCTCGCCGCGTTCGAGGCGGCGCGCTCCACCGTAGGGTGACGGTCATGCTGTACGGACGGGACGCGGAGACCGCGACGATCGACCGGTTGCTCCAGCAGGCGCGCGCCGGGCGCAGCGGGGCGCTGGTGCTGCGCGGGGAGGCCGGGATCGGCAAGTCGGCGCTGTTGGAGCACGCCGAGTGCGCCGCCGCCGACATGCGGGTGCTGCGCGCCACCGGGACCGAGTACGAGCGGTCCCTTCCGTACGCGGGCCTGCACCTGATGCTGCGCCGCCACCTGGACCGGGTGGACGCGCTGCCCGGACCGCAGGGGCGGGCGCTGCGCGGCGCGCTGGCGATGGAGGGCGGCGCCGGCGGCGACCGGTTCCTGGTCGGGCTGGCGGTGCTGACGCTGCTGTCGGACCTGGCCGAGGAGCGCCCGCTGCTGTGCCTGGTCGACGACGCGCAGTGGCTGGACGAGCCGACGGTGGAGGCGCTGCTGTTCGCGGTGCGGCGGCTGGAGGCCGAGCCGATCGTGATGCTGCTGGCGGCGCGGGACGCCGACCCGGCGGGGCGGGCCGCCGAGTTCACCGCGCCCGGCCTGCCGGAGCTGCGCCTCACCGGTCTCGACGACCGGGCCGCCGACGGCCTGCTGACCGAGCGCGCCGCCGCGCTGCCCGCCCCCACCCGGCAGGAGATCCTCGTCGAGGCCCAGGGCAACCCGCTGGCCCTGCTGGAGCTGCCCGCCGCCCGCCGCGCCGCGCCCGGCGAGCCGTCCTCCACCTACACGCGGCTGCGGTCCGCGTTCGCCGACCGGGTCGCCGCGCTGCCGGACGCCACCCGCACGCTGCTGCTGCTGGCGGCCGTCAACCACCAGGGAGACCTGGCGATCCTGCTGCCCGCCGCCGAACGGCTCGGCGCGTCCGTCGCCGATCTGGAGCCCGCCGAACGCGACGGCCTGGTCACCGTCGCCGACGAGCGCCTGGAGTTCCGGCACCCCCTGATCCGCTCGGCGGCGGCCGACGCCGCGACGTTCGGGCGGCGCCTGGAGGCGCACCGGGCCCTCGCCGCGGCGTACCGGGCGGCCGGGGACCGCTGCCACGTGTGGCACCTGGCCGCCGCCGCGACCGGTCCGGAGGAGCCCGTCGCGGCGGAGCTGGAGGAGGCCGCCGAGGAGATGCGGTCCGGCGGCGGCGTCGTCTCGACCGCCGTCGTCTACGAGCGCGCCGCCGCGCTCAGCCCCGACCCCCGCGACCGGGGCCGCCGGCTGGCGCTGGCCGCGCACGCCGCCGCCGACGCGGGCCGGG